>JAFGIR010000443.1 GCA_016929515.1 Pirellulales bacterium | reverse complement strand
GGCGGCTCCCACGGAAATTTCTCCACTTAGCCCGGCGCCTCGCAGCGCTGGCCGTTTGAATTGAACAACATTTCAGAAAGTGCAGATTGGTTTCGTAGCCAAGGAAATGGGCGTTTCCGCGAATACATCTATGGCAACCGTGTCGGGGTGAACGCCGCAACCGCGGAACGCCTTGCGCGAGACGCCAGTTCGCATCAAGGACCTTTCTGGGCAATCAAGTTCCATATTTTTCCCTTACAACACCGACGCACCGCTCTACCACTGGCCCATCATCACGGTTGGCCTGATCGCCATCAACATACTCGTGTTCATCACGCTCATGCAGGCACCGGACGTGGAGGCAGCGCTCTACCCCTGGATTCTCGAATACAGTGTCGGTCTGAAGCCGGTGCAATGGATCAGTGCAAACTTTATCCACCTGGGCATCGAGTACCTGGTCGGAAACATGCTGGCGCTTTAGGGGTTCGGTTTGCTCGTCGAGGGCAAGCTTGGCTGGTGGAGATTCTTGCTTGTCTATCTAGGAATGGGCATCGGTCAGTGCATGTTCGAGCAGATGGTCGTGCCCGCGAGCGTTGGTCCTGGCTCGGCCGGTGCGTCGAACGTCATCTTCGGCCTGATGGCCATGTCGCTCGTTTGGGCACCGATGAACGAAATGAGCTGCATTCTCATCCTGTGGGTCCACCCATTCTTCTTTGATCTGACCGTCTTGGTCTTCTCCGTGATCATGGGCACGCTGCGGTGCCTCACCGCCGTGCTGTCCGGAATGAGTTACGGCAGCGTCCTCGATTGGCGGCTGCCCGAGCCCGTCTTTCGACAAATGATCGTCGGTTACCACCGCGCCAAGCAGTTCAGCGAGTCGATACCGGTAATGGTGGAATATCTGCGAACGTACACCGACGAGGCGCCGCGGGCGCGATTGAAGTTGGCCGAGATTCTCATCCGCCACCAACGGCAACCGGCCCAGGCGCGAGCCGTGCTGGCGAAGATCCCGGCGGGGGCCCTCGACGCCTCCGGCGAGGCCTATCGCCGAAAGCTCGAACAATGGGCCAATCGCTGCCAAGTGGGCGACGTGATTGAGTTGAAACCCGAAAACTGGTAATTCCCGCTTGAGGGTTGGGCTCAGCACAAGAGCCAGCGTTGCCTGCCCAAACTCGCGACGCCGATTGCGCGAATCGTAGGCACGGATCGCGTTCAACGCCGAATTCCGATAATGCCGATAAAACAACTTAACCTATTTCTGTATAACGGGTTACAGCCATAGCCCCCTTGGCATCCTCCCCCACTCGGTATTATCTTTGCACTGTTGCAATCCTTTCAGGCGTCCGGATACGCCTCATAATCAAGTATTCGAGGGTGGCTGCCGAGAATAGCGGGAAGTTCCCGTTTTTCACAAGCGGAATCGAGACATTCAACGGAGTTTCTACACAACCACGTTTCTACGGGAAAGGAGGGGTCCATGACTCCCAAAAAAGTATTGGCTCTCTGTCGAGAAAAGGACGTCAAGGCGATTGACCTGCGATTCATGGACTTTCCGGGCCTGTGGCAGCATTTTACGATTCCGGCCGGCGCGCTCGACGAGAGCATCTTCGAGGACGGTCTCGGATTCGACGGTTCGAGCATCCGCGGCTGGAAGGCAATCAACGAGAGCGACATGCTCGTGGTGCCCCAGCCCGACACGGCCACGCTCGACCCCTTCACCGAACTGCCCACCCTGTCGATGATCTGCAACATCCAAGATCCAATCACCCGCGAGGACTATACCCGCGACCCACGCAACGTGGCCCGAAAAGCCATCAACTATCTGAAGAGCACGGGCGTGGGCGACGAGTGTTACATGGGCGCGGAAGCCGAATTCTTCATCTTCGACGACGTGCGCTTCGACCAACAGCCGTTTGGTGGCTTCTACGAGGTCGATAGCATCGAAGGCCAATGGAATCGCGGCCGGGACGAGAACCCCAACCTCGGCTACAAGCTGCGTTACAAGGAAGGCTACTTCCCCGTTCCGCCGGCCGACCAAATGATGAATCTGCGCAACGAGATGATGCAGACGATGCTCGATTGCGGGTTGGAAGTCGAATGCCAGCACCACGAAGTGGGTACCGCGGGCCAATCCGAGATCGACCTGAAATTCAACAAGCTGGTCAAGATGGCCGACGACATGATGATGTTCAAGTATATCATCAAGAACGTCGCGACTCGTCACAACAAGACGGTCACGTTCATGCCCAAGCCGCTCTTCGGCGACAACGGCTCGGGAATGCACACGCACATTTCGCTCTGGAAGAACGATGAACCGCTTTTTGCCGGCAGCGGTTACGCGGGCCTGAGCGACATGGCGATGTACGCCATCGGCGGATTGCTGAAGCACGCGCCGGCGCTCCTGGCGTTCACCGATCCGACGACCAACAGCTACAAGCGGCTGGTGCCGGGATTCGAAGCGCCCGTGAACCTCGCCTATTCGCAGCGAAACCGCTCGGCGGCCATTCGCATTCCGATGTACAGTTCCAGCCCGAAGGCCAAACGAATCGAATTCCGTTGCCCCGACCCGAGCTGCAATCCCTACCTGGCTTTCTCGGCCATGCTGATGGCCGTGTTAGACGGCATCCAGAACAAGATCGATCCGGGCGATCCGCTGGACAAGGACATTTACGATCTTTCGCCCGAGGAACTGAAGGACGTTCCGACCACGCCGCCTTCGTTGGAAGCGGCTTTGGCCGCGCTTCGGGCGGACCACGATTTCCTGCTTCGCGGCGACGTCTTCACGCCCGACGTGATCGATACGTGGATCTGGTACAAGAGCGAGCGCGAGGTGGACGCCATGCGGCTGCGGCCCCACCCTTACGAATTCTGCATGTACTACGATATCTAAACACGGAACCGAGCACAGTCAAAACCGAATAAAACCAAACCGAGCCGCGCTTCGTGAGGGAACGGTCTATCGACTTGATCAATCAAACCGCTTCCTGACGGGCGCGGCTCGGTTTTCTTCAAACGGTTGTACTCTCGGGCAACCAGACGTTATGCTACCCAAGACGCCATGGGTTTCTTTCCTCCGGGGTAGCAGCGATGTGTTCTCACGTACCCAATCGCTTGACGGTCGCGGCTCGTCGTCGTGCGCGGCGGCTGGCCTATTGGAACGGGGGACTTTGGGCAATTGGCAACGGCCTGGCCAGCACGCTGCTGGTTGTCTACTTGGCCCTGGAACTCAACTCGCCCGGCTTGGGGGTCGGCATCGGTCTGATCCTGGCCGCGCCAAACCTGGTGGGCGCGTTGCGAATGGCCGCCCCAACGCTCATCGGGCGGCTCGGCGACCGAAAGCAATTTTGCATCGGCAGTTTCCTGGCCAGCGCACTCGTGTTGGCCGGGTTGCCGCTGTTGGCCGCGCCGGACCGGCTGGGTGCCGCGCGCGATTCACTGGCGGTCCTCATCTCGCTTTGGTGTGTTTACCACTTGTTCCAATATCTGGCCACCGTGGCCCTCTGGTCTTGGCTGGCCGATCTGGTTCGCTTGCCCATTCGTGGGCGATTCATCGGCCGGCGCGAACGATGGATGGTGCTGGGCCAGGCCGCCGGGATGCTGGCCGCCGCGCTTCACACCTGGGGAGTCCACGCGATCGATCCGGGCGGAGCGCGTTGGGTCGCCTATGCGCTGCCCGCTCTGGTCGGCGTGGGCTTCATGCTGGCTGCGGTGATTCCGCTTGGATCGATGTCGCGAGCCGACACCTCGGCGCTGGGCCAGCGCCGCGCTATGGCCCAGGCGCCCGACAAGATCAAGTCGGCCCGGCGCCGCATGAAATGGTCCACTTTGCTGTCGCCGTTTCGAGATGGGCCGTTCCGGCGGCTGCTATTGTTTGGTTGCTGGTTTTCGTTGTTCAACGGCATCACCAATCCGGCCGTCAGTGTCTACCCGGCCCAGGTCCTCGGCTTCGGATTGGCCACGATGCTCGCGTTGAAGACCGTCATGCGGCTGGGACAATGGGCTCTCAGCCCAACGGCGGGACGGCTGGCCGATCGGTTGGGCAATCGGCCCGTCTTGCTCGCCAGCCTCCTGATGGTCGCCCAAGGGCCGCTGTGCTATTTTCTCGCGGTGCCCGGCCGGGGCTGGTGGATCGCCGTGGCTTGGGTCGTGTGGATCGCGTATGCAGGGCTGAACGTGGCCCTGCCCAATCTGATGCTCACCCTCTCGCCCGAAGAGTCGAACACGCCCCACATCGCGGTCTATTTCACGGTCTCGGGCCTGTGCTGCGCGGCCAGCACAATCGCCGGCGGGGCCATTCACGACCATTTCCGTGACGCGGCGTTCGTCTTGCCCGGCGGCATCGTCGGGGGCTACTTCGCGTGTCTGTTTCTCTTCGGCTGGATCATGCGAATGCTCGGCGCGGTCGTGCTGTTGACTGTCGTCGAGCCAAGATTCACCACGAAGAGCACGAAGAAAAGAAGTAGGTCAGGCAGAGCCTGACTAACCGGGATTGCATCGCCCCCGTTACCTCTTGTTTCTTCGTGCCCTTCGTGGTGAAGAAGATTATTCAATGTCTCACCGCGGAGGACGCGGAGGTACACGGAGGAATCGGATCAAGAGTTGACCATCCGCTTCAAGCCGTCCTTCAGATGCACCACATTGAAGTTAATCAACAGACCAACCTGTTTTCCGCTAAGCTTCAGATAGGAAAGCAGTTGAGCTTCATGGATGGGCAGAAATTGCTCGACCGACTTGAGTTCCACGACGACCGTTTCTTCAACCAGCAGATCAATCCGATAGCCTGCGTCAATGCGAACGTTGTCGTAGACGACGGGCAGTTCGACCTGCCGGGCCGCGTGCAGTCCACGCTTGCCAAGTTCGAAGAGCAGGCACGCTTCATAGGCCGACTCCAACAAACCAGGCCCCAAAGCGGAATGGACCTTCATGGCCGCGTCGATGACCTGGCGCGTCAAATCCTCGTGCTTCATCATCTCCCCCCCTTCCTCCTCTTCTCCTCCGTGAACCCCCGCGACCTCCGTGGTGAAAAAGAAAACCACGTATCTCTCCCCTTCTCCTCCGTGAACCTCCGCGTCCTCCGTGGTAAAAAGAAGATTATTCGATGAAGCGGCGTAGGAGGATTGCGTCTTCGACGTTCAGGTCTTCGCCGCGTTGGAAGCCGACGGGAATCGACCGGTCGATCAGGTAAAACGCCCGATTCCGCTCGATCTGGCCCGTGTCGGTCCCCAACTCGCGGCCCAACCGATAGCCGTCGGGATGGAGTTGAAGAAACTGCGGCTGCGTCAACCCCTGATCATTTACTCCCGTCCCGTTGTTCACCCACGGCTCCGCCTCGAAATACCCCACCGTGATCCAGATCGCATAGACGTTCGACCGGTTGGTGGTCATGCTCTGGAGCCGGTTGAGCAACTGACCGCGAAACGCCGGATTGCGAGTGGTGTCGTTCAACGCGGCGGTCGATCCATAGTCGAACAGCGGGTCGTTGGTGAACCCACCGCCGCCCGGGTTCGACGTGGGCCGCAGGAGCGTCGCGTTGACCTCCTGGCCGACCGCCGCCTGAAGATTTGCGTCGGGCACCAGGTACTTGCCCGCGAACGAGCGGAACGGGTCGGCGAACCGCGTGGGCAGGTGGTTGCCTGACGCGTCCAGCGCGAACTGGTCGCCCGTGGTGGCGCTGTAGCCACGCCGACTGTCGACGAATTGGGGCCAAGTCGGAACACCGGGCAAGCCCGCATACTGGTTCATCAGCCCCCGCCACACGGTCGGGCTGGTGATCGTGTTCAGATTGATCTTGCCCGGCTCGCGGTAGTTCGGAATTCGGTTGAACGGCGGATGGAACGAGTGGTTGCCGCCGACGAACGTCGCCGGGTTGCCCTGCAACTCCGTGCCGACAAACGGCGACGGCACGCGGAGAAATTCCAGCAGTCGGTGCAGCTTCCAGTTAGGCACGTCGGTCGGCGGATTCTGCGTATCGTCGTCATAGAAGTAGTTGACCAGGTGGCCGAACGGCTCTTCCGCTTTCTTGTACGGGTCGGGCGATGCGGGCGCGAGAATGAAATTCGGCGTGGCCGCATTGTTGTCGTCGGGCGTCAGCAATTGCGACGAGCGGGCCTTCGGCACCAACATCAACTCGGCCGTGCTCGAAAACGGCCGGTTCAACCAGGTCAGCCACGGAAAGGCCTTTGTTTTTGGCGATCCGTAATAGGCCGCCAATTCGCCGGACGTGGTCTCGTCGGTCGGGCTCCAACCCGGCTGCGTGCCCACGGCCGGCTGGTATCCTTCGTTCAAATAGCCGAGCGTGCAGGCAAACGGTTCGCCATAGACGTGGAGGTCGACCGGCGAAACTTCGTTGGGCGACTCAGGCGCGTTTGAATCGAGCTTCAACTGAAGCCACAAATTGTAACTCCTATTAGCATCGGCCACGGTCTCCTCAGCTTCGCCTCGTTCGCGGCTGAAGAAATTGTCGGGTTCGCTTCTCTTGTCCTCGTCGCTGTAGTTGGACGAGGGCACGGCTTCAACGCCGTTGAACGTCGTCAGATCGACCTGCATCGAATCGATCGTCAGATAGGGATTCGCGTCGGGATGGTACTCCTTCAGCGGATTGGCCAGCCGCTGAAGATGGACCACGGCAAGCCGTTCATGGGTGCCGTTGTTTCTGAGACAACTGTCCCAGAAACCCGGTTGCTTCTGCTTGTCCTGGGGGACGTCCCAAGGCACGGGATACGTTTCGGTGTTCGGATCGTACGCGCCCCCGCTGGGATCGGTCGAATCATAACGATCGGCCACGGCGGCCGGTTCCGAGATACTCAGTCGGCCCGGTCCACCCAACATGATGGCCGTCGGATTCTGAATGCTCAGCGAGGCCAACTGATCGGTTTGCCCATTGGCATAGACTTTTACCTGGTCCGCCGTGTTCGGGTTGGCCGAGGGATGAAGCTCGATGCGCCGGGTGTTCGCGCCCTGCGGACAGTTGCCGATGCACGTGACCGACTTGCCGTCGTTAATCTGGTCGTCGGGCCCGATGACCACGTAGCGGCCCGGGCGGATCGGCGCCATGGGGCTCTCGGTGTTCCTTCGATAGTACTTGATCTTGATGGTGCCCCCCTGCGTGTCCGTCGGAACGTTCGACCCGTCGCGAGTCACGAAATAGGCGGCCCGCTCGATCGTCGGGCGGTCGGTCGCCACGGGCGCGTCGGGGTCCTTGACCACGTCGCCCGGATTGACAACCTCACTCACGATCGCCAGACGCCAGACGGGCGTTCCATGAACAGGCTCGAGTTTGCCCAGGTCGACGCCGCCGGTGACATCCAATGAGCTGTACAACTCGCCCGGCTTCGGTTCGGTGTTGGTCCATGGATTGTAAAGCTCGACAAACAACGACCCTTGGGGCCGACGCCGCTGGTCAAAATCTTTATCGTCGCTGGTGTTAGGGCCGACCTTCGACGCATTTCCCGAACCTGCGGCTACTTCGGTCGCCAGGTCCTCGGTCCGCCGATCGTGGAACGCGAGCGTCTCGCTAATGAGCAACTCGGGCCGCTCGCAACCCCAGACCAGACCGCGATAGCCTTCCCCGTCGTCCAGGCTCGGGGCCGTAGGCGTCTGAATCTTGCCGTCGACGTCCCACGGATTGCCGTCGGGGGTCGTGCTGTCGTCCACAAACGGATTCATGTCATACTCAAACGGCGTCATGATCGCGTCGCGGTCGCGGAAATCGACCGTGTTGATGGCCCATTGGGCGATCCGACGGAGCACGTCCTTCTCGGCATCCGTCAGCCCGGCGCCTGTCTTGGCGTTCATCAACAGGATCATCTGAACGTACAACTGCCGCGCGTAGAGCTGGCGTTCGTTGGCATAACCGTTGGTCGTGTAGTTGACCCCGGGCGTGCCGTCGTTGTCCGGGTCGAGAATGTTGAGAACACTGTCGGGCGTGATGTAGGCTCCCTGGGCATTGAACTGGGGATAGCGCAACACATCTGGTGACGACAGGGGGATGTCGGTTTCGCCCGGCTCGTCGATCACGCCGTTGTTGTTGCTATCGCGTCCACTGCCGAACAGCCGGTTCACGTCCATCCGAAGCCCCGCGAGCATGTCGGGCGAGAGCAGGCTGCGCATCATCGTGTCGAGCGTGGTCGTTTGGGTTGAATTATTCGGGTCATCCAACGTAGTGTTCTCGGCAACCAGCCGGGCCTTCAGCAAATCGGACAACTGATAGCCTTTTCGGGTTGGCAACCAAGTGTCCACGCGGGTTTTGGCCCCCGCATCGGCCGGGCTTCGCAACTCGGGCGGCAGCACCACGGCCGGGGTGGGCTGCGACCAGCTCTCGGTGGTCACCTCGCGATTGTGAAAAATCCACTTGCCCTGCGTCGTGTCGAAATAGGGCAACAACGACGGAGCTAGCGCGGCGATCCGGCCGGGCAGCGCGCCCGCGTCGGCGTCGTAGGGCCGAAGCAACGCCTCGAGCTCGGCCGCCGAAAACGGCGCGTCGGGCGAATTGAGCGAGCCGGGCAGCCCCGGCGTTCCCCGCGCCGCGCCGAAGAGGTTCATTTCGTACGGGTTGTCGGCCCGCGAGCCCGACCAACCCACGTAGAGCGGCTGCCCCCGCAGGTCGAGGCCCATGGCCAGCGTCCCGTGCAGATCCACCGGCGTCCCATACGTTCCGGTCCCGCTGTTGGTCGCGTTGTCGTAACACAACGACAGATTGTACATGCCCGGATAGTCGAACCACTGATTGGCGGCCAGCGGATCGGCCGGCGGACTGTCGTTGGGCGTCGTGGCCGGATAGCCCGGAACGACGTCGTTCTGCCCATAGCGGCTGGCGATCAATGCCGTGCACTGGGCCATGGCCTGGAGGGGGCCCGGGGGCGCCAGCAGGGCGTTGAGATTGACCTCGGCCGGGCCGACACCCTGGCCTCGCATGGGCTGCAGTTGGTTGCCGCCGCCTGCCACGATAGGCGGGGTCAGTTGTTCCGTGACGTAGTAGGTCCCCTCGGTCTGGCGAAAGCAGCCGTGGGCGTTCAGGTTGAGCCGGCCGTCCATGTCAACGCAGAGGATGGCGACCAGCGGCCGATAGAGCCGGCCTTCCTTGTCCGAGCGGACCGGCAGCCCAACGTCGACCCAAATACTGTCCGGAATTCCGTCGCCGTCGTTGTCGACGTCCCAGTCACACCAGAACTGCTCGTTTGGTTGGATCGAATCGTCCGCATCAAGGTCCAATTCGACCGTGTAATCCGGCACCCCATCGCCGTCGCTGTCGAATCGCGAGAAGCCGTCCCAAAGCGGCAAGGCAAACCCGTTCGGATTGCTGCCCGTGAAGTAAGGATGATCTTCGCGCGACGGTCCCGTGAGAATACGACGTTTCAACGCGATCAGCCGGTCGCGATGCTGCGGATCACTCCAGTTCCACGTGGCGGTCTGGGGGAATTGATGGCGACTCAAGGGATCGACAAAGACGGCCCGCCTCTGCGCGAGAGTTGTCGCGTTGCTGGGCCACGCGAACCAGGTGCCCGCCGCATCGGCCAACTCCAGTTGATTGAACCAGTAGTCGACCAGCGAGGGCCGGTGCAGCGACGGGATGGGCGTCGTGCCGGCCGGCACTTCGAGACCGCCGAACGGGACCCTCTCGGGCATCTGCAGCGCCAGCAACATGTTTTGGTAGTCGGCCGCGTCGTAGTCCTCGTTTGCCCCGCCGAGACCGGACGGGTCGTTGTAAAGGAAGGCCGGGTTGGGCACGAAACCAACCGCGTTCGGCGTGAGAGCATAAGGCCAGTTGAAAGCTGGATCAAAGGCCGTCAGTAGTGGATCGGTCTCGTTGCCGGCCGCTGTCGCCGCGCTTGGGTTGTAACCAAATCCGGTGCCGCTGAACGGCGCGCCGTTGACGATGTAGTGGTCGCCAATGCTCGGTGTAAACCCGTCGTATGACACGACCTGCGGCGTGCCATTGGTGGAATCGACGCCTACGATGCGCATGCTGTGGCCTTTGGCCGTACCGTCGAGCATCGTTATGACACAGCCGACCAAACGTTGAGGCATTGCAAGCGAGGTGCCCGTGCCGGAGAAAACCATGGGAAGATCGAATAGCTGGCCGCCCGTGCTCGCGGCCGAATAGCCGGTGGCCGGAACGATGAATTGGGCTTCGCTTGCGTCGTCGACCGTGCCGTTGCCGTCGTCGTCGATGCCGTTCGTCAGAAGACTGCAAGGCCCATACAGATCCTCCAGCAGACTGTGATTTTGCAGCACCGACGTCGATTGGGTCGTGCCGCGGAGGCATTGAAGAGCCACTTCGTTGAGCAACTCCTTGGGCGGGTCGGTGTATCGGTCGACCTTGGCCTGGCTTTCGGCACTTCGCCGGGCGTGGCTCGTCAGGATGACGAACGTCAGGCCGATCAGCGCGAACATGGCCAACAAACCCAACACGACCAGCAACAACACGCCCCGACGCGCCGATTCGCACACCACCGAGGACGTTGATCTTCTCACCACGGAGGACGCGGAGGTTCGCGGAGGCTTTTGTAGGGTGGGCACGGCGCACCGGGCACTGCTGGACAAGCCGGCAGTGGCACCCGGTATCGCGGACCAGTGGCGGTTCGAATTTCTCACTTCTCGCTTCTCCCTTCCAACTTCAACGCTTGCCCTGACCCGTCGCGTAGGTAACTCTTCTTCTCACCACGGGGGACACGGAGACGCATTGAGGGACCAACAGGCCAAGGACTCCTGTCGGACCTCCGCCGTTCTCCGTGTCCTCCGTGGTGAAATGGTTTGTCGCTTCGGTCGCGCCGGCCGCGGTTCGCTACGGGTTCCACGCGGCCGCCGTGTCCAACTCGATCGTCTTCGTATAGACGCCAATCACGCCGTCGACCAACACGGCCTTGGCCCCAGGGGTGCCGGACACGTCGCCGATCACGGTCGGATCCCAGTCGGGCCCGGCCAGCGTCAGACGCCGGCCATACGCGTTAGCCGTACTGTCGTGCTGGACGTCGTCGGCCGCCACGACCTGATACCACTGGGCCACGCGGCGAGCTTGCCAATTCGAAACGTCCGGCCGCGGTGGCACTCGCGCATCCAATTTCAACCCCATGAGCATGATCCACTGGCCTGGGCGGACCTTGAGATAGGCTTCGTATTGGTCCGCGCCGGCGGAACCCATACAGTTGTCCGGTATATGAATTGTCACGTCGCCGCCGCCGTAGCCGCCACCGTCGAGCCGCACGTTCACTAGCCGTTCCGTCGGCATGTCGTCGACGCTGGGCGGGTTGCCTGGGTCCAACGGGCGGTAGCCAAGGTCGCGCCGGTAAGAAACCACCGTCGACACGCGATACTTGCGAAAGTTGAAAACACCGCCCACGGGAAGGACGTTCTCACTCGGCGCCGGCGCGACGGTCAGCATCCACGAATAGTGCTTTGCGTCCTGCTGCAAGAGCCGCTGGTAGTCGCCCGACGCAGTTGGAAGTTGGGTGTCGGTCGGCAGAACCGGATAGGGCGCCGTGCCGGTTTGCGTGCTGCCGTCGTCGGCCCAAAAGTAGCTCGCCCGGGTCCGCTGCTCGGCGTCGCCGCGATCGACCTTGAACAACAGGTCGTCGCCCCACGTGAAAACCCGATCGGCCACGCTTGCCGACATGGGCAACGTCACGCGGTTCAGAAAAAAGGGCGTATAGGCGGGCGGATAAGACCCGTCGCACGGAAACGCGGCCAAATTCATTTCATTGCCCGGCACTTCGGGCAAATTGTTCGCCACGAACAGCGGGTCGATGATGAACGCGTCGCCATACTGGGCGGCAACTGCACCCGAAGTCCCGTTCGGACATCGCCACAAACTCGAATCGAGCATCCGTCGCACTTTGACTTCGCTCATGGCGGCGCGACCGCAGGCGGCCGCGCGGTCCGACTTGGTCGACTCGACCACGGCAAAATGGCCCGTCGGTATGAGCGAGACCACGCCCAGCAGCCCGAGCGTAACGACGAACATGGCGATGAGGACTTCGAGCAGGCTGACACCGCGCCGGGCGTTTTCACCACGGAAGACACGGCGGTTCGCGGCGAAACGGAATTTGGCCCCCATTGCTAATCCCCAATCCCTAATCCCTAATCCCCACTCACTGCCCGCTGCCTGCTGCCCGCTGCCCGCTGCCTGCTGCCCACTGCCCACTGCCCGCTGCCCACTGCCCGCTGCCCGCTGCCTGCTGCCTACTGTTTTCATATCACCGCCCTCCCATGGCATGGGACTGTTTGGCGAACTCTCGGGCCTCGTCGATGCCCTGGGCCGAATTCCACGGAGTCGCCGTACCTTGCGACGCGTAGTAGTCGTCCGGCTCCGCGTTCTCCGACACGCTGATCTGGCCCGTCTGCGACGCAATGGTCACCCAGTAGCTGCCGGGCAATTGCCAGTTTGGTTTCTGGTCATCGGGCAGGTCGCGCAAGAGCTTGTCGGATATCCCGACTTGCGTCTCACGACCCACAAGAAAGAAGATGGGCTCGGAAACCGGATCGTCGCGATACACGGTGCCCACATAATACCGGCAACGCGAGACCGAACCATTCGGCGAGAACATGACGACGACAGGCCGTTGATTGGTTGCGCCATTGAATGCTGCAACGGTGGGCACCATTCCCAACTGATTGAACCCCGACGCCCGAAGGTCGATGACCGTCTCGTTGGGCAGCCGCAGCGGCGCGGTCAGCGTCGGCGCCGGCTGGCGCAGGATCGTAAACGCAAGGGTCGTGGTTGACGTATAGGGTGGAACGTGCGCACGATAGGCCGGATCGACCCGCAGCTCAAGCTGCTGGAGAGCGGGCGAGACCGCCTGATCGATAAGCCCGTCTCCGTCGGGGAAACCGTCGCCGTTGTTGTCGGGCGTCACTTGTAGCGTGACGTTGTCCAAAACGTCGGGGCCGACAACCGTGTACCAGGGGCCTTGGTTGTTCAGTTGGACCGTGTCGCCGAGGCTGATCAGCGTCGTGTCAAGATCGAGTGCCGTCATCTCCTCGATCGTCAAGACCAAGGTAACAGAGTTGTAGTTGATGAACCGGACCCGCGAACTAATCGACTGGCCCGCGTAGGGTGGCGGCACCTCGACCTGAAACAACGTGTTGCTGGCCGAATTGTGGGCGTTGATCGGGTTGTCCAGCGGCTGAAGCACCACGCCGCACGGCCGGCCTGTCTCGATCGCGCGGCTTCGCGCGCGGCCCATGAAGATGTCGACCATTCGGGCCGCTTCGCGCAACCGGCGTTGGCCCGAGGCTGGCTGCAAACGGGGCAGGACGAACGCGGCCAAGATCATCATGATCGTGATAACAACCAACAACTCGACCAACGTGAACCCGGCCGGTTGGTTTTCACCACGAAGACACGAAGACACGGAGAAGCTTTTTTTCACCACGGGGGACACGGAGGCACACGGAGTTTCTTGTCGAGATGGTAGGGTGGGGCGAGTTTCGCGAGCCCCACCACGGCAACTGCCTGCTGCCTGCTGTCGGCCGCCCGCTGAAAAACGATTCGAGTTTCTCACTTCTCCCTTCTCCCTTCACGCGTTTCAACATTGCCCTGGCCCGCCGACGATCCAACACTCACCAAATACCCCCCGCGATTCGCCCCTTCACACTTCCTACTTCACCCTTCCCACTTCAATCACTTCCCGGTTCGGTGATTGTGGATGTTGTCGTAGTGATGTAGGTCGCTGAAAGGCTGTGAACCATCGTCGTCGTTGGCTGGGCAGCCAACATAGATATTGTTCATGTCGGCCTGGAATGGGTCGATGTTCTCCGGAGTGCCGGTCAGGTGTGGTTCCAACCTATAAGTGTATGTGTACTGATTACCGGCAGCACCATTCGGACCTTCCCGGCCGGTATTGATGTCGAACTCCTTATCCGGCCCGGCTGAATAGACTAGCGGGAACAGGGCGAAACTCCCTTGGCTCAACAAGACGCCTCGTGGATCGAACGGGTCTGCCTGGTACTTGTCACTGATACCCTGCGGCCCAAACTGCAAATCGCTCTCGCCGTAGAAATCGTTGGGTGGGTCCCAATAGAACCCGGACGGCCAACGGATGAAGCGGATCGGGGTGCCCCAGGCATCGACAAACTCGGGTAGTCCGTCGTTGTCGGTGTCGGCAATTTCGCTTTCGTGAAACTGTCCGGCCGCGTCGGGAATCGCCATGACAATCATGTAGAGACACTCGGCCGCGCCCCACTTGTCCTGAGGATCGCTCGCGGCCGCCGAATTGAAATAAATTCGTCGATAACGATGCGTTAGCGATGGCGCGAATGTCAAGTAAAGGGCAACCGCATCAGGATCAGACGGATTGCCGACATTAAAAACGTCGCTCCACCGGTCGGGCATTTCCATCCGCATCAGGTCGCGCATGGCGTTGACTCGGTAGAGGGCGGCCACCTGAGGAAACGTCCCGGGCGGAATGGCAATCGGCAATCGCCGCGTACGATACGAATCGTACTTGCCCATCATGACGTAGTGGAGTTTGGTGATGGTGTAGCGGGTTTTGTCGATTCGGGTTGCCTGGCGGGCCGATCCGACCGCGCCGAGCGTGATCGCCATCAGGATACCGATGACCGTGATGGCCACCAACAGATCGATCAACGTGAATCCGCCGCGTTGCCTCGTGGCGGGAGACAGTATGGGATTTTGGGATTTTGGGATTTTGGGATTTCGATGATCCCCAATCCCCAATCCGTGCGTACAGCGAGCTGCCTGCCGCACGCTGCCTACTGCCTGCCGCACGCTGCCTACTGCCTGCTGCCCGCTGCCTACTGCCTGCCGCACGCTGCCTACTGTCTGCTGCATCGTGGCCATGGCTATTCCCCCTCGTGCCAGTCGGCCAGAGTGCCCCTTGCGAAGTTCGTCAGATTATCCTCTTCCTCGGAGGTCAGGTTGCCGCTGCCCGCCTGGCCGTTGGTTTGCAGATAACGAATCGGGCGGCTTGGGAGAGCGCCCGGCGTACTGGTGGCCGAGTCGAACTCGGCATACATCCCATCGAGTCCACTACAGATGATCTGGCACGTCTTGGGGTTGAACCACTGCGTTATCTCGTTTGGGTCGCCTGCCGATGCGGGAGGAACCGAGTCTCTGCCGTAAGGCACGCAGAACGTCCCCTGCCACGTGAAGAACTGCACAAAAATGTCCGTCGGAGGGAGCGGGTCGTATCGGTCGCTCTTGGCACGAAAATAAACGTACGGCGGCGCGTCCTCTCCGCCGTCGGGGTCCTGAACGTGCGGCGGCCGGTAGCGGTAGCCCGTGAAGTGGTTGTTGTTGCCTGCAATCGCATTCCGCGCCAACCGTGCTTCGTCGAACTCGAAAAACGCTTCCTTGCGACTGCCGCCGACGGCGAACGGATTGGCCGGGTTGGCACTAAACGTGACAAGACGCGTCGACGAGCCGGCCGGAGCGGGCATGCCGCCAAGCCAGAAGACCAACGCCATGTCGGGCGTCATTGCGTTCACTTCCATTCCGATAGCGTCGCCTGCATTGGTAAGTGACGGATCGCCGCTGGTGCACTGCTTTACCTGGAGACGAAAATAATCCCACCGGTTGTCAATCGTTCCCGCGGGAATTCGATATCGTGGAAATGCCCGGCGAAGATGATTGAGAACGGTCTGACGAGCCGCGGTACGAACGATTGCATTCGCGTCGTTCACGCCGCAGAAATCGGGTGGGTACTCGCCGTGTTCTTGCTTGTAGCGTTCCATGGCCATCGTGAGTTGGCCGATTTCGGTCGTGATGGTCATCCGGTGGGCCGCGCGGATGACGCCCGGCGCGACGGCCACGATCAATCCGGCCAGCACGCCGATAATCGTGATCACCACGAGCAACTCGACGAGGGTGAAGGCTCGACGCCGCTTTTCACCACGGAGGGCACGGAGGGACACGGAGGGCGAGGACTCAGGCCCAATCCCTAATCCATCCCTAATCCCTGATCCCCAATCCCTAATCCCTAGTTTTTGCCTGCTCACCATGCTATTCCTCCTCGGCCGCGTGGGGCCGATGCCTCTGGGTGTGTTTTGCCCTTCACCACAAAATGGGGTGGCCCACGTTTCCCTTCACAATCCACTACGGACTATTCACGATCCACGATTCACGATTCACGATTCACGATTATTACGACAGCGTCTCGATCAGTCCGATCAGCGGCAGGAACAGCGCGATGACGATGAACCCGACGATTCCGCCGAGCAGGATGATCAGCAAAGGTTCCATGAGGCTCATGAGGCTATCGGTCAAGACGGCCACTTCTTCGTCGTAGGTATCGGCCACCTTGTAGAGCATCGTATCCAACTCGCCCGTCTCCTCGCCCACGTCGACCATGTTGACGACCATATCATCGATGATGCGTTTGTTCATTCGGGTGACGTAGAGCAGGAGGCCGATCACGGGGATGAAGAATGTCCAGAAGAACAAAGCCATGACATTGAACGGGGGTTTACTGTTTTCTTTCAGCGGCTGGGCGATCGTGTCTCCTTCGCGGATCGATTCATAGACTTTTTGGTACAGGTCCTCGAAGATGGCATTGCTGGACGTTTCGCGCGTGATGTGGAGCGCTTCGAGAATGGGAACGCCGCTGGAGACGAGCGTGCCGAGGGTTCTCGTGGTTCGGGCGACGATGTTCTTTTCGACCAGTTGGCCGAAGATAGGCATTTTCAGCAAGAAAAGGTCCCAGCCGGTTCGCCCCACCGAGAACTTGCGAATCAGCTTGACCATGAGCCAGATCGAGATGGGAATGCCTGGTATAAGGTACCAGTAGGTATACATGTTGTTCGAAGCGCTGACCAGCAGCTTGGTCATGACGGGCAATTCGGCGTCGAAGTCGTTGAAAATGTCGGTGAACTTCGGCACGATCCAAATCATGATGAACGTCAGAATACCCACGGCAAACAAGACGACGCAAATCGGGTAGACCAGGGCGCCTTTGACCTTGCGTCGCAGGGCTTCGGCCCGTTCCTGGAACTCGGCCAAGCGGCGGAGGATGATTTCGAGCGCACCACCAGCCTCGCCCGCTTTGACCATGTTGACGTAAAGTCGGTTGAAGGCTTTGGGCGATTTCGCCATGGCTTCGGAGAGCGTGGAACCAGCTTCGATTTCATCGCAGACGTCGATCAGGCTGTTCTTTAGCGCGCCGGGCTTGGACTGGTTTTCGAGAATTCTGAGACTGCGTAGAATCGGCAGCCCAGCGTCCTGTAGAATGGAAAGCTGGCGCGTGAAAGTCGTAAGGACTTTCAGTTTGACGCCGCCGATGGCGAAGGACTTTCCCTTTTTCTTCGCGGCCTGTTTATCGCCCGCGGCTTTACGGCTTTTTTTGACGGAGATCTTCGTAACGAAGTATCCCATCTGCCGAATCGTGGCTTGTGCTTCTTCCTCGGTTGGGGCATCGATCATGTCCTTGATCTCATTGCCCGTCGAGTCCATGGCCTCAAATTGAAAAGTCGGCATGGTTCTCTCCTCCGGTTAGGCCTCCTCAACAATGGTTTCACGAATGACTTCGTCGATGTTCGTGACACCAGCAAAAAGTTTTTCCAGCCCGGCTTCGCGTAACGGCTGCATGCCGCTTTGCAAGGCACACGCGCGCAGTTTTTGGGTCGATCCGCCGTCGTTGATAACGTCGCGCATCTCGTCATTGATTTCCATCAACTCGAACAGCGCGGTGCGGCCTTTGAACCCCGTACTGCTGCAGCTTTCGCAGCCAGCGCCCCGGAAGATCCGTCGGTCGACCACGTCGTCGGGTCGCAGAGCCAACTCGGCCAATTTTTCCATGGGCGGCATCGTTTCCTCGCGGCACGACGCGCAGATCTTTCGAACGAGCCGCTGGGCCAAAACCGCTTCGAGCGTCGCGGTCAACAAGAAAGGCGGCACGCCCATGTCGCGAAGTCGCGTGACCGTGCTGGGGGCGTCGTTCGTGTGCAACGTACTGAACACCATGTGGCCGGTCAATGCGGCCTGGACCGCGATTTCGGCCGTTTCTAAATCGCGAATTTCGCCCACGAGAATCTTGTCGGGGTCCTGGCGGAGAATACTTCGCAGGCATTGGGCGAACGTATTGCCGATCGATTCGTCGATCGGAATCTGAATGATTCCGTCGAGGTCGTATTCGACAGGATCCTCGGTCGTGATCACCTTGTCGGTAATGTCATTCAGTTCGTTGAGCGCGCCGTAGAGGGTCGTCGTTTTACCGCAGCCGGTCGGACCGGTGACCAGCACGATGCCGTTCGGCCGACGGATAAGCCCGCGGAAAGTGGCCAACGTCGTCGGATCCATGCCGACGACGTCCAAGTCGAGCATCACCACCGATCGGTCGAGGATACGCAAGACGACGCTCTCGCCAAACATGGTCGGGAGAATGCTGACACGCATGTCGACCGGATGGCCGCCCACGCTCAACTGGATTCGCCCATCCTGGGGCAGCCGGCGCTCCGCGATGTTCAAGTCGGCCATGACCTTGATACGCGTCGTGATGGCCACGGCAAGGTGGCGGGGCGGCGGCACCATCTCGTAGAGGACGCCGTCGGCGCGGATGCGGATCTTGAACTCGTTTTCAAACGGCTCGAAATGTAAATCGCTCGCGTGATCCTTGATGGCCAGCAAAAACACCATGTTCAGCAGTTTGCGGACCGGGGCACTGTCGGCCAGCGCCTCGACACTGGTCAGATCGAGCGGCCCGTCCCGCTCCATCTGCTCGGCTGCCTTCACCAACGCGTCGTCATCTTCGATATCGGAGATCAACGACTCGACGCTCTCGCCGCCGACCGCGTAATAACGTTCGAGCGCCTTGAGAATGTCTTTTTCCGTCGCCACCACGGCGCGAATGTCGTAACCGAGAAAACCGCGCAACTCGTCGGGCACGGACAACTTCTGCGGTTCGCACATGGCGATCGTCAGAACGTCGTTCTTGAAACTGATAGGCACGATCCGGTAGAGCTGAGCCATGGGCTCGGTCACCTGGTTGATCACCTCGGGTGGGATCGTGATGTCGGCCAGATTCACCACCTGGAGATTCATCTGTTCGGCGAGTGCTTGCGCCAACTGATCGTCCGTGATCAAGCGCATGTCCATGGCGATTTGACCGAGCAATTCGCCAGGCCGCTGTTGCTGCTCATCCAATAAGGATTGCAGTTGATCCTCGTCAATGAAGCCGAGGTCGACCAGGATTTGACCGATTCGTCGAACAGCCATCTTCTTTAGTTGCCTCGAAAAATAGAACGCCAGTCAGTCTCTCGGTTAAGAACCTCGCCTAATCCTCGTCGCCATCATCATTGGAGCCTCGCAACCTCTCACTCGCTTCACCATCGTCCTCGAAGAACCCTCGCTCGGCGCGGGCAATCTTGGCGGCGAGTGCTTCGACCATGTTGGCCTTCGCCAGAATCTCCTCCTTGGTCACGATGCCCCGCTTCCAAATGTCATACATGTGGTCGTCAAGCAATTGCATTCCCAGCTTGGCTCCCGTCTGGATCGACGATGTGATTCGAAACGTCTTGTTCTCGCGGATCAGGTTGGCGATGGCAGGCGTGATCACGAGCATCTCGTATGCCGCGATTCGTCCGCCCCCGATTTTCGGCAAGAGCGCCTGGGAGACCACGCCGATCATGGCAACCGACAACTGCGTGCGGATCTGCTCCTGCTGGTTCGTGGGGAACACGTCGATGATTCGGTTGACCGTGCCCTGGGCACCCGTCGTGTGCAGCGTGCCGAAAACGATGTGGCCCGTCTCCGCGGCCGTGATGGCCGCTTCGATTGTCTCCAAGTCTCGCATTTCGCCGACGAGGATGACGTCGGGGTCCTGACGCAACGCGCGCCGAATAGCCTCCGAAAAGCTGGGCACGTCGACGTTCAACTCGCGCTGGTTGATCAAACACTTGTCGTGCTTGTGGAAGAACTCGATCGGGTCCTCGATCGTGATAATGTGCCGATCCGTCTTGTGATTAATATAGTCGACGGCCGCGGCCAGCGTTGTTGTCTTTCCGGATCCGGTCGGGCCCGTGACCAAAATCAAACCGCGCGGCCGCATGATGAGCTTTTCGAGAGCCGGCGGCGTGCCCATCTCCTTGAAATCCATCAGCCGGTTCGGCAGTTGTCGCAAGACGATGCCAACGTAGCCGCGCTGTTTGAAGACCGAGACGCGGAATCGGGCTACGTCGCCGAAAGCGAAACCAAAGTCGGTGCCGCCCACCTCCTGAAGTTCCTGCTGGCACCGCTCCGGCGTGATGCTCTTCATCAGACTCACGGTGTCTTCGGACGTCAGCTCCTTCGTTTCGAGCCGCATGAGCCGGCCGTCGACGCGGACCACCGGCGGAGAACCCACCGCGATGTGCAAGTCGCTCGCCTTACGGCTGACCACCGTATGGAGCAGTTTATCGATAAGAACTGTACTCATTTAGATCCACTTCACAGCGGAGACATATCGCCACGACGCAGCCGCGGCTTTCCGCTCAAAACAGGGTTCCATTGACGAAAGCGGTTGGCCTGCACCCCAGGCACAGCCAACCCACCATTCCCCCAGCCGAGCGGAGCGACCAGTCGCGTACGTCTGGCCAAACACGTCTCCTCCGCAGCATGATTATTCGCGTCGGCCGGCTGGGGCTCAAGCCGAACGCAATCAAACGAATTGTCGCAAAGTCACTGGATTCTCCGTCCCTGATACCCCCTCTTCAGAGAAAGTGACCCGAACGCTACCATCCTTCGACTGCGAATCCTCCGAAATTGGCTCTTTTCGCTACTTTACTCACAATTGCCAAGAGCCCCACATTAACGAGAGAAGTCGTCCTTTGCTCGGCAGCTCCAAACTGGTGAGCCTCGAAGTCTGGCGAATCAGTTTCCCTCCTGCTTGGCCACGCGTAGGACTTCTTCGATCGTGGTGACCCCCCGGCAGGCCTTCCTGACGCCATCGTCGTAAAGCGTTTTCATTCCCTCACTAATGGCTGCCTTCCTGATGGCGCTCGTCGGGGCGCAATTGAAAGCCAGCTCCCGAATCTTGCTCGACATCAGCATTAATTCGAAGATGGCCAAACGGCCACGGTAGCCCATCCCCTGGCAACTTCCACAGCCACGTCCTTTGCAGAAGGTGGCGTCAGCAGCCATTTCGGGGCTAATGCCAGCCGCTCTTAAGGATGACTCCGATGGAGTATACGTTTGTTTACATTTTTGACAGACTACGCGGACTAATCGCTGTGCCATGATAGCCACAACGCTACTGGAAACAAGGTAAGCCGCAACCCCCATATCGATCAATCGTGTAATGGCTCCGGGCGCATCGTTCGTATGTAGTGTACTGAAAACTAGGTGTCCAGTCAAAGATGCTTGAATTCCCATCTGTGCCGTCTCAAGATCCCGCATCTCGCCAACCAGCACGATATTTGGTGCCTGACGCAGCATGGCCCGGATCACTCGTGCAAAGTCCAACCCGATCTCATGACGGACCTCCACCTGATTAATCCCAGGAAGGTAGTACTCCACGGGGTCCTCGGCGGTAATGATCTTTCGGTCGGGCGAGTTCAGCGTGTTCAGAGCAGCGTAGAGCGACGTGGTCTTGCCCGATCCGGTCGGACCGGTCACAAGGATGATGCCGTTTGGCCTCCGAATGAGGGACTCAAACTTCAGGTAGTCCTCATCGGCAAATCCGAGCTGCCGAAGCCCTACCTTGATACTGTCCTTATCCAGAATCCGCATCACGATTGACTGCCCATGATTGGTCGGGATGACACTCACCCGAAGGTCGAGTTCCTTCTCGCCGACGGTCACCTTGATCCGGCCGTCCTGAGTCCGGCGGCGTTCGGCAATGTCAAGTCGTGAGAGAATCTTGATGCGCGAAAGGATGGCCCCGAGCAAGCGTCTCGGAGGGCTGTCCCGCTCGACGAGGCGGCCGTCGATGCGGTATCGGACGCGAACCCGGTCCTCAAAAGGCTCGATGTGGATGTCGGAGGCCCGGAGTTGCACGGCCTCGGTAATAATTAAATGGACCAGACGAACAATCGGCGCGCTGCTTTCGTCGACCTCTTCCTCACCGCCAGCCGCGTCGTCCTCGGTCTCCGTAAAATCGATGGCCGTGTCGGTGAACTCCTGGAGCATCGAGTCGGCACTTTCGCCTACCGTTTGCCCATAGTAACGGTTGACCGCTTCGAGAATGTTCTCGCGCGGAGCTAATGCAATTTCGATGTGTTTATTCAGGATAAATCGCAGCTTCTCGATCACCTCGAAATCATCCGGATCGCTGACGATCACGGTCAGTTCCCCGTCGCTCTCGGCCAGCGGCAGGATCGCGTTCTCGCGAGCGACCGACTCCGGCACCAGCTCGACGACCGAAGGTGGAATGACGACTTCCGATAAATTGACGTAGTCCAGGCTGTGCTGCTGGGCCATTGCCCGCATGATCTCCTCACCCGTCGCATAGCCGAGCCGGGAGAGCGCATCAGGCAGTCTCATGTCGGACTCGGAGGCCATCTGTTCAGCCTCAGCCAGTTGGTCCGGACTGATAATGCCTTGACGAATGAGGATCTCAGTCCAATTACCTGGACGCTTAGCAGCCATGACCGGCTCCCGTGGCAAAAAGAAGAAGAGACATTCAGACCAGGGATGAATAACTGGCGGCGCGGAGCGAGAAGGGGGGAATAGCCTCTCCTCCAGACGCTCCGATGTCCCGATCCGAGCGCCACCACCGCGAAGAATCAAACTAACTCAAGAATACCTTTAGACTAACGTCGGATTTTACCCTGTCAAGCAATCGTCACGGGGACAAACGCAAGGTGGGCATACACCCCCCACATGACCCTCCCAAGATCGGCCCCTTCCGCAGGCGTCACGCGTCGGGAACAACGCCGATTCCAACTCACGCGAATCGCTTCAAACCCATCCTGTCAAAGACTTTTCGGTCTGCCATCTGGCCTTCGTCCGGCCGGACTGCCGGACGTGTCACCCCTCCAATGTTGCCGGGTTGCTTCCCGGGAAAGCGGTGTGACATCGGGAAATCTGCCTGTTATTCTGGCCTGGGGTGACAATTAGCTGTCACCCGGTTCAGATACACTCTCTGCCATGAGACTGAATGACATGGGGTGCCGAGCCGACGGATTGCGTTTGCTGATCGTCGACAGCCATGCGCTGTGTTGCACCGGCCTGGCCATGATGTTTCGGGTTGTGCCCGAGGTGGCCGAGGTCGCCGTGGCGACCACGCCCGAGCAAGCTGTCCAAATTGCCAAACTCCATCAACCCGACGTCCTCATCATGGACGCCGCCATACCATCGTACCGGGGCTTCGAGACGGCCCGGCTCCTTATCAAGTCGTCCAAGCGTTGTCGAATTCTCTTTCTCGACGATGCGGTGAACCATGATCATATTCGCTTCGCGTTGCAGGTCGGGGCCTCGGGCTATTGGACGAAGCACGCCACGTTCGACGAAATCATCGTTGCCGTGCTTCAGATCAGCACGGGCCGCGAGGCTTTCTGTCCGGCCGTCGACGAACATCTGGTTCGCACAGAATCCGGACTGAAGTACAAGACGAGAACAACCGGCACCCCGTTGGAATCGTTGACACCTCGCGAACTTCAGGTGCTGTTGCACTTGGTGGATGGGCTGAGCGTGCGGCGATGTGCCGAGCGAATGAAACTCTCGGAAAGCACGGTCGACAATCATAAGTCGCGGCTCATGCGAAAACTCGACGTGCACAGCACGGTCGACCTAGTGCGTCTGGCGGGACGCGAAGGCCTGTTGCCTTGGTAAAAACAAATCGGGGCAGAGCGGTTTGATGAAGGCGCGGTGCGGTCGGGGCCCCAAGGGGACCGTGCCCGCCTTCGTTGTTCGGCCCACGCGACGAACGTCCGCCACCTCGCCATCCCCCCGCTTCCCGAACACTCATCGCGCCGCGGAGCGTGCTGGGCAAACCGGGTGAGATGAGTTTTGTGCTCTCGGGAGTTTATCGACATCCCCTTCGTTTTGCGTTTTAGTTGCGTCGATTTGAACATCGGCAAGTCGTTCGGTGGTAATGGTTTGCATCGTGTT
>JAFGIR010000442.1 GCA_016929515.1 Pirellulales bacterium | reverse complement strand
CCGATCTGGAACTCATGCTTCCGTGTCTTCCGCGATCGCGCGATTTCGGGCCGTATGGCGCGCCGGGAAGAGCCGAACATGTTCGTCACTGGGGCACCGCTGCGCTATGCCCCAGCCACCCCGAGCCAATCCCCGACCCGCCGCGGTTGGGCACGCTCGGCGGTTTCTGGGAGACGACGGCCGACGAGAACATCCGCCAGGCGCTCGACGCGGCGCTCGAAAAACTCTCCGCCGCCGGCGCCACCCTCGTGCCGTTGGAAACGGAGGTCGATTTCTCGCGGGTCCGACCGATGCACTGGCGGATCATGTCGGTCGAAGCGGCCGCCGTCCACCGCGACGACTATGCAAAACGGCCCGAAGCCTACGGCCCGTTGCTGAGCCAATTCCTGGATCAAGGGCTGGCGATTTCGGCGGTCGACTACGCGGCCGCGCTGACCGAGTTGCGCGATTTTCAACGCCGCGTCGTGGGACTGTTCGACGCGGTCGACGCGGTCGTCGTCCCCTCGACCCACACGACGGCCCCGGCCACGCTCACCACGCTGACCGGCACGAGCGAGTTCCAAGCCCCATGGAGCGCGGCGGGCGTGCCCGTCGTGTCGGTCCCCTGCGGACTGGCCGGCGACGGACTGCCGGCGGCCGTGCAACTGGTCGGCCGCTACCACAGCGAGAGGAGCCTTCTGGCCCTGGGCCGATGGTGCGAGACCGTCTTTGCGTTCGACAATGTCCCGCCGATCGCCAGGGCAGGGCAGGGGGGCTGTCACGCTCAGCCGCAAAGACGCCGAACGATGGAGAGTGCATAACAGCAACGTGCATCAGCGCGGCTCTGTGTCTTCGTGTCGGTGCGTGAGCCATACCTTGCTCGACGCGCCCGGCACCTCGCGGACGTAGCGCGGCACGGCGTAGCCGGGCAGCCGGGCGCGGAGCGACTCGACAAGCCGGCAGCCTTCTTCTTCGGCCACTTCGAAATGGGCCGCGCCGGCGACCCGATCCAACTGGTGAAGATAGTAGGGCATCACGCGCAGGTCGACGAGCCGCTCGTACAACTCGGCCAGCACGTCGACGTCGTCGTTCACGTCGCGCAGCAAGACCGATTGGTTTAGCACGGGCACGCCCGCGTCGACCAGCCGCGCCAGGGCCAGCTCGACCTCGCGATCGATTTCGGCCGGATGATTCACATGGACGACGACGATCGGCACCAGCCGCGTCGCGTGGAGCAGGTCGACCAGCCCAGGCGTGACCCGACTGGGAATGACGATCGGCATCCGCGTGTGAATCCGCAGCCGGCGGAGGTGGGCCAGGCCGGCCAGCCGCTTGACCCAGTCGGCCAGTTGGTCGTCGCCGAGCGTCAGCGGATCGCCCCCGCTGAGGATCACCTCGTGAATGGACTTCTCGCGAGCGATTCGCCGCAAGACTGCTTCGAATGCGGCCAAGTCGGGGGGTAATGCCGTCGACGGAAAATGACGACGAAAGCAGAAGCGGCAATGGACGCCGCAACGCCCGGTTGCTACGATGAGGGATCGACCTGAGTACTTCCATAGCAGGCTGGGGGGCGAGCCCGCGGCCGCCTCGCTCAACGGATCGGAGGAGAAACCCAAGGGGGTTTCGCCCTCCTCTTTGCGAGGGAGCACTTGCAGCAACAGTGGGTCGTGGGCGTCGCCGGGGGTGATACGCGACAAGTAGTGCCTGGGCACTCGCACGCTCAGCCCGCCCGGCTCGGCGGCCAGGGACCGAGGCAATCGAACCCGTTCGCACAACTCGGCTCCGTCGCGAATCGCGCCGGCCCAATCGGCTCGCCAATCGCGGCCGGGCGGAACCACATCGCGGTCGATTTGATCGTCAGTACTTGCCATAGGCAATCATCGTACCACAACCGTTTCGTTCCAAGAAGCAAGACAGGAAAACACTCGTGGCCAGTTTCAACACAAGCGATTTTCGCAAGGGACTCAAGGTCCAAATCGACGGCGATCCTTATTTGATGATCGAGTGCAACTTCGTCAAGCCGGGCAAGGGCCAGGCGCTCTACAAGTGCAAGCTGCGGAACCTGATCCGCAACACGGTCCTCGACCGCACCTACAAAAGCGGCGAGTCGCTCGAAGCGGCCGACATCGAGGAAATCGACGCCCAGTATCTCTATCGCCAGGGCGAGCTGTTCGTCTTCATGAACAACGAGAGCTACGAGCAGTATGAATTGACCGCCCAGGCCGTCGACGACGCCTGGAAGTATCTCAAGGAAGGCATGAACTGCAGCATGGTGCTGTTCAACGGCACGCCGTTGACCATGACCCCGCCCAACCACGTCGTGCTCCGCGTCGAATACTGCGAGCCGGGCGCCAAGGGCAACACGGCCAGCAACGTAACCAAACCGGTCAAGGTCGAGACCGGTGCCGATATCATCTGCCCCTCGTTCGTCGAGATGGGCGAACTGATCAAGGTCGACACGCGAACCGGCGACTATATCGAGCGGGTCAAGGAGTAGCCGGCCGGAATAGCTGGGGAGTGGCCGCGGGTACCTGGGCCAAAGCGCAGTGGTGGCCCAGTAGCAAGTCGGAAATCGAACCATGAAAGTCCGCCGAGGATTCGCTCCGACCACTCGTCCCGAAAGTGCGTCGACCGGCGACGACTTCCTGCCCACCATTGATCCGATAGTGCTTCGTTTGCGCGCCGGACTGTTGCGCCGCGTTCGCGAATTTTTCGACCGTCACGGTTTCCTTGAAGTCGAAACGCCCATCCTCTCGGCCGATACGGTCGTCGACCGCCATTTGGACCCGTTTGCCGTCGAAGTCGATTCATCAGCAGGGTGCCACGGGCATCTTGCCCGTGTCTCCGGTGAAGAAGCACTGGCGGGACGCCAGCGGCACCCGTGTTTTTATTTGCAGACCTCGCCCGAGTTTGCCATGAAGCGGCTTCTGGCCGCCGGGGCCGCCGCCATTTATCAAGTTACCCGGGCGTTTCGCCGCGACGAACTTGGCCCGCTGCACAATCCCGAGTTCACCATGGTCGAGTGGTATCGCGTGGGCGACGGGCCCGACGAGGGCATGACGCTGTTGAGCGAGTTGGCCGAGACGTTGTTGGAACGCGGTCCGGCCGAGCGATTGAGTTATCGCGAGGCGTTCGAGCAACACGTGGGCCTCGATCCACACACGGCCCGAACCGAGCAACTGGTCGACGCGGTTCGCGAAAAACAGATCGACGCGCCGGCGAGTCTTTCGCCAACCGATCGCGACACGTGGCTCGATCTGCTGCTGGTCGACCGGGTCCAGCCGCACTTGGGCCAAGCGCGGCCGACGATTCTCTACGACTATCCGGCCGGCCAGGCCGCATTGGCGCGGCTGCGCGACGACGACGGCGTGATGGTGGCCGAGCGATTCGAACTCTGCGTCGACGGCATCGAGTTGGCCAACGGCTATCACGAGCTGACCGACGCCGACGAACTGACCCGGCGCAACACCCAAGTCAATCTTCAACGCCAACTCGACGGCCATTCGCCGCTGCCGAGCGAAAGCCGGCTGCTAGCGGCCATGCGTGCCGGGCTGCCGGCGTCGACCGGCGTGGCGCTGGGCTTCGACCGCGTCGTTATGCTGGCCGCCGGGGCGAAGTGCCTGGCCGATGTAATGCCGTTCCCGTTCGATCGGGCATAGGCTGACAAGGGGATATGGGAGCTGTGGCAGCCTTTGCATGAGGGTTGCAACACGGCCAAGACAAGGCTAACATACTGCTATTATGGGTGGTCTTGGCCCCATTTTGTTGACTGACCGGGCAAGCCGTCATGTTTGAACGTGCAAGATTACTTGGATCAATCGAACATGGTATCATTGTTCAGACCCGGATCGGAACGGATATCCCTAACTTGATTGAGGTGGCGCCCGGGTCCTCAGCAAATCCAGAAGTATCAGTTGTTGCTGGAAAAGTACGGAAAAAACTGGACAAGGAGGAAGCCTGCCGTCGGGGGATATAATTGCGCAGGACACGTGTGGGCCAGCAGACGCACCGCTATCCTTGAGACAGAGCACTGGAAAACAATCCTTCGCGATGACGGATATCGGCGGTTGGCGGGAACTGAAGAACCTCATGTTGGCGATCTGATATTGTATGTCGATAAGGCTGACGATAAGGCTGACGATGACTATCTGCACGTCGCCCAAATCGTGGAGCTTCGAGAAGGCGTCACCGCAACTTCACCGCAAGTGCCTTGGGTGCTGAGCAAATGGGATTCTACTTCTGGTGAGGCAATCCACAACGCCTATGATGTGCCTTATGGGCGGCAAGAATTCACGATAGATCGGGAGTACTGGACGGACCGTCCAGTGGAATGAGGGAAAGCAAATGGGTACAAGCGTCTTGCGAGATCTTCTGTCTGAAGAATTCGATGTGAGCGCGGGGTTTCTTGGAACGCCTACCGGACTGTACCGGTTTCTTCACAGAAGACAGGAAGTCTCTGCCGTCCGAGAAGCCCTTCGTCAGGGTGCACTGACCGAAGGAACCATTCGTCGGTTCGCCGTGAGCCTATTGGATGATCTTCATCCGGGAACGAGGTTTTCTCATGAATTGGCGATTTCCGCCTTGGCGGTAGCCTTGGAATCGCGCCCGACGGATTTCGCCGAAGAATTCCTTCGCGACCTGGCAAGACTGAAAATCGCGGAAATGTCATTGAGCATTCGAGTCGCCAGGGAATGCCGCAAACATCGCATGGAGATGTCCCGGACGAAGGGAAGAAGATTCTGCCATCGCAAGTCTTCCAATGGCAGTAATGTCAGGCTCGGGGGAGGAAAATCTGTCGGATCGCTAATACGGTGTCCGATGCGAAGCAGAACCAAACTTGAATGTGCAGGGTAACATGATGCCGAAGCTTGAGTATTTTCTCGTTGCACAGTCAATCGCGGACGACAAGAACACAAACTTGGTTAGCCTGTTCCATGTCTTGGAGGAATTCTCGGTCGACGAGCTTCCGGCCACCGTACCAAGTCTGGTCGCGGTGAGTAGCTGGCTCCTCGCAGAGGAAGACCAAGGGGAAGACTTCCAGGTGACTTTGAAGATATGCCACGACGACGCGACGTCTCTGTTGCCAGATGTTAGGGTCAATTTCACGGCGGATGGGCTTCGCCAACGCATCTATCACTACGTTCACAATCTTGAACTGGATCGTCCCGGGGAAATCAAGATGTTTATTCTGCTTAATTTTACTGTTCCAAGTGACATGGCGGGACGTAAGTGATTATGTTATATGAGCTTCTGGACATGGACTTGTTCAGGAGGTTATT
>JAFGIR010000441.1 GCA_016929515.1 Pirellulales bacterium | reverse complement strand
GACTCGTTGGACACGGTCGAGTTGGTGATGGAACTCGAGGAAGAGTTCGACATCAATATCCCGGACGACGCAGCCGAGAAGATCCAAACGGTCGGTCAAGCGATCGAACACATCGAGGCGGCGGTGGAAGAAAAGGACACTGCTTCCTGAGATCGGCAAGGAATCGCGAGGGAAGCTGCCCCGTTTTCATGTGGCCGGCCGGAGACGGTCCCCTTCTTAGCGCAGGACGCGGTCGACTCGCGGCGCATGGTTCGAGCAGAGTCCTCCTCCACGGTTAGCGCCGATGAGGGATTTGTTCCCGCTACGCCCAGCGCGCATCCTGCCATGGGATCAGTTCCTCGGTTGTGATGGACGCGCGGCCGTCGGTCGATGTGCCTGGCTACGGTTCGGATTTTCCCACCCTGTCTCTCATGGGACCTTTTACTGCTCATGAACGGAGGCTGATTGGTGGGAGTCGCGTCTCGACGTACTGAGTGATAGCTGAACGTTCATTGACATTCTGTATCTCGACAGAATCTCGACTATCGCAGAATCCCTTCGGTCAAGGATAAACTCCATAACTTTTTCCTTCCTGGCGAGCTTCAATGAAACGGCGTGTTGTCATAACTGGACTGGGCGTGGTCACCGCCTTGGGGTGCCGCGTGGAAGAACTGTGGACTCGCATCTGTAATGGCGAAAGCGGAATCAAACCGTTTTCTCGCTTCGATTGCTCCGAGTTTCGTGTCCGCTTCGGCGGCGAAATTACGGATTGGTCACCCGACGCCTACGTGAACTCGAAGGAAGCCAAGCGGCTTGATCGTTTCTGCCAGTTTGCGTTGGCTGCCGCCATCGACTCCGCCAAACAAGCCGGTCTCGAATTCGACAAGGAAGACCCGTTTCGTTGCGGCGTCATCATCGGCTCGGGCATCGGTGGATTGAGCGAAATCGAGGTGCAGCATGCCCGACTGCTCGAACGTGGACCAGATAAGGTGTCTCCGTTTACGATCCCCAAACTGATGGTCAACGCGGCCAGCGGCCAGGTGTCGATTCAGTACGGTCTACAGGGTCCTAACACGGCTGTTTCTACCGCCTGCGCCAGCGCTTCGAACGCGATTGCCGACGCCTTCAAGACTATCGAGCGCGGCGCGGCCGACGTGATGATCACCGGTGGGAGCGAGGCGGCACTGACCCCCATGGCCATTGCCGGTTTCGCCCGAATGAAGGCTCTTTCGGTGCGCAACGACGATCCGACCAAGGCCAGCCGACCGTTTGACGTCGATCGGGATGGGTTCGTGATGGCCGAAGGGGCCGGAATTCTCATCTTGGAAGAGTTGGAACACGCCAAGGCTCGTGGCGCTGAAATCCTAGCCGAGGTGCTCGGTTGCGGCACGAGCGCCGACGGAAGCCACATCACCCAGCCCGACGAAAACGGAACCGGCGCCGCCCAGGCCATGTCGGTGGCGCTCATGGAATCAGGGTTGAACCCGACCGATATCGACTACATCAACGCGCACGGAACGAGCACCCCTCTGGGCGATCAGGCCGAAACCAAGGCCATCAAATCCGTATTCGGCGAACATGCCCACAAGGTGGCCATTTCGAGCACGAAGAGCCAGTTAGGGCACCTTCTCGGGGCCAGCGGCGGCGTGGAGCTGGTCCTGTCCGTCTTGGCGATCCATAACAACGTGGTTCCCCCAACCATCAACTACGACACGCCCGACCCGGCTTGCGATCTTGACTACACACCCAATGAAGCCCGACCTCGCGATCTCCACATCGTGATGTCCAACAGCTTTGGTTTCGGCGGTCATAACGCCTCGTTGGTTATCGGCGAGTTTCGCAACGGCCAGGCCTGAGACGCGGTCATCCGGCGCCCACCGTAACGGACGAGTGCTCAGTCCGGCATGCCTTGAGTCGGTTTCTTGTTCTTGCGTCCGCGCGATTTGGCAAAAGCCGGCCACCAAAAATACCTTCCCCCCCGTTGGTGCTGCCCCTCAACTCCCCCGCATAAGCTTGACAATCTCGCTGGGGTTTCGGCTATACTGAGGCTATTCCGGCCGCTTGTCACCGTGGAATGTCGTCGCAACGGGCAGCCAATTTGCGCACGCTTGCTCGGAAGAACGCGTTTCAGTAAAACAAAGCGTCACCAATAGTCCACTCGACTGAGTGCGGATGCTGAGCAGCGGCAGTCGTAGTCTTTGCACGGGAGATGGAAGCATGGCATTGTGGGCTTTTTCCCAGATCTTCGATCAAGTGCTTGCCGGGATGCGTCGCCGGCCCGAGGTTAAGGGTCGCCTGTCAAGGGCGTGGGGCAACGCGGCGCGATGGCACAGGTTCGAGCCGCTCGAGCAACGGGCTCTGTTAAGCGTCGGTGGTGTTTCGGGCGAACTGATGGAACCGCCGCCACTTGGGTATGCCTCGGCAGAGGCGGCCGAGGAGGCCGAACCCACCGAGGATGATTTCCCCGATCTTGACTCCTACCTCCCCATGCCGCTGCTCGATCCGAGCGAATCGGGAACCGCGTCGGGACCTGAATACGCAATCTCTTACGACATCGCAACCGGCGTGGAAACCATCCGGCCAACCTCCGAGGGATCACTGTTGGAGAGCGATCAGGTCGCCGGCAGTATGGGCGCGGTAACCGAGTTCTTCTCGGAAGAGGACCTCGAAGCCTTGGGAATCGAACGTGACTTCAACGGCCTTTCGCTCATCGACAACCCCGAAGTGTTCCCGTGGTGCGTGAACGTTAAGATCTACATGGATTTCGGCGGCGACCACTACGTCGGCTCGGGCGTGTTGATCGACTCGATGCACGTCCTGACAGCCGGGCACTGCGTTTACGACTACGGAGGAACCGGTTGGGCCGACTCGATTCGCGTGGTGCCTGCCTTCGAAAACGGAGCAAAACCTTTCGGACAAGCCTATTCCGCCCAACTCCACTCGTGGACCGGTTGGACCAATTCAGGAGACTACGACCACGACATCGGCGTGATCGATCTGGACCGCCCCGTCGGCGCGCTCACGAGTTGGTACGGTTATGGATACAACGACAGCGAGACGTTCTTTCTGAGCAACACGTTCCACAATCCGGGCTATCCGGCCGAAAGCCCCTACAACGGCCAGTATATGTACTACTGGTACGGAGACTTCGACTACTTCATCCCGTTTTCGAATCAGGTGGGCATTACGAGCCAAGGCTATGGGGGACAAAGCGGCAGCGGGGCCTACTACAAAGACGGCGACTCGCGCATTGTCTATTCGGTACTTTCCAATGGAATCAGTAGCTTCGAAAATTTTATTCGCCTGACCGACAACAAATTCTACGACATCCGCGATGATTTCATCGCGGACGATGTCCCGTCAACGTATGATTTGATCCCCTTGGACGTGAACGTCTCGCCGGGAACCGTCGACTCGGGCGACACGCTTTCGAGCCTGTCCTATGTCGTCCACAACTACTCCTCGGTTTCGTGGAGCGGCACCGTCAGCGCCAACATATACCTTTCCACGGATAGCGACATCACCTCGAGCGACATACTCCTGGGAACCAGCAGCGTCACGCGCACGATCGGCGCGAAGGGAACCACGACCATTAGCGTGACAACGCCGATCACCATTCCCGACCATCAGGCAACCGGCAACTATCGGATCGGCGTCATTTTGAATGCATCCGACTACAAGACGAGCAACAACGACACGGATGATTGGGATGCCGCGGCAATCACCGTCAACTACGTCAATTACCCACCGGTCCTCAGCGGGCTGCCCGACGTTGCCCTGGACGAGGACACCAGCCAAAACAACGCGATCGACCTGTGGGTCTATGCTTCCGACGCGGAGACTTCTGACTCGAACCTTACTTACACGATCGTCGGCAACACCAACCCGGACTGCGGCGTAACCATCGACTCGGGCGACTACGTCGACATCAATCCGGTCGCGAACTGGCACGGCTACAGCGACGTGACGGTCCGCGTGACCGATCCCGAGGGGGCGTACGACCAGGACACGTTTCGCATTACCGTCAATTCGATCAACGACGTGCCGGTCGCGCTCGGCGACACCTACGGGTGCGACGAGGACGGATTGTTGGGAACGTATATCTATAACGGGGTTCTCGCCAACGACAGCGACGTCGATAGCGAGGACGAACTCACCGCCGTGCTGCAATCCGGTCCGTTGCACGGCTTGCTTTCGCTGAATGCCAATGGGTCGTTCAATTACAATCCCGACGACGATTACCACGGCACCGACACGTTCACCTACAAGACCTATGACGGCCAGGCCTATTCGAGTCTGGCCACGGTCACTCTGAACGTCGCGTCGATCAACGACGTGCCGGTCGCGCTCGGCGACACCTATGCATGCAACGAGGATACTATACTGTCGACCTATGTATATAACGGGGTTCTCGTCAACGACAGCGATGCCGATAACAACGACGATGACCCCGACAACAACGTTCAACTCCAAGCCGTGCTTCAAACAGGTCCACTCCACGGCTCGCTCACATTGAACACGACGGGCTGGTTCACCTACAATTCCGACGACGACTATCACGGCACCGACACGTTCACCTACAAAGCCTACGACGGTCAGGCCTATTCGAGTCTGGCCACGGTCGCTCTGAACGTCGCGTCGGTCAACGACGTGCCGGTGGCGCTCGGCGATTCCTACACATGCGGCCAGGCAACGACGCTGTCGACGTATGTGCACAACGGCGTGCTCGCCAACGACAGCGACGCCGACAACAACGATGACGATCCCAACAATGACGTCCAACTCCATGCGGTGCTCCAAACGGGTCCATCGCATGGCTCGCTCACGTTGAACACGACGGGCTGGTTCACTTATGTCCCCGACGAAGACTATCACGGTCTCGATAGCTTCACGTATAAGGCAGACGACGGCGAGGCCTTATCGCCCACGGCCACCGTGCTAATCACCGTGACTCCCCGAATTCCCGGCGACGCCAGCGGCGACGGAGTCGTCGACCAAACCGATAAGGTCATTCTGGCCACCTATTGGGGACAATCTCCGGCGGACTGGGAGATGGGCGACTTCGACGGCGACAACGTGGTCGGTCCTCGCGACGCTTCCATTCTCGCCGCCAACTGGGGAGCAATGGCCGAATCATCAACCGGTGGAGAGGCATCCGCCGAGCAATCGGATCCAGAACAGCCGGCAAGTACCATTTTGGTGGGACCGATCCAGACTACCCCGGCCAAGAAGTCCCGTTGGAAAATCGCGCCGATCGCGAGGGACAACGAACCATTGGCTTCCGGAGCGGCGGCTTCAGCCATGCCCGACACGCTCCTTGACGCGATGGCCGAGCCCACCGTCGAGCAGAGCCTGGCTTCTGAGACAACGCACGACGCAGCGTTGGTTGCCGAGTATGGCCCACAAGCAAGACGATCGATCCTTCCCCGCGAACGTCTGGCCTGGTCATGCGCAATGGCGAGTCGGTCGGGACATCAGCAGCAGGACAGACTGATCCTCGAAGAGACGACCATCGACCTGTTGCTCACCGACCTGGGCAGGTAATCCGAAATCCCCGATCGCCCGTGCGTCCTGAGAAGGACGAACGAAAGCTCGATTTCGGGCATTCTCGGCCATTGCGGACATGGCTTTGCTCCGTTCGTGTCTCGGCCACCCGTCACCACGTCCCTCGATCGCTCGAAGGTACGGAATACTTGACATTTCCCCCCACATCTACTAAAAAGAATATTCTAGGGATTTGCTCCATTTTAGCTGATTTAGCTAGGGCTCGATCGGACATCAACGCGGCCCGACGAGTTTTGCCGCGGAAGACCAGAACTTCTTCAGTGAATTCGAGCTGACGATTCTTTCTTTTCATCGGAGAGGCAATCATGGGTCGTGGAATTGGGAACCGAGGTCGACGGTCGGGGTGGACTCCGCTGGCGTGTCGAACAGTGCGATCAAGCAGCCAACGCAAGGATCCCTTTCACCATCGACTCCGCGTTGAACCGCTCGAAGACCGGCGAATGCTGACGGTCTTTACGGTTAACTCGCTCGCCGACGTCGTCGACGTCGACCAAATGATTACCTTGCGCGAGGCCCTCGAAGCGGCCAACACGAACGCGCCGGTGGGCGACATCACCGTCGGCGGCAGCGACACGGAAACCGACACGATCAACTTCGACTCCTCGCTCTCCGGCAACACGATCAACCTGACTCTTGGGCAACTCGACCTTTTCGACGAGGTCGATATCCAGGGGTTGGGCAGGGAACTGCTCACGATCAACGCCGGTGGGGCCAGTCGAGTCTTTGCCGTCAGCACCAATGTCCAAGCCACGATCAGCGGCTTGACCATCACGGGCGGCTCGACCAACTATGGCGGCGGCGGTATCTACAACCAGGGCACGCTCACGCTCAGCGGCGTCGAAGTCTCCGGCAACACGGCGACGGGAGCCGGCGGCGGTGGAATCTTGAACGCCTATGCGACGTTGCACGTCATCAACGACTCGGTTGTCGCCAACAACGTGACCAGCGACGGTGGCGGCGGAATCTATAACAACCACGGCACGCTCACCGTCACCGATTCGACCATCTCGGGCAACCGAGCGGTCGGGACCGATTACAATTACGGCGGTGGAATCTCCAATGAGGGCGGAACACTCGTCGTCGATGACTCGACCTTCACTGGCAATCGGTCCGACATCACGGGCGGAGCGATCGACGATTACGACGGAATCACCACCATCACCAGCTCGGTCTTCGTCGGCAATTCGTCCTTTGAAGGTGGCGGAATCTGTATCTGGGATACCAGTACGGATATGATCAGCAACTCGACCATCGTGGGCAACTCGGCCGATTCTACGGTCGGGGGACTCTACAACAACGGCGGCCAGCTAACCCTGACCAACTCGATTGTCGCCCTGAACGCCGATCCGGTCGGCTACGACCCGGATTTCTCCGGGGAACTGGTCGCCGGAAGCGGTTTCAACCTGATCGGAGACGATCCGGGCCTGGTCCGCAATCCGGATGACGGCGGCGACGGCTGGGGAGACGATCCGGCCACGCCCGACGTCGACGAATCGCTCAACGACGACTACGGCGACGTGCACCTTCAGGGCACGAGCACGGCCAGGAATGGCGGCGACAATGGTCTGGTTATCGACCCCGACGGACTCGATCGCGACGGCCGCGAGCGAATCATCGACACCACGGTCGACATGGGAGCCTACGAGTTTACGTCGGCCACGAGTATCCCGGGCGATGCCAACTACGATGGTCTGGTCAACCAACTCGACGCCAGAATCCTGGCGGCCCACTGGGGTTTCGAGAACATGGGCTGGGGCAACGGTGATTTCGACAACGACGGTGTGGTCGGCCCACGCGACGCCGCCATCATGGCCGCTAACTGGACCCCGAGTACGCCTGGCGATGCGAACCGCGACGGCGTGGTCAACACGGACGACGCGAAAATCCTAGCGGCTCACTGGGGGATGTCCGGGATGAGCTGGGACGACGGTGACTTCGACAACGACGGCGTGGTCGGCCCACGCGACGCCGCCATCATGGCCGCTCATTGGACCCCGGCGAGTACGCCCGGCGATGCGAATCGCGACGGCGTGGTCGACACGGACGACGCGGAAATCCTCGCGACCCACTGGGGAATGTCCGGGATGAGCTGGGACGACGGTGATTTCGACGACGACGGCGTGGTCGGCCCACGCGACGCCGCCATCATGGCCGCCCATTGGGATACCCCGGCAATCGACGAAGCCCTGGCCGAGACCACCGCGTCCGGGTCGGCCGCCCCGCTCATCGGGCCTTTGCTTTCCAAAGCATCCGGTGAGAGGCGGTCGTTGCTCGCGTCGCGGACCTCATCGCGAGACCAGTTGATCCGCGCATTCCACAAAGAAACCTACGATGCGTCTGGGGCCCTGGGACTTGCCCACGACACCGTCTTGAGTCAGGCAGTCCCACCGGAGTCGGTCGGCCCGGCCGATGCACGCTCCGAGCAAACGCCAAGGCAGCGTGAACGTCTGGCCTGGTCCTACGCGATGGCCCAACAACGGCAACAGCGTCAAAACGGCCGGGCGGTTGACGAATTGAGCTTGGCAATCGACCTGCTGCTCACGGATCGGGGACGTTAGCTCGCGGCGTGCGAGCTTCGCGAGGAGATTCGTGCCGCCGTTTGGTCCGTCTCCGGTCAAAAACCGGCCGATTGGGACCAATTTGCGGCCCAAATGAGCCCATAATCGCTCTTGCTTCGCTTCCACGGCTACGCCTATACTTTCTCAGCGTGTTTTTGCGTACTCGGATTGTGAACGCGGACTTCGGCAAGGAGGCTGAAGCATGTTATGGAACCCCCCTTTTAAGGTGGCAATTCTCGTCGCTTTTCTCCTAGTGCCAACCGCCTACGGCGACGACACCCCCCAATGGAAAGGCGTGGGGCAGACGCCTTCGACCGCTTCGCCGGCTGTGTCCGACGCAACCGAGCCAATCGACGACGCACCTCCTATCGCTTTTCCTTCCGGTCCGTCTCTCGCGCGGCGAACTTCCACGAGCGCGAGCCCGACTACGGGAGTCCGTCTGGCCAGTGCGAACCTGCCGGCCGACCAAGGTCAGGTCTGGCGTGAGTACGACCTCAGCCAGTACGTCATGCGAGTCACGTCGACCGAGCGGCCCGAGCAAGCCGTCGTCGATTGGATTCTCCGCGAGACGGGTTACGAGACGTGGCATAGCGACACCGTGAGCATCCTCAGCGCCACGCGAAACAAACTCCGCGTCTACCACACACCCGAAATTCAATCCGTCGTGGCGCGCGTGGTCGATCGATTTGTCGGAAGTCAGGCCCAAAGCCAGACGTTTGGGCTGCGCATCGTGTCGGTCAACCATCCCAACTGGCGCGCGAAGGTCCAAACATTGCTTCATCCGGTCACCGTCCAAACACCGGGCGTGCAGGCCTGGGTCCTGCAGAAAGAGGATGCCGCCGTTTTGCTTGCCGAGCTGCGCCGGCGCGGCGACTACCGCGAGCATAGCTCGCCCTATCTGATGGTCCACAGCGGCCAATCGACCATGGTCAACTTGATGCACCCGAAGACCTACGTTCGCGACATCATTCTTCAGCCAGGTGTTTGGCCCGGCTTTCAGCCCGAAGCCGGACAGATCGACGAAGGATTTGCCCTGGAGTTCTGCCCGTTGCTATCGCTGGACACCCGATCGATCGACGCGACCGTCAAATGCACGGTAACCCAAGTCGAGAAGACGGTGCCGGTCGTCGTCGACGTGCCCGCGTCGGCCGCCTCGCCGGGTCGCACGAAAATCGAAGTGCCCCAGATGACGAATTTCCATTTCCATGAACGTTTTCGCTGGCCGACCGATCAAGTGCTCTTAATCAGCATGGGCCTGGTCGCCAAGCCGGCAACCACCACGACCAACACGCTCGCCGCCACGCTGCCGCTGGGTCTCAGCGGTGGGCCAGGTCGTGCCGATCTGATGGTCATGGTTGAAAGCAAACCTCAAGAGACTCGTTCAACCGGCACGCCCGACCCGCAACTGCGTGAAGCAAAAACCTACCGCCGCCGCTATTAGATCGCTCCAAACGATCATCCTGGGCGCGGCAATCCCCCCACCGAGGCAATCGAAGCAAATTCTCGCATCGGTGCGGTTCCTCAGGTAGAATAAGCCTGGGGTGCTCGACTGAATCTTGAACCGATGGCCCGCCGCAAGAGCGTCGATGCCCAAAACGGGCTGAAGGCGGCGCCCCGCGTCCGTGCCCGAGGTAGCCTGCGAAGCGAGGAAAACCATGCGCGTTGATACTAGCGGGGTTCATTACCCGAGGACGATCGGCGGAAGCCCAACGCTCAAGATGTCCCCCGGCCCTCGGTCGACGATCGACCGTCGCGGCCTTTGCGGATGGCTCTGCCTCGCCTGCGTAGTCCTCGGGTTGTTCGTCTTTCCGGCGGCCCAGGCTGCGAGTGCCGACTGGCCGCAGTGGGGTGGACACGACGCCCGCAACTTGGTTTCCGATGAACGCGGCTTGGCTGATTCATTCGAGCCCGGCAAAAGAGACCCCGAGACCAGAGACATCGACGCGTCGACGACCAGAAACGTCAAATGGGTTGCTCGGCTCGGCTCGGCGGCCTACGGCAATCCGACCGTGGCCGGCGGAAGAGTCTTTGTCGGCACCGACGACCGGTTGCTAGCGACCAGTTCGAGGTTCAAACGCGCCAAGGGCGGATTGGTGCAATGTCTAGACGAAGCGACGGGCACGCTCTTGTGGCAATTGGTCATTCCCATGAGAACCAACGTGCCCGACGACGTTTGGTTCACCCATCAACGTTTAGGGGTTTGTTCGTCGCCGGCGGTCGACGGCGATCGCGCCTACGTCGTGACCAGCGCCGGCGACATTGTCTGTCTCGACGTCCACGGTCAAGCGAACGGCAACGACGGTCCTTTTACCGGCGAAGCGACCTACATGGTCCCGCCGGGCAAGGACCCCATCGAGTTGACCGACAAGGACGCCGACATCATCTGGCGTTTCGATCCGATGGACGAGTTGGGCGTGCGTTACCACGACGCCGCGAGTTGCTCGGTGCTGATCCACGGCGACATGCTCTACACGGGCACCTCCAACGGTTGCGATCGCCCACATAAACGCATCCTCAATCCCGACGCGCCGAGCCTGATCGTGCTCGACAAGCGCGCGGGCCGGCTCGTGGCCACCGACAACGAAAAGATCGGCCACCGGATGCCGCATTGCCAGTGGTCGCCGCCGTCGCTTGGTCAGGTCAACGGCAAGACGCTCATCTTCTTCGGCGGCGGCGACGGCGTGGTCTACGCCTTCGAAGCCGTCGCCCAGGCGAGCGACAAGCCGGTTTATCTCAAGAAGGTCTGGTCCTACGACGGCAATCCGCCCGGGTTCAAATTCCGCGACGGCAAGCCGATTCCTTATTACGAAGGCGACAAACGCAAACCGTACAGCACGAATGAAAACGATGGGAGATTCCTGGGTCCCAACCAGATCATCGCCACGCCCGTCTTTTACAACAATCGCGTCTACGTGGCGATGGGCCAGGATCCGGCCCACGGGCGTGGTCGTGGGCTACTCCACGCGATCGACGCCACGCAAACCGGCGACATCACCCAATCCGGCTGCGTCTGGAAATACCCAGACATCGAACGCACGCTGTCGACCGTTGCCATCGCCGACGGGCTGCTCTACGCCGCCGATCTCTCCGGAAAACTCCACTGCCTCGACGCCGACACGGGCAAGAAGCACTATGTCTTCGACACGGGCGCGGAAACCTGGGGCGGCCCGCTCGTGGCCGACGGAAAAGTCTTTCTCGGCACCAAGCAGCACTTCTGGATCCTGGCCGCCGGCCCCGAGCCCAAGGTTCTCAGCAAAACGCGCCTCGGCGCGCCGGCTCTCAGCACACCGATTGCGGCCAACGGAGTCCTTTACGTTACGTCGCAGCGCTATCTCTGGGCAGTCGAGAAGAAGGAATAACGGAAGAAGAGAAGACCTCCACCTGCGCGGCGAGAAGCGGCCAAGAAGAACAGCCGGGGCATAATGTAGCGCCAGCTGACCGGGACCGTCTGAAACAGTCTGCCCTTCACGTGGACCTGCAAAGCCGCAGTCACTCCTCGTCGAGTTCGGCCATGACCTCGTCCGGAATATTGAAGTTGGACGACACATTCTGCACGTCGTCATGGTCGTCAAGCCGTTCCATGAGTCGAAGCACCTTGCGAGCGCTATCAGCTTCCAGATCAACCGTGTTGGCGGGAACGAGCGTGATCTCCTTGACTTCGGGCTCGATCTTCGCCGCGTCCAACGCGGCAGCAACATCACGATAGACCGTCGGGCTGCAGGTCACCTCGAAGTTCTTGCCCTGTTGGGCAACATCGTCGGCGCCCGCTTCCAGGGCAACCTCCATGAGCGTGTCTTCGTCGGCCTGATCTTTTGGGATCAGAAACAGTCCCTTCGACTCGAACATCCACGCCACGCAGCCCGTACTGCCGAGTTTGCCGTCGGCCAGTTCGAAGATCTTTCGAATTTCGGGAGCGGTGCGGTTGCGGTTGTCGGTCAGGACTTCGCAAAGGATGGCTGCGCCGCCCGCACCGTAGCCTTCGTAGACCACTTCCTCAAGATTGCCACCGTCGAGTTCGCCGGTTCCTTTCTTGATGGCCCTCTGAATGTTATCCTTAGGCAGACTGACGGCTTTGGCGTCATCGATAGCGTAGCGAAGCCGCAGATTGGCGTCGGGATCGCCTCCGCCCGTCTTGGCCGCCACGATGATGGCTTTGGACAACTTGCTCCAGAGCTTGCCACGTTTTGCGTCGACGAGCGCTTTTTTGTGCTTAATGCCTGCCCAATGGGAATGACCTGCCATGACCGTATCTCTTTTTGTGGCGCGAGGTTCAGAACACATCCAGTATACAACAACTGATCGATTTTTGCCACTGCCGCCGCAGCCCGTCAGTCGGGCACAGCACCCTTGATTTTGGTTTCGACGGCTGCCGCCGTCTCGGGTTGGTTCGCCTTGCGGTAGGCCGCGGCGGCCTTGCGCCAGACGTCGACCGCCTGACGCGGTTTGCCCAATTTCAGATAGACTTCGCCCAGGTGATCGAGGATTTCCCCATCGGGCAAGTCACCGGCCGCTTTTTCCAGGATGACGACGGCTTCCTGGAGCCGTCCCGCTTGAAAAAGCGCCCAGCCCAGACTGTCGCAATAGGCGGCGTTGTCCGGTTCGGCTTTGACCGCAGCTTGGATCATGCGGAGCGATCGTTCGGGGTGCAGCCCCTGATCGCTCCATAGGTAGCCGAGATCGTTCATCGCCGAGACGTCATCGGGAAACTCATCGAGCACTTCTTCGAGCCATTGTTCGGCCTTGTGTTCATCGCCGTGCTCTACTTCGAGATGCGACAGAACCAATCGTGCTTCGCGTAACACCCGGCGGACGCCTGCGCTGGAATGATCGGCGTCAAACCGCTCGACAAACTTGGCATAGACTTCCCGGGCTTGCTGGTTTCGTTCGGCATGATAAAGTATCCAAGCTTCGTTACTGGCCAGCACGGGAGAGTTGCTCAGTTGGCATGCCTTTCGCGTGGCTTCGAGGGCTTTTTCGGTTTGACCGTCCATTTCATAGGCAGTGGCCAAGTAGTAGTAGAGCATCGGCTTCTCGTCGTCGGATGCGCTGCCTTCGGCACCACGCCGAAAGACATCGGCTGCCTTGGCGAATTGGTTTTCGCCCATCCAAGCGCCGCCCCAAAGCAACAGCACGTCCGTGGCTTTGTCGGGGGTTGCTTGAAGGGCCAACTCGAAGAACGGGTCAATCACATCAAGCCGTTTTGATTCCGTCGCCAGGATTGCCATGGCTAAAGGCGTGTGCGCGCCGAACGACGTCGGCTCCTTGGCGAGTCGCTTCTTCGCAACAGCCAGTAGCTTGTCCAGGAGGACCGCATCCGCCGTGATTGCCTTGATTTGGCCACCCAGATTGTCCAACGAGGTACTCTGGCCGGCCGCTTCACCCAAAGTGCGGAGAAGCGCTTCGATCTGGCCGGTTTTTCGATAGATCTTAATTAACCCGGAATACGCGTCGGTGGTGGGCCGCTTTTTGAGAAGTGAAGTGTACAACGCCGCGGCCTTGTCGAGTCGGCCCGCTTCAAGATTCTGATGGGCCGCGAAATAGGCGAGAGGAACATTCTCAGGATTCTTGGCCAGGAGCTTCTCAAGACGCCCAAACAGCTCGTCCCCCCTGCCCAACTGGACAAGCACTTCTTTCAGCAGCCGGTAGGGTTCCTTGCCCGCTTCGTCGAAATCCTCGCGAAAACACGCTTCCAGGTGTTTCAGTGCGGCGTTTGGTCTCTTGCGTTTGGCGTCGATTCGAGCCAAGCAGAAATGCAGGAGACCGGCATCGGGCCTTTTCTGATGAGCCTTTTCAAAAATGGCTTCCGCTTCCGCCAATCGGTCGGCCAGCAAGAAATACTCGCCGAAAAGCCAGAAAGGTGGATGGGGTAGCCCAAACAACTCCTTGATCGTCGCCGGTGCCAGCCCAAACTGCGCGGGATTTTCCAAGGCTCCAAGCACGCCAGCGGCACAATCCGTCGCTTTGCCATAGTCCTTGCGGGCCACGTAGACTTCGGCAAGACGCCAGCGAAGCACGATATCCAAAGGCGATTTCTTCTCATTACGACGGTCGGCAATCGCCTTCTCAAGGAGACGCGTGACCAATTGCACTTCTTCCTCGCTCGAAACGAGATCCACCAGTTCTATAAGATCCGCCGGATCGAGCGAATCCGGATCGAGCTTGGCCGCCTTGAGCAAGTAACGGTCCCGGACATCGTTCCATTTGAGCTGTTCGGCCAGCGCCACGATCGACCAGACCACGTTCTTCGCGGAAGGATCGTAGCGCAATGCACGCTGGTAGTGCCGGATTGCTTTGGCGTATTCTTTCCGCTGAGCAAACGCGCGGCCAGCCGAGAAGTGGGCCAAGGCGTGCAGACGATCTTCGTCCTGTTCGGTGTGGCGCGATCGCGGCACTAACGGTTGAAGCGGGTCCTCCAACAACAACACGTTCCCAGGCGGTGTCACGGAAGGCGTTTCAGCAAGGGCAGTCCCGGCCGAGCAGGCGAACAGCGAAACAACCGGCCCCCACATCACGGTGCTAACCAAGACGAAGACTGAAGACCGTGTGAGGACACTTGATCCGGCTCGATAAACGTCTGAACGCACACCCTCTCCACGCAGAGGTTTCTTGGAACGACCTTTTGCGCCAAGATCTCCAAACATGGCCGGATCTCCGACTCAACGAGGCTTGCGCTTGGAGAGGCCGTCGGAAGCCTTCTTCTTGTTGACCGACCGATTGGACGACTTCTTTCCGGAAGACGTCGCTTTCCGTTTGATCGAAGTCGTGCTCTTCTTGGTGGTCTTCTTCTTTGCGGTGGCCTTCTTGGAGGTACCTGCAGGCTTTTTCCGCTTCTTAACGCCCGATTTGGGTTCTTCCTTGGCGCGCCCTTCGCTCGTCTTCTTGGTTGTCTGTTTCTTACGTGACTCGCCCTTGGCAGCAAGAGTTTTGGCCGCACTCTTGGTACTGCGACGCTTCGGCCAGCGATTCTTGGCCTCGGGTTCGATCTCCAGCAGCTTGCTTCTTACCTCACTGGAAAAAGGATTCGCGGTGAAATCAGCACCCAGTTGATGGAGCAACGATCCGAATTCTATGCCTTTGCTTTTCGGAACAGCGCGTTCCAAACCGGAGATGGAATGCTTCTCCACTTCTTCTTCCGTTGCCAACCCCAGAATGCGCATCACTTCCAGAGAGCCGGCGTCGAGGGGAATCGAATGGCCCCCTAGCGCGAATTGAACGACGCAAGAAACCGCGAAATCGGTCGTGCCATTGATTTTTTTGAGTGCATCAGTCGCTGGGCCGAGGTTCTTTTTTCGAAGCCCTTCCAGATCGAAGGAGTAGCTTGCTTCGAACACGTGTTGCAAAATACATTTGAGATGGCTTGCCGCCGCCGGCGGGTCAGGCAGCCGAGCCATCGTCTCGGTAAGCTCCCGGACGGAACTGACTCGAATCTCGTTCCAATCGAAATACTCCTCCGTGATCGCGGCGAACATCTCCTCGGCCAGATCGTAATGAGTGTTTTCGAGGAGACATGCAAATATCAAATGCTCCAGGACGGGGCGTTCCGCGCCAGCCGTAATTGGCTTGTAGTGCTTCTTCAATACCTTATGGAGCTTCGTAAATTGGGTAGCACGACTGGAAGATGCCATGGATTCTGACACTCGCGAAAAATTGACTTGGTGCGTGTTCCTGTTTGATATTGTACGTTTGTTCTCGCCGGTTGCTCCGCCGAGGCAACGCTCCGAGACGCCACGGACCGCCTTGCCTATGCCCAGTGTTGCAAACCGCAGTTAAGTTGCCACTGACGCCCGGTCCCAAATGCTCTCGTGACCAGGCTAGGAAGTGGGTCCGCTCGTGGGTCCGTCCACACCGTCCATTGGTTCTGATGAGCTCCGTTCAGACTCGGGCGACTCGAGTTGATCGCTTTCGAACGGCTCTTCATCAGACTCCTTTGGTAAGACTTCTTTCAGGATTCGAGAGATCTCGATCGATTGTTTCACGCCTTGATCCAGCACGAATTCAATGCGCGGAGTGTAACGAGAATCGATGCGAGAGGATAGCTTTGACTGAAGAAAGCCGGCCGCGTGTTGCAACCCCCGCAGACCCAAATTTTGCTTCACGTCATCGCCCATGATCGACACGTGCACCTTAGCCTGACGCAGGTCGCCCGACATCTCGACGTACGTCACCGTGACGTCGCGAACCCTTGGGTCGTTCAGTTCCGTCAAGATGGACCAACTGACCACCTCTCGCACGGCTTCGGCAGCTTTTTGGACGCGTCGCCCTCGCATTATGGCTCAATCCCAAGTAGCAAAGTCCTGTTGTCTGTTCGCGATACACTTTCGGATGACCACAAGTGGCACACCTTCTGCCGTGTCCAACATGCCGCCCCAAATCGTGAATACGAGGTTCCCCACAGAACCAGTGGCCGGTTCATGCGAGAACGGGCGTCAGAGAGTTCTGGGCACTTCCTCGATCTTGTACACCTCGAGTATGTCGCCCTCCTTAAGATCGTTGAATCCACGCAATTTGATGCCGCACTCGAAGCCTTCGCGGACTTCGCGGGCATCGTCCTTCTCCCGTTTCAGCGATTCGAGCGGGTAGTCGCCGATCACGCGGCTATCGCGGATCACGCGTGCCCGTGAGTCACGTTCCACGGTGCCCGCCAAAACCCGACAACCGGCGATGGTACCCAGTCGACTGATTTGGAAGAGTCGTTGGACCAAAGCGCGTCCCAATTCGGCTTCGCGTTTTTCGGGTTTGAGCATGCCTTCCAAGGCCGCCTTAAGATCGTCGGCTACTTGATAAATGATATCGTAGCGGCGAATCTGAACACCACGCTTCTCGGCCAGCAATCGAGCATTCTCATCGGGCACAACGTTGAAGCCGATGATCACGGCGTCTGAAGCATCGGCCAAGTGAACGTCGGCCTCGGAGATTCCGCCGACGGTTGCCTGCAGTATCTTGATTTGAACCTCGGGATGCTCAAGTTTGGTCAATTCCTTGCGGATCGCTTCGATCGAACCGCGGACATCGGCGCGGAGAATTATGTTGAGCGTTTGGACTTCTTCCTCACCGAGTCGTTCGAACAAGTTCTCAAGCGTGACGTGAGTCTGCGTTCCCGCGAGCGATTCGGCGCGGGCACTTTCCGCTCGCCGTTGTGCGACTTGCCTCGCCTGGGTGATTTCCGGCACCACGTAGAAACGGTCGCCCGCCGCCGGCACTTCGTTCAAACCGGTGAGGTTAACCGGCATCGAAGGGCCGGCTTCCATGTGACGCTTCGGCAAATCAAGCGTGTCGTACATGCCCTTGACCCGGCCATATGCCGAACCGCAGACCACGGCATCCCCAACGCGAAGTGTGCCCTTCTCCACCAATACTTTGGCCACGACCCCGAGGCCTTCGTGCAGCGAGGATTCGAGGCAGGTACCGCAAGCGGGGCGGTCGGGATTGGCTTTATATTCATGCAATTCGGCAACGGTCAGCAGCGTGTCGAGCAGTTCGTCCACGCCCTCGCCGGTTGTCGCACTTGTCTTGATGACCTCGACGTCGCCCCCCCATTCACTGGGTAGCAACTCGTTGTTCGCCAATTGTTGGTAGGTTCGTTGGGGGTCGACGCCGGGAAGGTCGATTTTGTTCAAGGCAATCACGATCGGAACGCCGGCGGCTCGGGCATGGCTAATTGCTTCTTCGGTTTGGGGCATGACTCCGTCGTCGGCCGCGACAACCAGGACGGCGATATCGGTAACATTGGCACCCCGGGCTCGCATCTCCGTGAACGCCTCGTGGCCCGGTGTGTCGACAAAAGCGATCGGGTGGCCGTCTTTTTCAATCTGGTAGGCACGGATGTGTTGGGTGATACCGCCTCTTTCTCCGGACACCACATCGATGTTGATGATGCGATCCAGGAGGGATGTCTTTCCGTGATCGACATGGCCGAGGAAGGTGATGACTGGCGGTCGCAACACAAGCTTTGCCGGGTCCTCTTCTTCCTGCTCAACGGCAGCCAAGACCTGTTCTTCCAGATCGACCGGACGGCGAAAATCGATTTCGACACCGAACTCGACCGCCAACAACTCGGCCATTTCCGCATCGAACTCGGCGTTGATATTCATGCCGGCCCCGGCACCCATCGCGAGCAGCTTGCCGAGAACCTGGCTGGCTGGCACACCGATCGCTTCCGAGAACGTCCGAACCGTGCAAGGCGTTTCTAACACCGCATTGTGCTTTCGTGGGGCAGCCGTGTTCGTGCCGATCCGGCGAATACGCCTGACCGAACGACGGGGTGCTTTGGTTTCTTCTTCGTCGGATTTTCGACGGCGCGTGCCCGTTCGCTTACGTTTCAGTTGACGTTGCTCACGTCCTCCGAGAGTGACGCCATCTCTGGCCGCGACGTCTGGAGCGGCAGTGCGTCCCTTGCCGCGCCGACCTCGCCCGGTTGAAGGTAGCGTCAAGTCCTTGCGTTCATCGGAAGGCTCGGTCTTCGAGGTGGTGTCTTTCTTTCTTACGGACCTGCGTTTTTGTTCCTGCTCCTCGATGTGCTTCGAAAGCGGCTTGCCCCCTACGCGGCCCGCGCGAATCGCGTCGGGTGGCAACCGAATGTCCGGCTTCTGCGCGACTGGCTCTTCCGGTCTTGCAGGAGCCGAAGGTTGTCGGGCAGTGGGAATCGGCGCCAACTTGATGGTGGGGCCTGTCCTCTCCGGAAGCGTCTTGGGAGGCCTTGGAGAAGTCGTTCTTGGGGCAGGGGGTGCTTCCGGTTCGGCGGAAGCCGCGATCGAAGGCCTTTCAGCGGGTACGGGGAGATCGCCGGGTGAATCGGGAACCGACGGTTCCGCCGTAGCCTCATCTTCGCGGGGAAGATCTTCTTCCTTGGGTGCCGACGGCTTGCTAGGCTTGGCCGGCAAAACAGGGATCTTGCCTCCGGTGCTCGTTCCAGCTGGCCCCAAGTAGTTTTCACGACTCGGAGCCTCCATTCTCTCCGGAGGACGTGTTCGAGGTCTTTCCGAGGCGGAACGGGAGGACGCGGCGGTCTTTCCTCCGCTGTCGAGGTAACTCCGGATCTTCTCGATCTCTTCGTCGTTCAAGCTCGCCAGCGCAGACCCCTTGCCCGTAACACCCACCGCCGTACAAATGTCAACGAGTGTTTTGTTGTCGAGGTTCAGTTGCTTAGCTAACGCGTAAATGCGAACGGGCAACGCGACTCTCCCTTTCAATGTCGCTCAGACAAAATCCGCTTGTCGGGCGACTCACTTCCAAAACGCTTCCGTTACATAGGCACCTTCTCCCCATCTAACGTCGCTTCTGGTGTCGATGGTCTTTAGCCCCAGATCACTCGGTATGCTGTGTTCCGGTCGTGGTATCCTGGTCGAAAGTGGCTTCTTCCGGCATTGCTGCGGCAGGTTCGTCCTTACGGCCCGAGGAAACGGTGTCGTCCGTCGGCGCCATGCTTCCCGTCTCCGGATCCTCCGTGCCCGAGGCGTCGTCCTGTGTAGCTTCAACGTCCTTTTGATCGACCACTTCCGCTTCACCAGTTTCCGCTTCGATGTCTTCCCGATCAGCCACTTCCACTTCATCTACCTCGGCTTCGACGCCCTCTTCATCAGCCGTTTCCGCTTCGTCGGCTTCCATGTGTTCCTGTTCGCGGCGGCGGCGGCGCTGTTCGGCGGCAGCCTTTTCCGCCTCTTCCGCCTTGGCCTCCGCCTGATCGACGATATGTTGTACCTGTTCGTCGGTCAGCCCACCGCCCATTTCGCTCAGCGCGTCGGGCTCGATGACCGAAAGATCGCCGTACGAGAGGAAGCCTTCACCGACGAGCTTCTCCGCCAATTCATCGTCCAACCCATCCAATTCGGAGAAACCGAGCACAGCCTGCTCGATCTGTTCGTCGAGTTCCTCCCGGGTCATGATTTCAATGTCCCAAACACACAGTTTGCTGGCCAGCCGAACGTTCTGACCTCGTCGACCAATGGCCAACGAGAGCTGATCCTCGCGGACCAGCACGATCGCCCGACCAAACATCTGACAGAGAATCACTTCTTCGACTTCAGCTGGCTGGAGTGCGTTGGGAATCAACGCCTGCATATCGTCGCTGTAACGAACAATATCGATCCGTTCACCGGCGAGTTCGTCGACAATGTTCTTGATCCGATTGCCTCGAACGCCGACACACGCACCCACGCTGTCGACCCGTTGGTCCGAACTGCTGACCGCAATTTTGGTTCGATAGCCCGGTTCTCGCGCGATGGCCCTGATTTGGATGACACCATCGGCGATCTCGGGGATTTCCTGTTCGAAAAGCCGGCTGACGAGATGATGCCGCGTTCGGCTGAGGATGATCTTCACCCGACTGCCTGCTTTCCGCACGTCGCACACCACGGCCCGCACCCGCTCATTGGAGTGGAGCGTTTCGCCGGGTATCTGTTCGCTTCGAGGAAGGATTGCCTCGATACCACCCAGGGATACGGTCGCGGCGCCACCCTCGTATCGCTGAATAACACCGGTCACCATCTGATCTCGAAGCTCGTCGTACTCCTCGTACAAGGTGTCGCGTTCGGCTTCTCGAATCTTCTGGATCATGACCTGCTTGGCCGTTTGTGCTCCAATGCGTTCGGCGATGTCCTCGGGTGCCATGATCTCACCATTGTGAACGCCGGTGATCTGGCCTGTTTCACGATCGATTTCGATCGTGATATCGTGATCTTCACCATAGTGTCTTCTCGCGGCCGAAAGCAAAGCCGCCTCGATGCCGTCGAAGACAATGGCCTTATCGATGTTCTTGTCGCGGTGTATCGCGTCCACGATCCGCAACAGTTCACTTGGATTCATCGATGCTCACTTTCCTCCTGAGGAACGGCCACCGGCAAGCGGCCGTCCCGGAGATCCTATTCTGTTGAGCCGACCTACGCTTATGGACTCGAGATTCTATGCGTACAACGATTCTGGCTCGACGCTCGATCGATCCATCGGGGCCCGGCCGTTGAGAACGCAGGCCCAAACAGTTCAACCACGCCGGTCCAACGAAGGCGTAAACCTCCCACCCTCAAGCCATCCCTCACCCGGACTAATTGGGTGTCGGATGCCCGAAACTTCTTCGTGATCACAACTTAGCGAAACACGTAATCTGGTAAGGATACCGGCCGAAAGCTGGGGTGTCAAGGTGGCGAGATCAGAACTCGCCGCTCGACCAAGCAGCGGAGGATTCAACCGGCCCAGATGGTGGGGCCGCTTCGTGCCAGAAATGGATCCGTTGGAGTCAGAGGCGTCAGGCGTATCGTTTCCGACTCAGCCAATATCACCGATCAAGAGGAGAATTCCCCTTCGGTTTATCTATATTCACAAACCGACTCTTCCGTGAGGGTCGAAGGGGCCTATTCTCGATAACGCCCAACGAGTAGGGCACTGGCTTGCCCCTGGCTGGTCATGCTCAGATTGATGAAACTCTCTCCCGAGGGGGTCTGGTTGTCGCTGACCACGTTGATCGGACATGTCGCGTCGTGCGTTTCGTAGTTCAACACGGGAAACAGAATGTCATGTTGAATGGCCAAGACGCTCGTAATCAACTCGACCATGCCGCTGCCTGCCCCAAGATTGCCAAAATGGCCTTTTGCCGCCACGACGGGCACTGCCGTGGCTCGTGAGCCGAAGACTCCGGCAATCGCTTGTGCTTCTTCCTGGTCGCTCGTTTTTGTGCTCAACCCGTGGGCATGAATGTGGCCGATCTGTTCGGCGGCAATGCCCGCGTCGGCCAAAACACCACTCAGGACATTGGTGATTGCTTGTCGGGGCAGGGCCGTCATATTGGGGCCAATCGCGCTACTGGAGGCCGCTCCGGCAATTTCTCCATAGATCTTCGCCCCGCGTGCCCGGGCCGACGCGAGTTCTTCGAGGAGGATAGCCCCGGCTCCTTCGCCCAACACCATGCCGGTTCGATCGCGATCGAAGGGCCGGCTGGCCTGCGCCGGACTCGCTTCGGGGAAAGCCAATTCGGCTTGTTGAATGCAGTGGATCATTTTCATGGCATGCAGACGCGTACCGGTGGCCCCAACCAGCATCCGATCGGCCCGACCTTCGGTGATAATGCGGAAGGCCTCGCCCACGGCCATGTTGGCTGCTGCCTCGCGCAGCGTAATCGAGTTGTTCGGCCCGCGAAAATCGTTGTAAATGGCCACGTGGCTGGCCGGCATGTTGGGAAGATACTTCAGAAGCCACAGGGGCGACATCTGTGTGATTCCATGCTCCGGCCACCGCCTCGAATCGAACTGGCCCTGCTCGTCGACCGACCGCTGAGTCCCTTCAATGAACTCCTCCGGTGCCGAAAGCATGTAATCGACGCCGAAGTCGATACCGCTCCGGGTCGGGTCGACCGCGCCGGGCGCGATGCCCGCATGGTTCAGGGCCAATTGGGCTACGGCCACGCCCATCTGGCACTCGCGACACATTACCTTCAGCCCCTTGCGGATGGCCTTCTTCTGGTCATTCTCCAACGGACCAAAGCAGTCAATCTTGCCGGTAAACTGGGAGGCCTGGGCGGCGAATTTCACCGGAAGAGGGTTACGCGAAGGAACAGTTAAGGGACCGACGCCGCTTTGGCTCGACACGAGCGCCTCCCAAAGTTCGTCAAGCGTGCTGCCCAGGGGCGAGACGGTCCCCATGCCCGTGATGACAACGCGACGTGGTCGGCATTGGGGTGATTTCGAGATCATGGACGAATCATCCTGTATTGGCACGAATTGTCGAGAATCTCAGCATTTCTACCAAATGATGTCGAGGTGGCCTAGTGGAATGGCCCGGCACGTTGGGTACGCCGGATACATGCGTCAGCGCGGCAATCCGCACTGGGCAAGATATCCGAGGCACCCAAATGGCGAGACTTACGGTGGATCGAGCAGGAGTTTCTGCCGGCTGAAATGGCACCTCAGTGATAACGCACCCCGACGGAAAACAGCTCTGTTTCCCAACGTTTTTGCTTTTCGTGAGTATCTGGCGAACCCCGTGGGGAAACAAATTTCCATGGTTTCTATAAGTTGTTTCTAGAAAACTACTTACCATGCTGAATGCACGCAAGCACATATCCTGCGACTCCCCGCAGTTCGGCCGGGTTCATTATTCCATAGCTATACAAGAAAGTATTCGCGAGTTTTTCACCCCCCCTTTTTGCTACAACAGAAGCCCAAAGGACGAAAGGGCACGGACACGCAAGCAAGCTGTAGCCGAGTCGCGAACGCGGCTCGCTGGTGGAAACGGGCTGGCTTTCGGCCACCGGGCTAAGTCAACCCAGAAAGAAGCTTTTCTATGACACCGCGGGCCGTGGCGAGGGCGTCGGAGAGTTTGTCGGCGTTCTTGCCGCCGGCTTGGGCCAGGTCGGGCCGTCCGCCGCCGCCGCCTTGGACCAACTTGGCCACCTGGCGAACCCATTTCACGGCATCGCCGCCCTGCTCGACCAGATCGCGGCTCAGCCCGGCCATCAACAGCACCTTGCCTTCTTCCTGGCGTGTAGCCAACAGCACGGCCACCGGCGACGCCTTGCGACGCAGTTGATCGATCAGCTCTCGCAACACCTGGGGCGTGACGCCCGGGATCTCTCGCACGACGAGCTTCACCTCGCCAAGCGATTCGGCCTCGCTGATGAGTTGGCCCAAGTCGATCTGCTCCGACTTCGCCCCGGCGGTCACTTGCTTCTTCAGCCGCCGAATCTCCTCGGCCATGGCCGCGACCCGGCCGGGCAACTCCTCGGCCGGCACCTTCAAGGCGGTCGCTGCTTTGCGCAGCAGGGCTTCCTCGTGCCGGATTCGATCGAGCGCGGCCGGGCCGGTTAGCGCGGTGATCCGGCGCGTGCCGGCCGCCACGCTCTCTTCACCGATGATCTTCAGCAACCCGACCTGGCCCGTGCTCGTTAGATGGGTTCCGCCGCAGAGTTCCTTGCTGTAGGCGCCCATCGAAACGACGCGGACGACGTCGGGATATTTTTCGCCGAAGAGCATCGTCGCGCCGGCCTCTCGGGCATCGGCCAACGGCATGTTCTCCGACTCGACGGAGTCGGCGTTGAGAATCTTGATATTCACCTCGTTTTCGATCTCGACGAGTTCGTCGCGACCGACCGCTTTGGGGTTGGTGAAGTCGAATCGCAACAGATCGCAATCGACCTTGGACCCCTGCTGCTCGGCGTGTTGGCCCAAACGTTTTCGCAAGGCGTAGTGCAACAGGTGGGTCGCGCTGTGGGCGCGCTGGATGCCGTGCCGCCGAGCGACGTCGACCCGGGCGGTCACCACGTCGCCCAAGCCGATCTGGCCCTCGCGCAAGTGGCCAAGGTGAAGCGTAAAGTGGCCGTCGATCTGGGCGTCGACGATTTCGAAGCGGAGGCCCGGGGCGGTCAACTCGCCGCAATCGCCGACCTGGCCCCCCATTTCGCCGTAGAAGGGCGTTTTGTCGAGGACAACCGTGATCGGATGCTCGTGGTCGATTTCGTTGATTTTGTCACAGAGTTTGCCGCCGGCGATGATGCCAACGACCTTGGCCCCCTCGACTTCCGTGGCGTCGTAGCCCAGGAATTGGCTGCCGTGCAGTGCTTTCTTGAGCGCTTCGAGCGGATCGTGTTTGAAGAGTTCGGTCTTCTGGCCCCCGCCCGAAATAACGCCGTGCTTCTCCATTTCCTGGCGATAGCCGTCCCAATCGAACGTCAGGTTGCACTCGGCGGCCATGGTTTCGAACAGCTCGGGCGGAAACCCATAGGTCTGATACATTTCGGCGGCTTCGGCGCCGGAGACCATGCCGCGATTCTGTTTTTTCATCTGCGCGAAGACCCGGTTGATCCGATCAAGGCCGCCATCGATCGTCCCCAGGAAGTTGCTTTCCTCGCCTTCGATGACCTGGGCCACGCGAGCAGTGGTTTCGCCCAACTCCGGATAGGGACCGGCCATCAACTCGGCCACGGTCGGGACCAATTTGTGCAGAAACGGGTCGCGGACGCCCAACTGACGGCCGTCGAGCACCGCGCGGCGCAGCAGCCGCTTGACGACGTATTTCTCTTTGTTCGGCCCCGGATAGACGTTTTCGTGCACGGCAAAAGTGCACGCCCGAACGTGGTCGGCAATCCGCCGCAAGCGGCGACCTTCCTCGCTTTCCGAATCGTACGGCACGCCGCAGATCTCGCCAGCCGCTTCGACCAGCGGACGAAGGATGTCGATGTGGTAGTTCGTCTCGACGCCCTGCAGCACGGCGGCCGTCCGTTCGAGCCCCATGCCCGTGTCGATGTTCTTGCTCGGCAGCGGGCGCAGGTTGTCGGGCGGATCGCCGACGCGGTTGAACTGCGTGAAAACCAGGTTCCAAATCTCGACCTCGCCCGAGTCGGTGTGGTAGTAGATTTCGCTGCACGGGCCGCAGACGCCGTCGGGTCCCTGGCTCGGGGCGCTGGCCGGCCAAAAGTTTTCGTCCTCGCCGATTCGCTGGAGCCGCTCCGCCGGGAGTTTCACGTCGCGGAGCCAAACCGCGGCGGCTTCATCGTCGTCGAGATAAATGGTTGCCGAGAGCCGCTCGGGATTGAGGCCAAGCCAACTCTTGGCCGTCAGAAACTCCCACGCCCACACGATCGCTTCGCGCTTGAAATAGTCGCCGAAACTGAAGTTGCCGAGCATTTCG
>JAFGIR010000440.1 GCA_016929515.1 Pirellulales bacterium | reverse complement strand
TCTGTGCGCCGGGCCAAGAGGAGGACTCCTTGGATGATTCAGAAGCTTGCACTCTTGGCTCTCGCCGGAAGCCTCGGGACGATCGCTCGCTATGGGCTGGCCGGGCTGGTGCACCGGATCGACGGCGCGACGTTTCCTTGGGGAACGTTGGCCGTGAACCTCACCGGCTGCTTCCTGGTCGGCCTGCTTGCCGCGCTGTTCGAGAGCCGATGGCCCGTCTCGGGCGAAACGCGGGTAATCTTGTTGGTTGGGTTCATGGGGGCGTTCACCACGTTTTCGGCCTACATGCTCGAGACGGGCGAGTTGGTCCGCTCGGCCGAGTGGCTCTACGCGGCAGCCAACATGGGCCTGCAGAACGGCCTTGGGTTCGTCGCCCTGTTGACCGGGGCCGCGCTCGGGCGAATCGTTTGACAAGAAGCACGAGCACTGGACAAGCATAAAACCTCCATACCTCTCGCTCCAATCCATTTTCAATTCATCTTGTCCATCCTGTAAATCCTGCCCGTCTCTTCTTGACAGGGTTTACAGGATGAACAAGATAAGCAGAGACGCAGTCGGCTTGGCTTTTTCCCCTTTCCCTGGCTTCCTTTTCACACAAGACGCCTTGTCTCAACGGCCAAAGCGTCACAGCGACAGGAGGATCGATCCATGAAACTTCCTTCGGAAGCCTCGCTTCTGCGGATCTTCATCGGCGAAAGCGACAAGGTGGGCGGCAAGCCGCTCTACGAGGTCCTCGTCGAAGAAGCACGCCGCCGAGGCCTGGCCGGCACCACCGTCGTCCGCGGTTTCCTCGGCTTCGGAGCCAGCAGCCGCATCCATACGTCGAAAGTCCTGCGACTTTCGGAAGACCTGCCGGTCGTCGTCGAAATCGTCGACACCGAGGAACGGATCGAAGCGTTCCTTCCCGATCTGGATCAGATGATCACCGAAGGCCTGGTCACGCTCGAAAGAGTCCGCGTGGTCGTCTATCGGCACGACGCCGACGCCTGAGCCGACAAATCGACTACCCACGGCCGGCCCACGGCAATCGGGGGTCTTGTCCGCGGCTGATCCCTCTGTCAGACTAAGGGGTTTGGGGCAACTCGGGCTCGGTTTGCCCGGAAATCCTGGGCACGGCGTGGCCGAAGTGTCTTTGACAGGCATCCCCGTCAAAGAAGATCCGTTTTCCCGCCGTCTTTCGCCGTGGCCCTGTTGGTCGGGTGGCCGCGGGCTGGCCGGAAAAGGTAGAATTCGGTGGACCGTGGTGTAGCACAACGGGACGAACCGGCAGTAACTGTCGGCAAAGTCATGGGTTCGGAGATGAGTGATGGCATGGGATTATAGCGAGAAAACCAAGCAGCTTTTCATGGACGCCGTCCACGGCAAGCCGGGCACGCACCTGGGCGAGATCGAAGAGCCCGACGGACTGGGCGAGCACGGTTCGATGGCCTGTGGCGACGCGATGCGTTTCACGTTTCGTGTCGAGCGCCACCCGACCGACCCGACGCAGGACGTCATCACCGACGCGCGTTACTTGACGTTTGGTTGTACGTCGGCCATTGCGGCCTCCGAAGCGCTCTGCGCGTTGATCGAGCAAGGCCGCTACACGCCGATCGAAGCGCTGAAGATCAAGAATCAGGACATCGTCGACTATCTCGAAGGGCTGCCCAATCAGAAGATCCATTGCTCGGTGATGGGCGCCGAGGCGCTCGAAGCGGCCGTGTTCAATTGGGCACAGCGCCGCGGCGTCGACCTGCAGAAGCTGGGCGTCGACATCCATCCCGACGAAAAAGAAGAAGGCCGGGTCGTCTGCAAGTGCTTCTCGTTGACCGAACCTTACTTGCGGCGCAAAATCAAGGAACTCAACCTGAAGACCATTCCCGAAATCACCAACGCCGTCAAGGCGGGCGGCGCGTGCATGTCGTGCCACCACGTGCCCGGCGGGCTCCAGGATCTGCTGAACGACATCTGGGGAGCACACCTGATGCAATTGCCCGTGCTGCCAAACTTCGCCATGCAAACCGACGCAAACGCCCCCGCCGCGACCCAGACGAAAGAGCCCGCGCCGGGGCTGTCACCCTATCAGTTCAACAAGAAGGTCGACAAGGTGATCGAGGAATACATCCGGCCGCAACTGCAGAAGGACGGCGGCAACATCGAGATCGTCGACATCAAGGATACGCTGGTCTACTGCCGCCTCTCGGGCACGTGTGCCGGGTGCGAGACAGCCGCCCAGAGGTTGAAATTAATAATCGAAGAGCCTCTCAAAGAACAGATTGACGAGCGGATTCGCTTGATTCTGGTGTGAGGTAGAGGATTTCGAGATTGCCGATCGCACCAGCGCCTCCGTGGTTTCAGAAAAGAAGCGGTGTCCATGAAGCTTGTTTACGCCGACAACAACGCCACGACCCAGGTCGCGCCGGAAGTACTCGACGCGATGCTACCTTTCTTCAAGGACCAGTACTTCAACCCGAGTTCGATGTACGAGTCGGCCCGACCGGTGGCCGCCACGGTGGCCGCCGCGCGAGCCGAGATTGCCCGGCACCTCGGCGGCGTCGACCCAAAGGAGATTCTCTTCACGTCCTGCGCGACCGAAAGCAACAACACGGCCCTCCAAGGCGTGGTCGCCGCCAACCCGCAGCGCCGCCATGTCGTGACCACCGCGGTCGAACACCCGGCCGTGCTCGAAGTGTGCAAACATCTTCAGCGCAGTGGCTGCGAAGTCACGTTTCTTCCGGTCGACGGCGACGGCAACCTCGACATGGGCGAGTTCATCCGAGCGCTGCGCTCCGACACGCTGCTCGTCTCGATCATGCACGCCAACAACGAGACGGGCGTCGTGTTTCCCGTGGAGCAGCTCGCCCGGATTACGAAGGAAACCGATCCGCAAATCGTCTTTCACACCGACGCAACCCAGTCCCTCGGCAAGCTGCCGATCGATTTGACCGGCGGCTTCGCCGGCGTCGATCTGCTCTCTTTCTCGGGCCATAAGCTGCACGCCCCCAAGGGCGTCGGCGCCTTGTTCATCCGGCGCGGCACGCCGTGCCGGCCGTTCATGATCGGAGGCCATCAAGAAGACGGACGCCGGGCAGGCACGGAAAACGTCGCGTTGATCGTCGGAATGGCCCGGGCCGTGGCCCTGGCGGCCGAGAGGCACGACGAGGACACGGCGCACATCGGCCGTCTGCGCGACCGGCTCGAAACGGTCCTGGTCGAAAAAATCCCCTACGTTCAGATCAACGGCCAAAAAGCCCCGCGGTTGCCGAATACGTCGAATCTTTCGTGCCATTACATCGAGGGCGAAGGCATCTTGTTCGAGCTCAGCTCGGCGGGCATTTGCGCTTCGAGCGGTTCGGCCTGCACGTCCGGCTCGCTCGAACCGTCGCATGTACTCCTCGCTCTGAAGGTGCCGTTCACGGCCGTGCATGGTTCGATCCGCTTCAGCCTCAGCCGCTACAGCACGGAGGAAGACATCGACCGGATCATCGAGGTCTTTCCCCAAATCGTCCAACGGCTCCGCCACGCCTCGCCCTATTGGGATTCGGCAAGAAACGAACCACGCGGCGACGTGGACACCCTGTTCCGGCCGAAACATCATAAGTAGTCCGTGGCAGACGTCAATCGACGCTCTGCCCGGCCAGGTGGCCCGTGCTGAAGGCGGCTTGCAGGTTGAACCCGCCGATTGGGCCGTCGAGATCAAGCAGTTCGCCGGCAATGAACAGCCCCGGCACTTGCTTGCTCTGCATGGTTCGCGAATCGATCTCGTCTAGCGCGACGCCGCCGGCGGTGACTTCGGCCTTCTCGAAACCGAGCGTGCCCGTCGTGTGCAAGGTCAGTTGTTTGACCGTCCGCGCGAGCCGGTTCCGATCGCCGCGCGGCAACTCGGCCAGGCGGTGCTCGGGCGGCAGTCCCGTTTGTCGGCAGAGCGATTCGGCAAGCCGGCGAGGCAACCATCGACCCAAGAGACTCGCCACCGACCGGCTCCCCTCTCGCGCTGCCGCATCGGAAAACAGCGTGCCGAGTTCCTCTTCGGCAACTTCCGGCAGAAGATCGCAGACCAGCATGGGCCGCCGCCCACGCGGAGCCTCGCTCACGTAGCGGCTCAGATCCAGAGCAACCGGCCCGGAAAGACCAAAATGGGCAAACAGCAGCGATCCGCGTCGTTGGGCGATCGGTCGGACGCGGCGCGGCAACGCGACGTTCAATGCCGATTCCTCGCTCGCCGCCACAACCCGAACAACTACGTCCGGCAGCGTGATTCCCTGGAGATTCTTCACCCAATCGACGTCGACGACGATGGGAACCAGTGCGGGTCGGGGCGCGACGATCGTATGGCCCAATTCGGCGGCCCAGCGATAACCGTCGCCCGTGGTACCGCAACCGGGATAGGACTGCCCGCCGGTGGTCAGAATGAGGTGTCTTGTACGAATGGTGCTCCGCGGCGTGGTCACGCGGAACCCGTCGTCGCTCTTGGCCAGTTCGACGACCGTTTGCCCGGAGAGCAACGTGGCGCCGCTTCGCGCGAGTCGCCGCGTAACCGCAGCCAGGACGTCGCCGGCTCGATCGCTGGCGGGAAGGACTTTGCCTCCCGGCTCGGTCCGGCAAGGGACGCCTTCGCGGTCCATCATTTCGACCAGTGCCGCCGGGTCCAAGGCGGCCAGCGCCGACCGCAGAAACCGGCCCGAGGAGCCAAACGCGTCGGCAATTCCGCGAGCATCGGTGGCGTGGGTCAGGTTGCAGTGGCCCCCACCCGACATGAGAATCTTGACACCCGGTTCGGGATTTCGCTCGACCAACCGCGTCGCGAGCCCCCGCCGGGCCGCTCCGCACGCAGCCATCAATCCGGCCGGGCCGGCACCAACGATGACCACGTCGCAAGTGTCCATGGATGATTCTCGGGGGGATCAGACTTGAAAATCGATTGCCCCTTGGAAAGCCGACGGCAACTCTGTCAAACGTTGCGATCAGCCGGGGCCGTCCGGTTGAGCTTCGCCGGTTTTCGACCGGCCCGGCTTCAGCATAAGCTGTTTCAATCGACTCTTCAATCGGCCAGGAGCAACGGGGCCCCTGCCCCGTCAGTCCAGTGCCAGCCACCAGGCAATCAGCGCCGCGGTGCACCAGAAATAGGCAGAGAAACTGGCCAGCGCCCAGAAAAAATCCCACCCAGGACACCGGTCTCGGCGGAGCCCATAGGCGGCCGGAACGGCCACCAGCCACGAGGGAACGAAACCCATCAAAAAGACCCAAAGTACGGCAAGGTCGAGTCGCTGGCAAAGGTGAAAGTAAGCAACGCCGACAGCAAAAAACAACAACGTGGCGACAACGACGACCACGGGTGAGCCTCTCTGGTGCGTCTCTCGATGCGCCCACACGATCGCCGTCAAGGCCAGTTGGTGGACCACGAAGAGGACCACCGGCCATGTGAAAACGAACTCCTCGGAGAGCCGATTGGACCAGGGCGTTCCGACCAGCCCCAAGACGACCAGAAGGCTCCAAAACGCCGCGCGACTTCCCAACCGACCGGCGCGGGGCCAACGGCGCCGCGTCACCAGATAGGCCAGAGCCGCCACGACCGCCGATATGCCGAAAACGCCCAGGACGCTATACCCATACCATCGGCCCAATTCCCGGAAGTCGGGCAAATCGAACGGAAACGGCCGCTCACCGCCGACCAGCCACCAGAGATCCCACCGCCTCGGTTTGGCAATTTCGGAGGTGGACCGTGCCGTCGACCGCCCCGCGGGACTCAACCGCTCGGGCTTTCCGACGTAAAGACACGCGGCTCGGGTGGGACTCCGCAGATAGAGGCGTCCGCGGCTCAACGTCGGCGCGGTCCAGCAGAGTTCGTCGCCAAACACATTGGCCCGGCCAAGTTCTTCATATTCCTTCGGTGTCGCCCGGGCAAGGATCGCGTCGCCCTGGTCGTTGAGCATCAGCAGCTTGCCGTCGGCCACCACGAGGCTGGCCTGTCCCGGCCGGTCGCTCGACCAGACGACTTCGCCGGTGCGAAAGTCCATTGCCCGAAAAGTCCCCCGCGACGCCCGCCGGGCCTTGGTTTGAATGTCGCGCAAGTCGAACCCATAAACATGGCCGTCGTATAAGACGCTCGACGCGACGTCGTTCGACATCTGGGTGCTTTCCCAAGAACGCCGGACGCCGAGTTGGCCGCCCGTGCCGTCGCCGGACGGTTCGAGAACGAATTGCTTGGAGCCCTTGCGAAACGGGGTCATGATCGTCAAACGCGGTTCGTCGTAGATCGGCCAGGCGGCATGCTCGTCGTAGCCGCGAGAGAGCTTTTGCTTCCAGAGCAGCTCGCCGGTTTGCCGGTCGATCACCGTCAAGACGTTTTCCAACAACGCGACCACCAGCGGCCGGCCTTCAAACGAAATGGGCAAGGCGCCGCAGTAACTGGCCGGCTCGTCGCCGGCGGTCCATACGGTCGAGCCGTCCTCCGCGCTGAGCGCGACGACGCTCGCCCCCTTGCCGCCGACCGGGAG
>JAFGIR010000439.1 GCA_016929515.1 Pirellulales bacterium | reverse complement strand
TGGCGAGTTGTGCCTGTCGCCCATCAGTCTCTCGATGGTCACCAAGCTTTCGCCCGCCCGGTATACGTCGCTAATGATGGGGCTGTTTTTCGCCTCGTTCGCCGCGGCCAACGGCATTGCCCACACGCTGGCCGCGTTCTCTGGTGAAATTGCCACGGGTCGGTGGTTTTCGTTGTGGGGAGGCCAGGTCGACTTCTTCCTCGTTTTGACCATCGCCCCGTTGGTGATCAGCGTCATCGTCTTCCTTATCTCGCCCGCCATCAAACGGATGATGCACGGGTTGCGCTAGAACTGGGGATTGGGATTAAGAAAGATCGAGGATTTGAGATAAGGAGTGTATGAATGAGCCAGGCTGCCAACGGCGCATCGAGTGGAACCCAGAAAGCTGCCCGCAAAAAGCACCCCAGGGGACTCTGGGTGCTATTCATCGCCGAGATGTGGGAACGGTACGCGTTCTACACCATGCAGGGCATCCTGGTGCTCTACCTGATCGAGAGGACCACGAGCGGCTTTCCACCCGGCCCGGGATTCGGCTGGGACAAACCCGACGCCAACAAGTTCTGTGGCTGGTTCATGGGCCTGACGTACCTGACTCCGATTTTCGGAGGCTGGTTGGCCGACAAGCTGTTGGGGACGCACCGTTCGCTGGTGCTCGGCGGAATTATCATCGCGATCGGCCAGTTTTTCATGGCCGGAGCCGAGTTCTTCGGCTTTGGCGATCTCGGCATCGTCAACTGGACCAGCGCGCCGGTTGTCTTCTCCATGTTCGCCGGGGGACTACTCCTGGTGATCATCGGTTGTGGTTTCTTCAAACCGTGCGCCGCCGTGATGGTCGGCCAACTCTACAGCCTCGACGACCCGCGCCGTGATTCGGCGTACACGATTTTCTACATGGGCATCAACGTGGGGGCGTTCATTGCTCCGCTGGTGGCCGGCGTTCTCTACAAAAATATCGGCTGGCATTGGGCCTTTGCCTCGGGCGGCGTTGGAATGCTCTTGGGGCTGACGGTCTACCAAGTCCTCCGACCATTCTATCTCAAGGGTATCGGGCTGCCGCCGCACCATCGGCCCGAACACGAAGAGGATCACAAGCCGACACCCGAACAGATCAAACAGGCGGAAATTGACGAACACGAGCGAACCCGGCCGTTGACTCGGGTCGACTGGGACCGAATTATTGTCATCCTCGTACTGACGATGTTCGCCGGCGTATACTGGGTGGCGATGAAACAACAAGCCACTTCGCTAACGGTGTTTGCCGAGGAGTCCACGAATCGGACGATTCCCGCATTGAAAACGGTGCTTCCCGAAACTTGGTATCAACAGATGAATCCCTTTCCAACCCCTTGGTATCAGTCGGTCAATCCGTTGGCCATTATCCTCTTCGCACCGGTCTTTGCGTGGCTGTGGGGTTGGCTTGATCGTCGCAAAATGCAGCCATCGCTGCCGGTCAAGTTCGGTATCGGAGTGCTCTTGGTCGGCATCGCCTATATCGCCATGATCTTCGGTGCCATTCAAGCAGCGCGACAGGGTCTCGCGGGTCCCGAGTGGCTCATGATCATGTATCTTATTGGCACCTGGGGGGAGTTGTGTGTCTCACCGGTCGGCCTGTCAATGGTCACGAAACTCTCGCCCGTACGATGTCAGTCGATGATGATGGGGCTTTATTTTGGGATTCTGTTTTTCGCGAACACGGGTGCGGGCTACGTTGCCGCCTTCGGCGATTCGATTGCCGCGCGAGGAGTCGATGCCAAGTCGTTGTTGCCCGGCCAAGGTGATTTCTTCCTTATCCTGACCGTGGTACCGATCTTGGTCGGTGTGCTCGTCCTGGTCCTGTCGCCGAAAATCAAGCGGATGATGCACGGCATGCGCTGATACGGTGTAGTAAAATTGACTATGTGCACCGCAAACAAACAGCGTGGTTTGCCTGATAAGCCGCCCACGCAAGCAAGACAGCCAGAATCGGTCGGCCGGAGCCGAACGAGAGCCGGACAGCCCAACGCCGCGCAACGGTCCTTGGTGGGCCTGTTGTGGTATCGTTTGTGGCAGCGCGTACTTCAGGTATTTTGGGTGCTTCTCTATCGGGTGCGCCGCACGGGGATGCATAACATCCCGGCGAAAGGCCCCATTCTCCTGGCTCCGAACCACCAGAGCCATCTCGACCCGCCTTTGGTCGGCTGTTGTTGTCCTCGACGGATGAGTTACATGGGCAGGGCAACGCTCTTCAGTTTTGCCCCCTTTGGGTGGTTCATTCGTTCGCTCGGGGCTTTTCCGATCGATCGTGAAGGGCAGCGAGGGATCGGCGGCATCCGCGAGACGTTGCGCCGTTTGAAGCAGGGTGAAGTCATCATGGTTTTTCCGGAAGGCTCGCGAACTTACGATGGGCTGATCCATCCGTTTCTTCCGGGAATTCGCACCTTGGCCATACGTTCGGGCGCGACGATCGTGCCCGTGGCGATCGAAGGCGCGTATCAGGCATGGCCTCGTTGGCGGAGATTCCCCCGTCTAGGGACGATTCACGTCCATTTTGGGGCCCCCCTTCTGCCCGAGGAAATCCAAGAGCTTGGCGAGGATGCGTTAGTTGAGGAAGTCGAGCGAAGGGTTCGCCGCTATCATGCCGAAGTCTGTAATCACCCGACGATCGCCCGAAGCCGCCGCTACCTGCCCGTCCGACCGCGTCAAACCGTGCAGAATTGACGTCGGGATGACGACGGTCGTGAGTCTGACTGTGCTTGGCCGTGACGCGGGTCCTGCCTAACACGGACGGCCCGAGCATCCTGAAGGAATCGCCGTGGTCGGGGCGGCGAGATTCTTCACAAAACACGGCTTCGCCATAATTGCCATAACTGAGAAGCTTTGTTAAACTTAGTGGTTCGGCTCTTTCCGTGGTTGCCCCTCATGTTGTGGGGCCGGAAGAGTCCTCCGTTTCCTATTCAGTTTTGGAGGCGCGGTCGAAATCGAAAGACGGCCGTCCGGCACGTTCGTCCGGCGCTTTTTCGATCGGCTTCGCCATCCGGGTCGTAGCAATTCAAATATGGTCAATCGCAACCTAATTCGAGGCTTGGAACTTAACGAGGAGCAATGGCAAGAGGAGCTTTCCGCAGCGCTGGAAGGCGAATCGAGTGACGATATCGATTGGGGAGGCCAGGATGTCGCCATCAATCAAATCGTCGAGGGCAAGATCATCCGTGTCGACGGCGACTTCGTTCTGGTAGACGTGGGCTACAAGAGCGAAGGCTTCATCATGCGAAACGAATGGGATGAAGATGAGGAGCCGCCCGAGGCCGGCCAGACCATCAAGGTTCTCGTCGAAGAAATCGAGGACGTTTTCGGTCGTGTCGATGATTCTCGGGGCATGATTAGCCTGAGCAAGCGCAAGGCCGAGAAGATCGAAGCCTGGATGAAGGTGATGGAAACCGTCCAGGAAGGCGACGTGGTTACGGGCACGGTCACGCGCAAGATCAAGGGCGGCTTGTTGGTCGATATCGGCGTGAACGTTTTCCTCCCGGCCAGCCAGGTCGACATCCGGCGGCCCGCCGACATCGGCGATTACATCGGCCGGACGATCCAGTGCATGGTTCTGAAGATCGACGAAGCGCGGCGGAACATCGTCGTCAGCCGGCGCTCGCTCATCGAAGCCGAACGCGCGGAGAAGAAAGCCCAGTTGCTCGAAGGCCTGGAAGACGGCCAACTCCGCAAGGGCGTGGTCAAGAACATCGCTGAATTTGGTGCCTTCGTGGATCTCGGCGGCATCGACGGGTTGCTCCATATCACGGACATGAGTTGGGGCCGCATCAACCATCCGTCCGAAATCGTGTCGATTGACGAAGAGATTGAAGTCCAGATTTTGCATATCGACCGCGAGAAGGAAAAAATCGCGCTCGGTTTGAAACAGAAAAGCCCCAGCCCTTGGGAAGAAGTCGAGGCCAGGTATCCGGTGGGAACACGTGTCAAGGGTACCGTCGTCAACGTGATGAGCTACGGTGCGTTTGTGAAACTCGAGGAAGGCATCGAGGGATTGGTTCACATCAGCGAAATGTCGTGGACCAAACGGATAGGACATCCAAGCGATCTGGTTCAGATCGACGACGAAATCGAAGTGATCGTGCTCGGCATCAACAAGGAGAAGCAGGAGATCTCCTTGGGCATGAAACAGACCCAAGAAAATCCTTGGGACGTGGTGGCCCAGCGGTATCCGCCCGACAGCATTGTCACCGGCACCGTCCGCAATCTGACGAACTACGGCGCGTTCATCGAAATCGAGGAAGGGATCGACGGATTGCTCCATGTCAGCGACATCTCCTGGACCCGCAAGATCAGCCATCCGAGTGAAGTGGTTGAAAAGGGACAGAAGATCGAGTGCAAGGTCCTCTCGGTCGACCAGAATCGTCGACGCATCGCTCTCGGGCTGAAGCAGATGAGCGAGGATCCCTGGGCAAAGGATATCCCGGGCAAATACGAGTTGGGTCAGATCGTGAAGGGTACCGTGACGAAGATCACCAATTTTGGTGTTTTCATCGGCCTGGAGGACGGGCTGGAAGGGCTCCTTCACATCTCGGAACTGGCCGATCACAAGGTCGACAACCCCGAAGAAATCGTCAAGGTGGGCGAGGAGATCGAGGTCAAAGTGCTCCGCGTCGATCCCGACGAACGCAAGATTGGCCTTTCCCGAAAACGGGTTGAGTGGGCCGAAGAAGATGAGGCCGAAAAAGCCAAGGAGGAAGCTTCCTCCGTTCCGTCCGCCAATGGGCCATCGGTCGATCCGGCCGAGTTGAAGGGTGGCGTCGGCCGCGGCAGCGGCCCGTTGATTCAACCTCGTGGTTCGAAACAAGACAGCGAGGTCTCGGAAGAAAAGGCACAAGCCGAGCAAGCCCCTCGCGAAACAGAACCGGCAGAACCGGAAGACTCGGCCGAATCGTCTGGCGATCAGGTCGAGCTGATCGCCGAAGCGGTTGCGGAACCGGCTGAATTGGTGGAACCGGTGGCCGAACCGGCCGAACCAGTTGCCGAATCGGAGGAAAAAACTCAAGAGTAGTTCTTCTCCGGGGCACGACCCCCGATGCGCTTTCCACGGCCCTGCTCGTCCGACACGAGCAGGGCCGTTCTTTTCGTTATCCTCCGAAACTCGCGCATATTCGGCTCACCTCGTCGCCGCGGCGCCCGGTTGCAGAAATGGGATGCGCTTCGTCGATAGTGGAGTCTGGCTAACCCCAATATCTCCACCGACGGTACGCTTCCACATGACCGCGACTCAACAACGACCAAAATCTCTCTCTTCCGTCCAGTCTCCGCTGGAAACCTACCTGAGAGAGATCAACGAAACCGCCTTGCTCTCGGCCGACGACGAGCAGGTGCTGGCCATTGCGATTGGGCACGGCGACATCGAAGCCCGCGATCGAATGGTCCGAGCCAATCTGCGCTTGGTTGTCAATATTGCCCGAGGCTATACGGGCAAGGGACTCGGACTGCAAGACCTGATCGAAGAAGGCAACCTGGG
>JAFGIR010000438.1 GCA_016929515.1 Pirellulales bacterium | reverse complement strand
GGAGGCAATCCACGCGTGGTATCCGCCCGGGATCGCGCCGAGCAGTGTTCCCTCGAACGTCTCGTGAACCGCGTGTCGTGACATCACAACCCGCTGGGTCCGCTGGCCTTCTTGCTCGACCATGAGCACGACGTCTTGGTTGCCGTCGGGACGGAACCGCGGATCGGCCAGGCGCAGCCGAAAACGGATCATCTCACCTTGGCGATATTCACGCCGATCGGTGGTGAGCACGGCCTGACGATCGTTGTCGGTCAGCTTCGATCGAGCCAGATAGCGAATCATCTGGATCCAATATCGGGCGAAGTACCGATCGCCGGCGCGACGTCGCCATCGCCAGGTCTCGTCGGTCATGTGCATTAGGACCTTGCCTGCCCCGACATACTGCATGCAGATAACCGGCAGCGGCTGCCCGGCACCGTTCATGCGATTCGGGTTAACGGCCAACACGACAACTCCCGGTTTCAACTCGGGTGCGTCGATCATCCAGTAAAGCGGTGGCAGGCTTGCCCAGAGGGCTTTCGTCTGGGTCGGGTCGTCGCCCAATTGCATGGCGGGGTTGTTCAGCCCTAATTCGGTTGGCTGAACCACGAATCCGTCCAGGAGTGCTGTGTCGGGATGTGGCAACCAGACGCTGCCCAGGGCGATCGGCAAGAACCGTTCCAAGGGTGTATCGCGCAAAGCCACGGGATTAAATTCAGGCCCGGCAATGAAGACGAGCGCTCCACCGCCGACCGGCCGATTGACCAGCGACGCGAGGTTCTCCATGGCGGATTGTCCCAGCCGCTTGAAGTCGACGTCGCCCAGAATGATTACATCATATTTGGACAACTCGTCGCGGCGCACCGGGAAGACGGGCAGCGCCGCGGCGTCCTGCTCGGCGTGCGCCAGGTCGGCCTCTTGCAACAGTGTGTCGAGCCGGATGGTGTTGTCGCGGCCCAACATCTTTCGCAGATAGCGATACTCGAAGTTGGGATAGTCTTGCACCAGGAGGACGCGGATTTGCTCCTTGCGGACTTCCATTGTGCGCGTCAAATGGTTATTTTCGGTCTGCAACTCGCCTTGGAGTGGTTCGATCTCAACGGTCCATCGGAATGGGCCGGTCTCGTCGGGCCGATAAGGGAGCCGAACCGTTTGAGGCCGACCATCGGGATTTGCCGTCACGCGAGTCTCGGCCAAGACGTCGGGCCTTCCGTCGCGGCGGAGCGTGACCCGAAGTTCCCGGCCGCCGTAACCGGTCGCGCTGAGCACGGCCTCGAAATAGACGACGTCGTCGACGAACACGACTTCGTCGACCAGCAGATCGGTCAACTTGAGATCGGCGACCGGGCGATCGTTGCCCAACCCTACAAGAAACAGAGGCACGCCGCGTTTTCGAGCTCGCGCGGCTGCCCAATCCAGGCCGGGCCCCTCGGTATTGATGCCGTCGGTGAGCAGGACAATGCCTGCCGGGGTCGTGCCGCGGAGGTCGTCCAGTACTCGGCCGAGGGTTGTTCCAAGCCGCGTGGTCGGACCGTCGGCCTGGATCTGACGAATTTTGTTAGTAAGTTGATCCAAGTTGGTAGGTTGGTCCTGTCGCGCGCCGCGGAGCGAGTAGAAACGGAGCTTATAGTCGTCCGCAAAGCGGCGCAGCCATTGGGCGCGCTTCTCGACGAGCAACAGCTTGGCCAGGTTTTCGCGACTTGGTTGCGCCGGCTCGAAGCCGGTGGCTTCGAGCCGCTGGGCCAGCGAACCGGCGCGGTGTTTCTCATAACGATCGACGATCGTCATGCTCGCCGAATCGTCGACGATTAGCGCCAGGTAGGGCAGGCCCGTCCGCTCGACCGAAAGCGTGAACTGGGCGATCATCAACAGGACGATGCCGATCAGAGCGACGCGGATCGACGCCAGAGACACTTTCAGCCTGAATCCGGCTCGCCGGCCTTCGTGAAGGTAGACGGCCGCGACGAAGCCAACCACGAAGACCACCAGCAACAAGCTTGCCCACGGCGCCCAGGGCCATGTGTGCTGCAACTGCCAGGCGGCACCCTCGCCGGGGCCGGCCTCGATGCCCAGCAACCGCTGGATCCATTCTGGAAGCGTGCCATTCATAACAGAAATCATCGACGGTATGAGTTGCTAGGGTTGCGTTGTGTGGTGTCCGAATCGCCAGCCGAGAAACGTCTCGACAAGCAGCAGTGCAAGCACGCCGCAAAGCAGCCATCGGGCCGTGTTGCCGCGACGCTCGATCGGTTCCGGCGACGGCTGGTCCGACTCCTGCCAGGTCGTCTGATAGTCGAACGTCACCCCGGGCCAGACTTCCTCGCGCAACTGTTCCTCGGTGAGCTTGTCCAGATCGCTTTCCCTCGTGTCGACATTCACGCCAAACCGCAACTCGTCGGCGCCGGCGGCGCCGAATCGGACTGTGTAAACGCCGCTTGGATCGGTCGCGTCGAATCGCCACTCGCGACCCCCTTGCTCGCTGCGCACCAGCAAGGTTTGCTCGCTTCCGTTTGGCAACAACACGCGGCCGACCTCGTCGGTAGCCGACGCCGGGACGGCTCCCGCCAGCGGTTCGCCGACCAGTATGTTCCGTTGCGCGATGCGTCCGCCCGTGGCGTAGGCCAGGATTTCCTGGACGATGGGCACGTAGCTGGGCCAAAGGGGCATGGCTGTCCAAGACGTGTCGGCCGACGTGGCCACCAGCACCACGCGGCCTTGACCAAGCGGCTGCTCGACAATCAACGGATCGCCCGACCGGGCAGCCAGCGCGACGCGAGCCGTCGTGTCCGGCGCGAGTGCCAGCTTGACATATTTCTCGATAGGCGTCGTGATCAGTCCGGCCTTTTCCTGGCCGCGAAATGGTTCGACGATCGGATGGGCATAGTCCAATGGGTCGAGGTCCGAGTTGGCGTTTTCGACCGTGCCTTGCAGTCGGGCCGGCAGTAGCGGCTCCCTGTCGACCAACTCGCGATTATATCGATCGTCCAATACGCGGTCGCCCAGAAAGAAAACCAATCCGCCGCCGGCGCGAACGTAACGGCCCAGCACGCGAGCTTCGCTCGATGTCAGTTGGGCCACGTTGCACAGGAATATGCAGTCGTATTGCGATAGATCGAGCTCCAGCAAAGCACTTTCGGGCACGATCTTCGGACGAACCCACGCCGCTAGACTTTCGGGGCCCGGTGGGGCCAGGGCCACGGCCAGATAGGCACTCGCCCCGCGGAAATCGCCGCCGCCCGGTTGTCCGTCGACGCACAACGCCCGAAGCGCTGATCGGACCGGCAGCACAAGCCACCGATGGTTATCCACGGCGAGGCGGTCCTTCTCGACCCGCGTTTCGACCGTGTGCGAGCCGGGCGAATCGAACCGATGAGAGAAACGAACCAACCTCGATTTTCCGGCAGCCAAGTCGATCGGGCGCCGGGCCACGCGGTGGGCATCGATCAGCAGTTCGACGGTTTGATTCTTTCGGCTCTGACGACCGAAGTTGTGCAGCGTGATTTCCAACTCCGCCGGCCGCGCCAAGGTTACGTAGGAATGGCCAGCTTCGAGCCGGGTAATGGCCAGATTGTCGGTGCCCGGCTGGCCCAAGTCGATCACGACCAACGAGGCCGATCGACCAAGAACTCTTGCACGCTTGACGAAAACGCTGTCGGCCGAATGCGGTTGCCGCGGTACCCAGCCGACCCGGCACAGGTCGCTCAGAAAGTAAACTTCCTGGCGTTGGAGCCCCGGCCGGTCCCGTCGCGCGCGTTTGAGAACCGCTTCGACCTTTTCCAGCGTGGCCGGCAGATCGATCGTGGTGTCGGACCGGGCGGCCGTTTCGAGTTGGCTGACGAACTCGGCCGGTTCCAGCGCCGGCGTGTCGATCAG
>JAFGIR010000437.1 GCA_016929515.1 Pirellulales bacterium | reverse complement strand
GTTGTGCGGTCTTGGGTGTCGCGGGCTTGGGCGGGTTCGCGAGAATGTCCTTCATGTCGATCAGATACATCTGCCGCCCGTTGCCTCCGTGCGGCGAGTCGATGCAAACCTTCGTCCCATCGCGACTCAGACGCGGGTGGGTGTCGCATCGCCACTCGCCACCATACTGCTCGGGCGAAGCAAAAAAGCCCAACGGAACGAACTGGCGTGTCGGTAAGTGGTGCAGATAGACCATCTGCTCTCGCTTTGAGCCCATGGGGTAGGTGTCGGTGACGATCCACTCGTTGCCGGGCAGGTACGACTCGTGGCCGTTGGGAGCACGCCAGAGAATCGTGCTCGCCAGCGACGCGTTGTCGTCGACCAGGACGTAGTCGCGCGACCAGACCAGAATCGTCTTCGGATCACGCCACGTATAGTGCGACGATGCGAGGTGAACCAGGCGGCGGTCGCTTCCGTCGGCCGCGGCGGTGAACATCCGCGTGCCGACGCCACGACCCCGATTGAGAAAAAGAAACCGCGATCCGTCGGGACTCCACTGAATATGGTTGAAATAGTGTTTCGATTTCTCGGGATGCTTGGTGGGATAATCGCGAGCGATGTCGGCCAACGAAAACAACAGCTCGGTCTCGCCCGTGTCGAGGTTCATCTTCCAGAGTCCCGACTCGGCCGGCGCGGCCGCGTCGCGGTTGGGATCGGGGATGCCGACGTAGCCGTAGCCGGCTCGCATCTCACCGACGCGAGCCACGTCGGTGACCAGCGCCCAATGCCCGTCGGGACTCACATGATGGATGGGCCGGGGCAGCGTCCGGCGTTTGCCCGAGCGAACGTCCAGCACGCGGCACACGAAACGATCTCCTTCGCGATCGTTCCACAATACCTCGCGATCGGAGCCGGGGCGCCACTGCAACATGCACCCCTGCTGCCAGCACCAGGCGCGCGACGTGCCGAGCTCAATCCAACGATTCCCGTCCTCCAGGTCGATCATGCCAATCCCGATGACATCGTCGGGCCGAGGGCTGCGGTGCTCGAAATCGACCTCCATCGACAGAACGTAACGATCCGTGGGATCGAACTGGAACTTGTCGTAATAGCCGAACCAGTGGAACTTCGGGCCGTGGGTAATGGCGCGAGTCGCCGGCAAGGTTCCCACTTTGCGCCGCAGCGTGTCGAGAAAAGGATCCGTTGCGGCTGCGGCCACTTCGCAAGAGAGCCACGGCACGACGAGCGAGAAGACAAGCCAAGCGGCCCAGACCACCGGCAACCGAGTCTGAAATCGTGGATGGTGGGTGCGATCGATGGGTGTCATGACGGCGATAACCTCGGGGGCAGGAAACAATTCGTCTAGGTGCGACTCGTCAAACCATTACAGTGTTTGGCGTAACTTCTGCGGTGTCGTGCCGGATGTCGAAGGTCCAGCCGCCGTGTTTTCTTGCGAAATCAGCGATGCCGTACAGCGACCTTCCAAAGCATGAAGGACGCGTCGGGAATAGCATCGCGACAGAAACAGTACCCGTTGTCGAGTTACGTACTGGCAAGGACATGGCATCCTCGATAACCGGCCACTACCCACCAAATCAAGCTAACATGGAAGCAGCAGGCTCCCACCCCCGTTGAATACGGCGATGCGCGAAATGAACGTTCTTTCCGCAAAATGAGCCTTTATACCCCCACTCCCAAGTTCCACTCTAGAAGGAGAAAGAGTGGGGTTCAAGCATTTTTCAGCATCGGAGTCCGAGCCCGAATCACCCTGTGTTTGTTAACGAATCCCCCGCTGCTACTAATTCCGACGGGCGTGGACTTTTTGCACCTACACCAGCAACCAGCCGGACACGCCATTGAAAAACGTGCTGGCCTTCCACGAAACCGTGAAGTGGCGACGGACCTGATTCCATGCAAGCAACGCGATTATTTCAACTCGCTGGCGCCGGTTACAACCTCAGGAAGATGCGGGAACGCCAAAGGACGTAGAGGAGGAGCCATTCGAGGGTCAGCGCGGCGGTCGGGACGAGGATCTCTTGGGGGACGGGCGCTCGGTCGAAGGCCAGTTTGCCGAGGGCACTGAAGTCGACAAATCGCCGGGCCATGTAGATCGTGATGGCATTCATGCCGATGACGACGAAGAAAAACGACCACTTTCGCCATTGCCAGACGTCGATGATCAGATAGAACGCGGCCAACAGCAGCAGACTCCAGCCGCCGGCCCAAAGGACGAACGAACTGGTCCATAGGTTTTTGTTGAACGGAAAAGTCAGGCTCCAGAGCCAGCCGGCGGCAAGACAGGCGGCGCCGGCGGTGGCCAGTCCAGCCGCTTTGCCGTAATCGTTTGGTTGGGACCGGCGAAGCCACGCGCCGGCCAGAACGCCCAACAAGCAGGTGGCCACGGCGGGGACGGTCGACAGAAGGCCCTCGGGATCGCGATTGCCTTTGAAAAGCCTGCCGGGCAGTAGTTGCTGGTCGACGTAGTCGGCCAGCGTTTTGCCGGGTTCGAGGACGCCGGCCCCGACGCCGGGCACGGGAATCCAGGTCATCGCCGCCCAGTATCCGAGCAGCAGCGCGGCGACCCACAGGCCGCGAGCACGGAACGAGGTCGTGTTCAGCGTGATCAGGGCCGCGAAGAAATAGGCCACGCCGATCCGCCCGAGCACGCTCGTGCATCGCAGGTCGCTTGAAAACCCTTTTTCGAGCAGTCCTTGGTAGATCATGCCGAGGAGGACCAACAACACGGCCCGGCGAAAAACCTTGAAGTAAACTTGCCAGGTCACCTCGCCGCGTTCGACGCGTTTGCACAGCGAGAAGGGAATGGCGACACCGACCACGAAGACGAACAACGGAAAGATCAAATCGTAGAAGACGAAGCCGTGCCATTTGACGTGGTGCAACTGGTGCTCGAGAACGTCATACCATCCGGCGCGAGCGTCGCCGGCGATGAGCTTCGCGATGCGTCGCACCACGGTCATCCCGCCGATGATGCAGAACATGTCGAACCCACGGAGGGCATCGAGCGAGACGAGGCGGCGCCCGGTGGCCGGTATTTGCCTGGTTTGATCGGATTCCATGCTGCACTCATCAGGAAGGACATTCGCCCGGGCTTCTCGCGCCAGGAAGAAACACCGAGGCGATTTGATCGGAAGTCGTCGTGGAGGGATTCCCGCAAAACACTGTCTCACGAGATGCGAGTTTCGCCGAGGCTCGCATCGGAAGTGAATCCAGGGCGACCGACGGGGCCCATGACGGACGCCTCATCCAAGCGGCGGCTATCCCTTGCTTCCCACTTTAGCCTGGCTAATGGTTTTGCGGAAGAGCTCGATTTCCTCGGGATCGTAGGGCTTGTGATCGCCGTGGAAGAGGTCGTGTTGCCAAACGGGCGGGGCGGGACGGCCGGGTCGCCAACCCCAGCCGAGATGCGTCTGCGTTTTTCCATTGACCAAGCCCCAGTGCATGCAGCCGACGTTTTCTTTCGCGAAGATGGGAAGGCACTCCCTCGACTTCGATCCCCAGACGCGGTTGAGCCACTCGGTGGCGATCAGTGGGCGGCCTTCGCCCCGCTTCTTCAATTCCTCGATCTGGTTGGCGAGATGTTTGCCGTTGCTGTAATTGTGAAACGTGATGATGTCGCTGTTCGCAAAGATGATTTCGTTGAGCCCCTGATTGCGATTGAACATCCCGACCGTCAGCGGCTGCGACGGATTCACCTCGCGAGCCCAGGCGAACACCTTCTTCACCAGGGGATTCGAAACGTCGCGGAGCCCGCCGTTGCCCGGCTCGTTGTAAAGATCCCACACCCAGACCCGCGGGTCGTCGCGGTAGGTTGACATGAGATCCTTGACGTAACGTTCGAGCCGTGGCCAGGTTTTCGGGTCGCGAACCATGTCATGGCCCGGCGAGGGAGTCCATCCGTTGGCGTACCAACCCTTGAGCACTTCCGGCTGCTTGCCGTACCACGGATTTTTGAGTTTCGGATCGTTGCCGAAGGCGCAATCGTCGAAGAACGTCGGCATCACTTTGATTCCGTGGCGATCGCAGATTTCGAGGAACGTGCCGAACCGTTCTTTGAAGGCCTTGGGATCGTGTTCCCAGACGACAAACGGCAAGACGACGCGTACGCAGTTGAAACCAATCTTCTCGGCCAGCGCAAGTTCCTTGTCGATGAAATCGGCGTCAAAGCAATAGGGCATCCACATTTCGGTGTAGCTGATCGAGTTGGCCGGGATGTAGTTCAGCCCGCAGGGCCAAGGCTGGTTGGCATACCAACGTTGGGCCCGCTCGACGGACCAGCGGCTGGCGTCCGACGGCGC
>JAFGIR010000436.1 GCA_016929515.1 Pirellulales bacterium | reverse complement strand
TCGCGGCACCGGGCCAGCCCGCAGACGGTCGTGCGGCCGGCGATCTTGGCCACCTCGCGGACGGCTTCGAAGTCGCCGGGCGAGACGATGGGAAAGCCAGCCTCGATCACGTCGACACCCAGTTCGATCAACGCCTGCGCGATTTCGAGTTTCTCGGGCAGATTCATGCTGGCGCCGGGCGATTGCTCGCCGTCGCGGAGCGTCGTGTCGAAAATGATGATATTGCGTTTTTCCGAATCAGTCATGCCGAAGGTCTTTCTTTAGGAAGCGGGTTGCGGCAAGTCCACGTTTTCGGCCGTGGCAATGAACTTGTGGAAAGCGTCTTTGGGCCGAACCCTGAACTCGTTGCCGATGGGTTGGGAAAACAAATTGTCGCTAGCGGCGCCGACTCCTGGTCGGCCCGAGCAACACCAACCATGCCCTGGTTGGTCCCAACCTCCGACGGTCTCTTGCTTCCCGTGGCATGGCCACGTTTCCTGTATTACTTTTTTCGTGAGGGAACAAAAAAACCCAGAACCTCGCAGTCCTGGGTTTGCTTCACAACTGAATGAACGGTAATGACGTACAAACCCTAGGGCCGGAGGCCGGCCAACGCTAATAACAAGCGCGTCACAAGGTTCATACGGGTCACGGAGATTACTCCTGTCGATCTGCTTGACAACGAATCGAGCCGTCTCGCCGGCTTGTCAAAAAGGTCGGTCCGTCGGACTCTGGAACATCAGCCGAACACGTTAAGAATAGAGGAGATGCCCAAACTGGTCAAGTAGAACCCCGGCAAGCCGCATCCTTGGTCGACGACAGGCAGACCGGAATGTGACAAGCGACGACGCCGAAACTAGCTCGCCTGGGTGGTACAGTAGTGAAATTCGTGCTGAATATCGCATGCCTGACCCACGGTCAACTGGTTTTGGACGAGTCGCAATTGCCGGCTGCCGGATCGCGTATTGAGTCGGATGCTCGTTTCGAGTACCCTTCCGCCTTGCCATGGCCCTCCCCTTGCGGCGTCGAAGGGGACAGTCGTCTTTTCGCGGCGGATGCGATGGTCATACAAAGGAAACGCTTTGGCGCCGCAAGAAGGGGACCGCGGCCCGCCCATGGACTTCGAAGTACAACGATGCACGAAACGTTGCCACGCGACGGATCGGGAACTGAACCCCGGCGATATCTATTATTCGGTGCTGGTGGTCGAACAGGGCGAACCATGTCGTCGTGACTACTCGGCCGAAGCGTGGGAAGGTCCACCGTCCGGCGCGATTGGTTGGTGGAAAGCAGAGATCCCCAGCGCGAAAAACAAGAAGAAGCACTGGGCTCCGAACGACGTCATGCTTCAGTTCTTCGACGAGCTCGAGCATCAGGAAGACAAGCAGGACTTGCGATACGTCCTCTCGCTGTTGCTGGTTCGCCGGCGCGTCATGCGCCACGAGGAAACCGAGGAAGACGATCAAGGACGCGAGATTCTTGTGCTCCACTGCCCACGGCGAGACGAAATCTACCACGTCGCGGCGGTCGTCCCAGACCAACAACGCGCCGAGGCCATTCAGGAGGAGTTGGCGCAACTGCTTAAGTAGCAACTACTACTTCACACATCTCACTTCCGATTTCGTACTCCCATGGGCCAACCTCGACGTGACCTGACGTTTCTCGCGATTCTCCTCGTGACGGCTACCGGAACTGGCTGTCCACGGATGATGAACCAATACTCGGGCATGCCCAGGGCGCTTCCGCCGCAACCCAGTTTGGAGCAGGTCATCCAAACGGTCAACGCGAACAGCTCCCGGATCGAGTCGTTTTCGACGAATCGGGCAACGATCACCATTTCCGGACTTCCGCAGCTTCGGGCGAGCGTGGCGATGCAACGTCCTCGCTGTTTCCGGCTTCAAGGCGACATGCCCATGACGGCCGGCCCCGAGTTTGACTTGGGCAGCAACGACGAGGAGTTCTGGCTCTGGTTCCGTGCCGACCCACAGAAAGCGGTCTACTATTGCCGCCACGATCGTTTTTGCGAGAGTGCCGCTCAAGGGCGCATTCCGATCGCTCCGGCCGAGTTGATCGACGCGTTAGGGCTCGCGGAGTTTGACCCCGCCCTGCCCCACCAAAGACCGATCGTCCGTCGCGACGGCAATCTGGAGATCCGCACGATCCGCGAGACGGCCGAGGGCCCGGTGATGAAAGTCACGGTGGTCGATGCTTATGGCGGCTGGATCAACGAGCAGCACTTCTACGACGCCGCCGGACGATTGGCGCTCAGCACGGTTGCCCGGCAACATCGCCGCGACCCGGCATCGGGCCTGATCATGCCGAGGGTCGTCGTGGTGAACTGCCCGCAACAGAAATTCAAGATGCAAATCAACCTGGGCGACGTGGCCATCAACACGCTTTTGGCGGCCCGGCCGGGACTTTGGGACAGGCCTCAATACGAGGGCAGCCGACAGGTCGACCTGGGCGATCCGAACCTACGTTTCGATCAAGCCCCCATGGCGCAAATTCCGTCGCCGAATGCCGCGGCAACGAGCCGAGCGCTGCACCAGCGTTCTTGGTGATCTCTTGTTTCTGAATCGCCCAGATGCGGCTCATCGATGGGCGAGTTCGCGCCGGCCCTTGCTGAATGTCCCCACCGACTCAAGGAGCCACGAAGCCCGCCTCCCAGAGCACGATTCGACTGGCTTCCGGTCCCTTGAGGAGGAACTCGAGTTGGATCGGCTTGCCACGCAGATGCCGGCAATCGACCAGAAAAAACTCCGGTTGAGTGCTGCTGAGAGCCACGCGTTTCAGATACGTCTGTTTCTTGCCGTTTTCGTTCACGACAAGCGTCAGTTCGGGCGACGGCCCCTTGCGGGGCGAGAAGTCTCGCAGGGCAAGTCGCAGGACTCCGCCCGGACATGTCATGGGCGCCGTGGCCTTGGCCGCTTTGGATTCACCCAACACGATCTCGACCGCGCCACCCACCCAAACGTTCCTTGCCAAAGCCGTGCCCGTGGTGACACGGCCGCCAAAACTGGTCGCCAATTGCTGGGCCTGGGGCTGGGCCAACAGATTGAGAAGGACCGGTTGGCGAGGAACCACTTGGATTTCCTCGATCCGCGCGTTCTTGCTCGGCACGATGCTCAGTCGCCGTCGCTCGGTTGACACCCGAACGTCAACCAGCCCCCAAAGTGGTTGTGTGTTTCGCGGCGTGGGCATCTCCAGAAGCGCGTCCTTGCCCTTGATCGTCGCGGCGCCACCCGTCACCTGAACGTAGAGGCGATAGTCACCAGGCGCAAGCCTCTTGGCCAAGTGAATCGGAGCGTTTCCACGCCGGACGGGGACTCGCTCGGGGCGATAAACGGCATCAAAACTAGCGATCATGTTCGTCCGAGTTGAAGAACCCTGTCGAGTCGATGTGATGGGTAGATGAATATTGCCCAACTCCCAAAAGCCACACCCAGTTGCCGATGAAGCGGCCGACGGGTTTCCGAAGAGCGTCAGTGTTCCTTCACGAAAGACGTCGCCCGCCTGGTTCTGCGTGGTTCCATCCGCGCGAAGAAGCCGTATCCATTGGCCTCGCATGACGGGCTTCTTCGCCTTGGCATCCCAACGCACGGTTCTTACCCGACGGTTGCCGTACGTCTCGTAAACGAGCAGTCCCTCGGCGGGCAGAGTCCGCGCCTGGGGGCTCGGACGCATCCGATGCTCGACGATCAGCGCATCGGCCCAAGGCATCGGCCCATTAACCAGCTTGACGGCCCGCTGAAACTGAAGCGGCGGCAGCCTCAGTCGGTGGTGACCTCGTTGGGCGGGGACGTCGTACGAGAGCCATCCCGCCAAATAACGGTGAAAGGCAATCGGCCCGGTGGGAAAGTGGGTTTTCTCTCCGAACGCCATGATGGCATAGCGGCCAAAATCACCGTTGTCCTCGCCGTAAAGATCGCGGAAGCGGCACAACATGTGTCCCAATTCGTGATACAGCAGCCCCACGCCGTAGAGCCCGCTTTCCTCCTGGCGCCACCGTTCGGGGCTGAAGGTGATCTGCTTGCCGTTCCAACGATCTTCCCAGAAGGGGACCTTGGTCTTGCGAAACGCACGGCTCGACAAACCTCTTCGTCCCGCGCCCATGAACACACTCTTGCCGAGACACTTGAAGTACCCCCGGTCCGGTCCGGCATAGATAACGGCGTAAAAGTCGACCGGTCTCCCGTTGATGCGGTCGTCTTTCGGAATGTTGTTCAGGCTCATCGCGTCGGCAACGACCGGCTGCCACCAGTCGCGACCGCCGTCCCGCGTCGTCGTCCAGTGAGGAAGCTCCTCGGCTTTCAGCCGCGATCGGACCCACGGCATCACCTCGCCCGTCAGACGCAGTCGCCCATTGGAAAGCTCGCCGAAGTAGTCGCGGGCCGAGCCGCACATGGGTTCCTTGAAACGATCGGGCGTGACGCGCACCTTGTTGCCGAAGAAGATCGCCTCGAACGACTCCCGTGGATGGACGTGCTCGCGGCCCTCGAAATCGATAAGCAACACGCGACAACACACGTCACCCTGGACAACTCGCTTCGGCGTGTCGCGTTCGACTCCCGCCGCGAAGCAGAGAATCGATATTGCGACGATCGCATCGAACATAGGAAACATCTCCTTGAGGTGGGAATTCAGGCAGGAGTGTTGCGCCGCGTGCTGACCTTTACTCTACCATGGGCATGCGCCGAAGGCAATGATTTGGTTAAGCAACCGCGCGGTCCAGACGCTGCATCGGAGAAAGGGGGGAAATCCACCCGAGTTTACTCGGGCACCGTCTAGCCAGAGGTGGGATTCACGCCGGCCTTGCGCATCTTGGCTCGGGCACGGCTGAGCATGGGGCCAATGCTGTTTTCCGACAGCCCGACCGCCACGCTAATCTCGTAGTAATTCTTGCCTTCGAGATGATACATCCGCACAACTTGGGCTTCGGTGCCCTGCAGACTCTCCAGAAGACGATGGACCTCTTCGGCGTCCTCGATCCGCTGCTCGACCGATTGTTGCGTGTCGGGGACCGATCGGACGATTCCACCGTTGTCGAGCCGGGCTGCCGACTTCCGAGTCAAGATTTCCTTGACCACCACGCGCCGCGCAATCACGGTCAGGTAGGTGGCCAGCGAACTCTGTCCACGGAACCGGCGCAGCACGGCGTAATCATCTCTGATCAGCGTCAAGAAGACCTCAGCGCACAGGTCGTCCCGGTCCTCGGCAGTCAATCGTACGCTGCGCGCCTGGGCCGTGTGATTCACCACGTGGACCACCAAACCCATGAACCGGTCCGCAAAGTCCTCCCAGGCACGGGGTTTCCTCTGCAGACACCGCTTCAGCAAATTGCGATCGATTTCGGAAAGCGCCACGCTCGGATCCCCGTCGAAAGAGTGATCGGGCGACGATTAACGACGCCTCGGCGACCGCAACAAACCGGATCGCGAGGCGTCCCTGCACTCGCTGGCCCCCGGTGCCCGATACACTTCGATTGTAGACCGAAATGATCTTTCGGGCAAGACGAAGGGCGGGGCAAACAGTCCCAGAGAGGGTTGACAGCCCCGGTCCCCAACACTAAGATTTCACGAGTTATCTTCGTCGCTGAAGCACATTCAAATGCTTCTGCTACAAAGACTTGGATCGAGCGGAAGAAGGAGACGGATCCACGGTTCCGAGCTCTTGGCAGTCGAAAGACGCCCGCCGGCCGCAAGCGATCGAGGGGTGGTTGCGTAGAGGACTCGCCCGCTGTTCGGTCCTTCTGACATAAGGAGTACCCGTCTGATGGCCCACGTCGTATGCAAGCCGTGCTACGAGTGCAAGTACACCGACTGTGTTGTCGTCTGCCCGGTCGATTGTTTTCGCGAGGGAGAAAAGATGCTCTATATCGACCCGGACGAATGCATCGACTGCGAAGCGTGCGTGGCCGAATGTCCGGTCGAAGCCATCTACCTGGACGAGAACGTGCCGAAGAAATGGCACGAGTATATCGTGCTGAACGCCGAAATGGCTCCTCAATGCGAGCCGATCACCGAGAAAAAAGACCCCCTGGCGGAGGAGTAACCGGAGCAGCCCGATCTAACGTCCGCCGACGGATGCAGGCTCGTTACATAGGCCCTCGGTTTTCCACGGCAATTCAGTTTGGAGGGAACTGTGTTTTCCCGTCTCAAGGAAGATCCATCATGCCGTCTTCAGCGTACCTTCTTCATATTGCGGCGATTCACGTTGGGCTAGCGTCTGATCGTGAGATGCGTCCTCATGCATACCGATGTTAACCCAGGTTCGCCAACTTGAATACTTCGGATTCTGCAACTTCAGTGCCATGAGCGGATTGTACCTTGGCCGGACGGGCTGCCGAACCAAGGTCATGTGCGCTTCACGAGGTGTGCGTCCCCCCTTCCTGATATTGCACTTCAAACATGCACAAACCATGTTTTCCCAGGTGCTCATCCCACCCCGACTGCGCGGAGTCACATGATCCAAACTCAGTTGGCTTGTCGGGAACTGACGGCCACAGTATTGGCACCGGCTGGCATCCCGGGCAAAGACGGCCTGACGACTCAGACGAATCGTATGACGAGGCATCCGGTCGTAGAAAAGCAGGCGAAGCACGCGGGGAACCTGGATCTCGAAGTGGACCGCCTTGATCCAATCGTCTTCCGGACGTTTCTCCGTCCTGCGAAGCGCGCTGATTTCTCGCCAAGTCTCGAAATCATAATTGGCAAAGGCGCCTTCTTCGTCATGGATAACCTCGGCCAGCTCGCCAAGCAGGAAGCCAAAGGCACGACGCACCCCCACAACGTGGATAGCCACATAATGGCGATTGAGCACCAAGACGCTGGCACTCAGGGCATCGGATTTCCCCGCCGTTGCCATAAGCTGAGCCTCCTTGACACTTTTCGCACATGGCCAGCCCATCGGGCAAGACCAAAGTGGCCAAAGCGCCACCCCCCACCGAGAATATCCCCGCCGTGGACCTGACCAACGAAGCACCTATTTTGCCTAAACAGCCGGTGCATCCGATTCAATCCTTGGTGAACAATCATTCTACATCGTCCCGCGATCGGATACCAGTACTATCGCAGCATGCGTTCGCAACGGAATCATTGGCTGATCGAGTCGCCTCCGGCAAGGTACCAAGCCGGTTGACACGGGGATTGTCGTGCATGGATTCCGTGGAATTTCATGAAAGAAAAATCTTTCAGGACGCCTTGCCTCACTCCATTCGTTTTCATTAGTATGAAGTTATTGCTGGTTGTCGGGTTCTGGAGGAGACCAACTCCAGAACGATCGGCGGCGCGATCGGGCTACTCCGATATCGCTGGTATCTTGGCAACCTGGCACGAAACGACTGGGAGATCTTTTCCGAGGGTTCGGAAGCCCGCCGGGCAGACTTACACTGACTTCTTCTTCATGGGGAGTGGGTCAATGATTCGATATTGTTGCGATCTGTGCCACCGAGAACTCGATCCGGAAGAAGACCTGCGTTACGTCGTCAAGATGGAAGTCTATGCGGCCTTCGATCCCATGGTCGCCGACGAGGAGAGTGACGAACGTAACCATTTGCAGGAAATCCAGGATATCCTCGAACAACTCGAGGAAGCCGACAGCGATCAAATCGGTGCCGACGTGTACCGTCAGTTGCGATTCGACTTGTGTCCCGACTGTCATAAGAAATTCGTGAAAAATCCCCTCGGACGCGAGACCGCCAAGCTGTTCAACTTCAGCCAGAACTGAAGTCGGCGCACTTCACCCATCACGGGCTCTCGCCGATCCTGATCGGAACGCCTGAGTGGTTAATATGGGTCTTCTGATTTTCTTGCTCGGAACAGCTCTTGCCGCGGGAGTCGTTGTTGGCACGTTCATCGCATTATTGAGACTTCGGACGCCTTGGATTTGGCGATGGTCCGCCGTGGCGCTCGCGCTGGCTGCCGTCGTATTGAGTGTCTGGATAAACTTCCGATTCGAGTACCACGCCGGCCAAGACCTCCGCGTCATGGGTGTGCCTTTCCCCACGGTTATCTTTCGTCTTGAGAACGATCACTGGGTTGATTACGTCGTGGCAGCACCGCTTCTGATTGTCGGTTTGAATGTTTTGATTTGGGTTGCCCTGTTTCTTCTGCCGGTTGCCTGTGGGCTGGCGATCCGACACATCATCCTGCCTCGAAGAAAGCGGCAAGCCTTCGGACAATCGGATACGATGAATCTGTAAGGCTCGGACCAGTTCCGTAGTCCGTCATTTGGAATAAACAGTGTATCGGGTCGTGCGCCAACGGCTTCCGCTTTATCAGTTCTGTATGAAGATATCACATCATGGTTCGACGTACCGGCCGCCGCTATCACCGACCGCTCCGATCAAGATCGCCTCTCGGTCTGGTGGCCCTTCTCCTGCTCATTGCTCTCTTGGCTTGGCGTCTACAGCAAGAGCAAGATCGGCCGCCGGTACCGGCATCGTTGGCCGAAGGCGCCTACCAGATCGAGCGGGTCATCGACGGAGACACGCTGTTGCTGACGAACGGGGCGCGCATCCGGCTGATCGGCGCCGATACACCTGAAACCGTCAAACGGAACTGCCCAATTGAACCCTGGGGACCAGAGGCCGCCGAATTTACCAAACAGTTTGTCTCTGGCGGTCGCGTGCGACTTCAATTGGACCGCGAGCAGCGAGACATCTACGATCGCTTTTTGGCGTATGTCTGGGTTGGCAACCGGATGCTCAACGAGGAGTTGATCCGAGCCGGGCTGGCCAGGGCCAGAACCAGTTTCTATTACTCCACGGCAATGAAGACCCGATTCCGGCGCGCCGAGGACGAGGCACGGGGAGCGGGTCGGGCCATCTGGTCCGATCCGGAAGGAACGGCCCGCTAGGGCATTCTCCACGAGAGCCGCTATTCGGATAGGGCTGGACGGTCCGAGAAGCGTTTGGCGCGGAGCCAGGGTATTCTCGATTTCTCGCTCGGCACGAATCGCTCCGCCTAGCAGTGCACCTCGCCGCTTCAGACACGACCTCTTCCACCCTGCCCCACTGCTACTACCCCCATAAGGGCAATCTTCGAACAGAACCTCACACCTGGGCAGTTGCGAGCAGTCCCCCGTTTCAGTAAGATACGAGGGTCACGACACTTTCACACACACGTCCCCGTGGCACAATTGGATAGCGCGTCGGCCTCCGGAGCCGAAGGTTACAGGTTCGAATCCTGTCGGGGATACTTTCTAACTTCTTGCTGCAGAAAAACATGCGGCAACGGTCTTCTGTGTTTTCAGTCATGTTCATCCGAGACGTGGCACAGAAACGGACCGAAGCAACCCCTCTTCTCTGCCGGATGCGACGTTTTGGACTGTTCGTGGCTCTGGCCTCAACTTCCTTT
>JAFGIR010000435.1 GCA_016929515.1 Pirellulales bacterium | reverse complement strand
GCGCGGCACGCCCCCGACCTACTTTTCCGGTTCCGTCATCCGCCACGGGTCGAGGGCTTCGTCGAGTTGTTGCTTGCCGAGCACTTTTTTCTCGCGGCACACCTCGCGGATCGTCTTTCCCGAGGCGAAGGCTTCTTTGGCCAACTCGGCGGCCCGCTCATAGCCAATGTAGGGATTCAACGCGGTGGCCATCGCCAGACTCTTTTCGACGGCCGCCTGGCAGACGTCCGGGTTGGCTTCCATTTCGGCCAGACATAACTCGGCGAAAGCTGTCGTACCACCGACCATTAGGCTAATGCTCTCCAGCACGGTGTCGGCCATGACGGGCATCATGATGTTCAACTGAAACTGGCCGCCGGCCGCGCCACAGAAGGCGACCGTCTGGTCGTGGCCCATCACGCGAGCGGCTACCTGCATCAAGCTTTCGCACATCACGGGGTTGACTTTGCCGGGCATGATCGAACTGCCTGGTTGCAACTCGCCGAGGCGAATTTCGTGAAATCCGCAACGCGGCCCCGAGGCGAGCCAACGGAGGTTGTTGGCCACGTTGAACAGCGTCGTGGCGATCGCGCGGAGGTTGCCGTGACACTCGACCAGTGCGTCGCGCTGGGCGTTGGCTTCGAAATGGTCGGCCGCTTCGACAAACGCGATACTTGTTTCGTCGGCTAGCAGTCCGCAGACGCGCGTGCCAAACTCGGGATGGGTATTGACGCCCGTGCCGACGGCCGTGCCGCCGATAGGCAATTCGAGCACGGCGTCGCGCGCCCGCTCGGCCCGATCAATCGACAACTCCAACTGCCGCGCCATGCCCCCGATTTCCTGGCCAAGGGTCATTGGCGTGGCATCGTTCAGATGGGTGCGGCCAATCTTGAGCACTTTCTGCCACTCGTCTGCTCGGGCGGCCAGGGCGTGGCGGGCTCGCTTCATCGCGGGGATCAGTTCCTTCTCGATCGCCAGGGCCACGGCCACGTGGATCGCGGTGGGAAAGACGTCGTTGGTGCTCTGGCCCAGGTTCACGTGATCGTTCGGATGGATCGGCCGCTCGTCGGCCAGCCGGTCGCCGCCAGAAAGTTCGATAGCCCGATTGGCAATCACCTCGTTGGCGTTCATGTTGCTCGACGTGCCCGAGCCGGTCTGATAGACGTCCAGCGGAAACTGGCCGTCGAGTTGTCCCTCGCAAACCTCGCGAGCGGCAGCCAACAGGGCTTCGACCTGCCGGTCGTCCAACGGGCGTCTGGCCGAGCCGGCCAACTTGCCCAGGTCGCGATTGACCGTGGCGGCGGCCCATTTGACCAGCCCCAGGGCGTGGATCATCGAAGGGGGGAGCCGCCGGCCGGAGATCCGGAAATTATCGACCGCTCGTTGGGTCTGTGCGCCGTAGTAGGCGACAGCCGGCAATTGAACCGGGCCCATCGAATCATGCTCGGTGCGAAATTCAGCCATGACAAATCCTCAAAAGGCGTGTCCCCCTGAAATCCCCCACTCAAGGGGCAATCGGCGGACTAGACTGTTCATGATAGCAAACGATCGCGTGATGAAAAGCGTCTCCTCTCGCGACCAGGCAAGGATGCCCGAGCCAAACGAGGCGATATAATAAATGCGAGAGACACGGCAATCCATTCGATCCGAGAACCCCCAACGGACACGACCGTGGACAGAATCGACAAACAGGTGCGTCGAGCCCGGCAGCGATTGAGCCTGCAACGGTTCCTCGAAACGTGTGCGTGGACGTGTACGGGCACGCTCGGCGCGAGTGTTGCCTTGGTTCTGGTCGGCCGGTTCTGGTTGCCCGAGTTGCCTCCTTGGCTCTGGCCGGCCGGCGCGGTCGTGTTGGGCATCGCGGTGGCTTGGGTCCGGACCGTGGCTGCCGGATGTCGTTCGATCGACGCGGCGGTCGAAATCGATCAACGCTTCGACTTGAAGGAACGGGTATCCAGCGCTTGGGCGATCTCCGAGACCGAACGCCAGAGCCAGGCAGGGCAAGCACTGATCGCCGATGCGGCCCGTCGGGTCGAGCGAATCGACGTCTCCGCCCGGATGCGGATCACACCAAGCCGCCGGTTGCTCTATCCGCTGGCGCCGGCCGCGCTGACACTAATACTGATCGCGCTGGTTGGCCCGGCGGAAAACGACCACTCGGCCCAAGCCAAGGGGACTGCGGCCCGAAAGCAATTTGAGACGTCGACCAGGAAACTCCAGCGCCGGCTGACCGAACAGCACAGGAAGGCCGAGACGCGAAATTTCTCCGAAATTGAAAACATCCTGGAATTGCTTCAGCAGGATCTCAAGCGGTTTCGAGCGAATCCACCGGCCGATCGGAAAAAGGCCCTGATGAAGCTCAACGATTGGACCAAGCAACTCAAGGATCAACGAGACAAGGCCGCTGGCGCCGACCGGCTGCGCGATCAACTCAAAAAGTTGAAGAATCTCGCCTCTGGTCCGGGCGAACGGTTGGCCAAGGCCATGAAGCAAGGCGATTTTGGCAAGGCGGCCGAAGAACTCGAGAGACTCCGCGAACAACTCGCATCGGAGAATCTCGATGAGCCACAGCGGCAGCAACTTGCCCAACAGATGGCCCAGATGGCCCGGAAATTGGAGAAAATCGCCGAAGCGCATCGAAAAATGGAGCAGACACTCGAGAACGAAATCAGGAAACTCCGCGACATCGGCCAGAGCGAACAGGCTAGCAAGTTTGAGGAGCAACTAGCCAGGCTGCGGAGACAATTGCCGCGGACCGATATGCTCGACAAGTTGGCCGGACAACTGAAGGAATGTTCCGACTGCTGCAAGGAGGACCGGCTTGGCGAGGCGCATACGGCCATGCAGGAGTTGAGCGACCATCTGGGCGAGCTTCAGCAAGAGTCAAGCCAACTCGAAATGCTCGATGAGGCGCTTGACCAAATGGCCCAGTGCCGCGGCGAAATGTGTTGTCCGCATTGCCAGGGAACCGGCTGCCCGCTGTGCGAAACGGATCAGGCAGGCAGTGGTCTTCGAGCGGGCAAGGACCACGTGCCGGGCGGACCACGCGGCAAGCAACTGAACGCCGCCTTTCACGATTCGAAGGTTGCGCAGGAGGTGGGGGCGGGTCCGATGGTCGTTTCCGGATATGCGCCGGGCTCCAACCGGAAGGGAAACGTCGGTGAACTCATTCGAGAACAACTCGAAACGACGACGTACGGCGAGGCCGACCCGACTACGACTCAGCAATTGCCGCGCGAGTACCGCAAGCACGTCGAGGAGTATCGTAACCGGTTCGGCGAGGGCAAGTAGGGGGCAGGTTTAGGCTTTCATTCGGCGAGGAAGGTCGTAGGCATAGAGAATTACCACCACGCCAAGAGCCAAGAAACTGAAAGGCGTGTATTCCTTGACAATGATGGTCCTGCGTGGACCGGGGCCGGGCGTCTTGGGGGCGAAGCTGTACGGGTCGGCTGCCACCTTGGGGGGTGGCTCGTGAATTTTCAGCACGACTCGCTCCAGGCCGAGACACTCCACGCCCACAATGCACAAGGTGATTCCTATCGCCAAAAAAAACGCTCGCCACATCGCAAGACCTCCGTCGTGTCGGGCCAACGAGCGCACCGCCGGCTGTTGATTGCCATTGCCCTCTTGGGGCAGTCGTTTCGTCGCATATCGGCAATCCGCGCGCGGCACGACTCTTGGTTCTTGATCGACTAGTTCTCCGGAGGAACTCAAGCGACATGGCCGTACCGTGACGACCCGGTCATGATTGTGGGAGGATTGCGACGGTTCTGCCAGTCAGCGTGCGTCATATCGAAGACTGCCCTGCCCATGATTGTCGGGTCGTACACGAGATACCCTTGAAAGCGAGCCTTAGCCCGTCGGTATTCGGAAAGCGTCCTTTTCGCGCCCCGCGAGGTCCTCGACACAACCACCTGTAATGGACGTATGGAAGAGAACGCGTCCGGAAGATCAGCAACCTCGGAAATCTGTTCCGACTTGGAGCAACGGTGAATCTTTTCGGGCTGCGTTCCGATGCAAGATTATAGGCAAGAAGGGAGGCGGCCTTTGAATCACCGTGAGGACGGCAGAGATGCCCCCCTCACTCTGAGATCGGTCCCTCCCATTGATTGGCCCAGGGGTACTACGTCGGTACGCTTGTAGGATTCGGTGATCTATCCTATACTTGATGGGGACTTGTAGCCAATTTGCCTCTTCGAATGACGGGGTTACTCGGGGATTGACGCAGGAGCCCTTGGCCTTTGTCGGAAAAACCGAAGATTCTGTTTGTCTGTGATTCTCGCGAAACGGCCCAGGAAGCATTGGGACCGGCCGTCGACAACTTCGAGGTCGTGTTCGCCTCGAACCCGATGCGTGGCCTGGCCTATCTGACGCGCGAGCAGTTCGACGGGGTCTATGTCTCGAAGGACTATCTGAAGCAAGCCTTCGAGATCGGGAAGTTCTTGCAGAATGAACAGATCCTCGACGGGATGCCTGATGGTGTCGTGTTGTTGGACAGCGAGAACACAATTCTTTGGACAAACGATCAAGTTCGCCGCTGGAGCGGACAAGAGGAGTTGTTGGGGACCAACTTCTACAGTGCGATGGGCAGTCCGGAAATCCTCGGTCCCGATTTTTGCCCCTTCCACACCGCGCTGGCCACCGGCACTGCCAGCAGTTCGACGTTGAGGGCGGACGACCACCGGTTTTTCCACGTCCATGCGGCACCGGTGCACGAGCCTCACGGCTCATCGCGTCACCTAATCGTCACGGTTCGCGACGTGTCTCAAGAGATGCTTCAGCAGCAGAAGCTGGCAGCCATCCATCAGGCAGGCATGGAACTGGCCGATCTCTCGCCCGAAGAACTGTCTCGCATGTCGGTTCGCGAGCGGATTGAGTTGCTGAAGTCAAATATTCTTCACTACACGCAGGATCTCTTGAAATTCGAGGTTGTCGAGATCCGCCTTCTCGACGCCAAGACCGGCCGGCTCGAACCGTTACTCTCCGTCGGTATGGAACCCGAGGCTGCCAATCGCGTCCTCTTCGCCCAGCCGCAAAATAATGGCGTGACCGGATTTGTGGCGGCGACGGGCAAGAGTTATCTCTGCGAGGATACGACTGAGGATCCGCTCTATCTCAGCGGCGCCTTGGGAGCCAAGAGTTCGCTGACCGTCCCCTTGGCCTTGCACGACGACGTGATTGGCACATTCAACGTCGAGAGTCCCAAACCCAGGGCGTTTTCGGAAAGCGATTTGCAGTTTCTCGAGATCTTCACACGGGACGTCGCCGTTGCTCTGAACACGTTGGAGTTGCTGGTGGCCGAGAAGGCCTCGGCAGCGGCCGAGAGTGTCGAGCAAATTCATGCGGCCGTGGCAATGCCGGTCGACGAAATTCTTGGCGAGGCCGTCAATCTGATGGAGCGCTACATCGGCCATGAGCCCGAGGTTGTCGAACGGCTGCAGCGAATCCTCCGTCATGCCCGCGATATCAAACAAGTAATTCAAAGCGTTGGTCAGAAAATGGCGCCGGTCCAGGCTCACCCTCAGCCGCTGCCGTTCGAGAAGCGTCCCGGGCTGCATAACCGCCACGTATTGCTGGTTGACGAGGACAGTCACGTACGAAGCGCCGGCCACGCTTTGTTGGAACGCTACGGGTGCGTCGTCGAAACGGCTCCAAACGGGGCTCAGGCCGTCTTCATGGTCCGTAACATGTTGCCCGAAGGAGGCTATGACGTCATCATCGCCGACATTCGTCTACCCGATATTTCGGGATATGATTTCATGCTCAAGTTGCAGGAAATCATGGAAATCCCGACGGTGCCACTGGTGCTGATGACCGGTTACGGTTACGATCCGGGCCACTCGATCGTCAAGGCCCGACAGGCAGGTCTCCAGAGCGTCCTCTACAAACCGTTTCGCCTCGATCAGTTGCTCGATTCCGTGGAAACAGTTTTGGGCGTGCCGGGTTCTGTGAAGACCTAGACCGATGGATCTGATTCTCCTCTCTGTCGCCCTGTTGGGCCATGCGGTGCTCTGGATCGGTCTGGTCAATCGAGTCCACGCAACAAGTCTTCCTCGCCGTCTGGTCGGCAAAATCACTTGGCTGAGTCTGGCGGCCATCGTCCTAATTCCGGTCGGCTTCAGCTTCTCCCTGGTCCGCCTTGGCTTTCGCCCGATGGGTCCGACGGCGTCGTTTTCTCTTCCGAAATCAGCCCTGGCCTACTTGGTGATTTGCTGGGTTCTGGCCGTCTTGGTTCTTGAACGTTGGGCTTGGAAACGTCTGACTCATCGCCCCGTCGATGTGTTGTGGTCTCATCGAAGGCAGCCCATGAAAACCAAACTCGCAGAAGGAAATCGAGCAGTCTCTGAAGATCACATGCACCATCTTCTAGCCCATTTGCCGGGCAACCAGATTCTTCAGATCGACGTTGCCGAACGAGTCCTGGCCATGCCACGACTCGACGCATCGCTGGATGGACTCTCGATCGTACATCTGTCCGATTTGCATTTTACCGGCCGGGTGGGCAAAGCCTTCTTTCAGGAAGTCGTGCAACTGAGCAACGAGTTGGAGCCCGACCTGGTCGCGCTGACCGGCGATCTGGTCGATACGGACGAGTGTATCGACTGGGTACCCGACGTCCTCGGCCCACTAGTGGCTCGGCACGGCGTCTACTTTGTGTTGGGCAATCACGACTTGCGCGTCGACACGAACCGACTTCGCCGGATGCTTGGCGACGCCGGATTGATCGATCTGGGTGGTCGTTGGGTCGAGCGCCCCATCAACGGCTCGTCGGTCGTGCTGGCCGGCAACGAGTTACCCTGGTTTCCACCGGCCGCCGACATGCGCGACGCGCCGGCGCGCGGTGCCGACGGTGGACCACTTCGTGTCCTCCTTTCGCACAGCCCCGACCAATTGGATTGGGCCGTGGCACTCGACTTCGATCTCATGTTGGCTGGACATCTTCACGGCGGCCAGTTCCGGCTGCCCCTGATCGGGCCGATCCTTGCGCCAAGCCGCCAAGGCGTACGTTATGCCTCCGGCATTTTTCACCATGAGCCGACGATTCTGCATGTCAGCCGGGGACTGTCGGGCGAGGTGCCTATCCGGCTCAACTGCCCGCCCGAGTTGACCGAACTCATACTCCGCTCGGCCGATGATTGAAATGCACTGAATAGCATTTTCAGAACGTCATCCTGAGCGCGGTGTCCCTCGGCGATAGTTGTTCTTCCGAACCCTAGACCGATCGTGGACGCCGCGAGGCACTGGCCCGATGCGAAGGACGGCAGCATGAATTGACTGCTCGATTGCGCGCCCGGGAATCGGCCGCCAAGGACCGCAGCACGCCGGAATAGCGTAGTGGCGGCCAGATGACCGTAAATCGGGTCTTTGCTGCGTTCATTCTCAGGTATTTGGCACTGTCCGTCGGTTTTGAGAAATTTGGTAGCATGTTCTGAAATACCCCTCAGCGAAACCCGGATGGTCTTTTCAAAAACCGAGAAGGCTATTATGCTTGGTTTGGCAGACCACTTCAGGGCCAGCGAGTCAACGTGAATGAGCCAGACTCTCACCTCTAAGACACAGGTCTACTTTGACCAGAATATGGAGCACGCGGTCCATGCCTTCGTGTGCGACGGGGTGGTCGCCGTCTATTCGTGTCGCTCGCCTGGCAAGGAAACAGCCAACGAGGATTCGGCAGCGATTATTGCTTGCGGCGACCACGGCGCGATTCTGGTTGTGGCCGATGGTTTGGGTGGCGGGCCGTCGGGACAAAACGCTTCACGTTTGGCCATCGAATCGTTGAAGGCTGCCGCCGCAGCTGGCCAGCAAAAAGAGACCATGCCGCGTACAAGGATCCTCAATGGGTTGGAGGAAGCGAACCACGCGGTTCGGGCAATGGGAATCGGCGCCGGAACGACCATGGCTGTCGTTGAACTACAAGGAGTGACGGCTCGACCATATCACGTTGGTGATTCGATGATTCTTGTCGTGGGCCAACGCGGGAAGATCAAGCTGCAGACCACTTCGCATTCGCCTGTTGGTTTCGCCGTTGAGGCAGGCGTGCTCGGCCAGCGCGAAGCCATGTTTCACGAAGACCGACACCTGATTTCGAACGTAGTCGGTACGGAACAAATGAAGATCGAGATCGGGCCTCCGATAGAGCTTGCCCCGCGCGACACGCTATTGTTGGCCAGCGATGGACTATTCGACAATCTTCACTTGAGCGAAATCGTGAGTCGCATTCGCAAAGGCCCTCTGGAGGCCGCGGCCGACCGCTTGGCCAGGGACTCACTCCGGCGCATGACCCAGCCGGACGAGGGCACCCCGTCAAAACCGGACGATCTCACCTTCATTCTCCTCCGTCGCAACGTTGGCCGCCGCTAGCTGCCCCAAAAGCCTAATACGGCGATGTCCCTGAAGAACCAAACTTGGTATCAACGTTGGCGCTACGGTCCAGGCACATCCGAGACTGTAATGACTACCACCGCACGCTCGACTTGCGACACGGTGCTGGCCACCGAGCCTATCATGCTAACCGCGCTTATTGCCGCTGTTCATGACCCAGGACAAGACGAGCAATCCCACTATTAACCCCAGAACAAAGACGCCGTAGAACCACAGGGGCGATTCTTGCTCGAAGCCACTCGAAAGATTCATTCCAAACAGAGTAGCCACAATCAACAGGGGAAACGTAATGGCGGCCAGCACGTTGAGCTTGTGTTGCGAGATGGCCAACTGCTCGGCTCGATCAGCTTGTGCCTCGGCATGGCGCGCAATCCGATAATCGAGCGCGCCTCGGGCATCGGACAAAAGAAGCTCGAAGTTGCGGGCAATTGCATAGGCTTCATCCCGCATGGCGATCAGCAGCGGGTCTTCTTCGACGTATTCTCGAGCCGATTGAAGCGCATCGCGCATGTTGCCTGCCGCGCGGCTGATCGGCGTCGCCGCTTCGATGATCTCGAACAACTCGGCGGCACTGTGTGACCTCTGATAAGCGTTCTCCAGGGCATCGTAACGCGATTGATATTCACTAAGAAGACGGCGCAATCTGACCTGGCCTTCGGGCGTGCCGTTGCACAAATAGGCACCGTTCGGAGTACGAAGGAAAACGCGGGCCTCGCGATCCAGATCGTCGGCCCCTGGTGGAGCGTGAAGAATGAGCAGCAGATGATCGACCTCGAAAATAGCCCGCTGGCGGCCATAGCTCGACTCGCCAAGGCGCCGCTCGATCTCGGGTGGAAGCTTCCACGGATGGGTCTTGCGTTTCTTGGGGGTGGCTCGAATCGGTCTGGTTCGAAACGGCGACCGCTACGGCTTCTCGGGCGAATCGGCCGATGCTCGTTCGTTCAAGGCAGCCGTAATCGCTTTGGCCACTTGGTTGGCCAACAGGGCGGATCCCTTTTTCGAAAAATGGACGTTTTTGGGATTCTGCGTCCTGGCTAGTTTCGGCATGATGTAGCCCCACAGGTCGTTGACCTTCACACCGTGCTTGGCCATGACGTTCGCCGCCAGTTGGTTATAAACCACTTCGTCCCCTTTGATTCTTCCCGCGGAGCCTTCAGGCACGGGCGTTATCGTTGCCCAAACAAGTGTCGCGCCGGTCTTCTTGAGCCGTACAACCAGCTCGTCGAGATTGCTCGCGTAGGCTTCGGGAGACCATGCTCGCGAGGCCGTGGCGTCGAGCTTCCCGTCCTTGAGTCGCTTCAGATCGTGCAAACCCCAATTGAAATGAATCACGTCCCACGGTTTGTCACCAAGCCAGGCGTCGAGTTGTTTCAGTCCGCGTGCCGTGTCGCCACCATTCATGGGAATGCGATGAACATTGGCCTTGCCGGAGAGCAACTGGCGAACGGGCAACGTATAGCCGATCGAGATGGAATCGCCGATCAGCAACACGCGGGGTAGAGTGGGATCGTCCTGGACGGCTCGAAACACCGCGTTCGGTTCGGCTTTCTTGTTCGTCCCGGCCGTGGCCTGGACGGCCAGCCATGCGAGGAGGAGAACCGGCGTTAACACAGTAGCAACTCGTTTTATCATTGTCCAAGCTCCTTTGGTTGCAGCGGCACGAACGGCGACGGAGGCAGGAAACACGCCAGACAACCTTGGCGAACGTCGCCTTCAGCTCAAGCGGTGGTCTAAGTCGAAGTAAACTCAAGATAGACATTATCCCTCAGTCTGATATCATGATGGATCGATCGAGCCGGGTCAAGCATCTAGCCGTGGGTAGATGGCTTGTTTGGGGTCTCGGTCAGTGAACGAGTTGGTTAGGTACTTCTGCCCTGTCTTGTTCTTCGGGGCAAAATGCCTCAGGCAGCGAATTTGGAAGCGTGCATTTGAAACGCACTGTGCAACAACAAGGAGCCGCTTATGTCTTCATCCGATACCCCACCGCCCGCCGCACCCGAGCCGCGCGAACTCAAGGCCGCCATGAAGGCCTTTCGGAAGCGACTAAAACTGACCTGCCTGGACGATCAATCGCGAATCGGCGTCGGACCGATGAGCAGTGGTCGTACCTCGGGCATCGTCGGCATCACCCCGCCCAACCAGTTCCCGCAAGCCGTTTGGGACGAACTTGTCCGGCAGGGCAAACTCAAGTACAGCGGTAACGGGCAATACGAATTGGCTCAGCCGTAGCAGACATGGCTTTGCTTACATCACCGTCTTCCTCGGCACGGGTTGGCTGAGCATAAACGAAAATAGGACGCTCTGAAGGAGGGCGGGGCGGAAAAGTGCGCCCGAAAGGGATTGCGTTACCAATTGGACCGCCGGATCCGGCTCAGTCGCTGGAATCACCAACAGTCAACGGAACGTAATGGCCGATTTTGCAGTTGGGTAAGGCACGCCGCAATCGGCGGCACCCTTCATCCGTAATCGCGGTTTTGTCCAGGGACAGGTAGTCCAAGTCGTGCAGCTTGGACAGTGTGGGAATGGAGGTATCCGTTACCTGCGTGCCCGACAAATCCAGAAATTCAAGACGTCGCACTTCCAGAAGGTATTGCATTCCATTGTCGGATATGTCTGTTTCTTGAAGCTTAAGCATGCTGAGCCAGGGAAGCGAGAGGCAAATTGTTCTCAGCCCTTCGTCAGTAATTTCGGTTCCCTGGAATCCAAGTCCTTCTAGATGGCGCAGACGTTTCAGATGCGGTATGAGCATAACGAGCTTGCTGTCCGTGATGCCGGAATCGAGGAAGGACACTGAAGTGGCGCGCCAGCAGAAGTCGTCGCCAAAACGCTCCCGCATCCACAGCGACGGGACAACATCACCCCAACCAGAGGCGGATCCACCCGCCCGCTTGACGACCGCCATCGCGGCGCTTTCTCGTCTTGCATGATGGTACATAACCGGAAACCAACTGAACAGGACGCAGAGAGCCACCATGAACAGAAGAAGCGAACGCAGGCTGAACTGAAGGCGGCGTCGCGAGCGAGAAACGCCGCCCTGCTCTCGCGCCAAATCGCCGACAGCGCTCGGCACGGCCTTTAGCCAGAACGGGCACAGCTGTTTCCCAAGCCAAATGCCCATGGCCGTCATGCCTGCAAGTCCGGTGAGGAGGATGAACCAGAACTCTGCATATTTGTGCGTGTACACAACGAGCATGACGAAAGGCGGCAGCCAGAAGACGATGGCCATGAACGTGGCGAACGAGACCACCAGAAGCACGGCCACCTTCAGCAAGCAGATCATGAGTCGCAAAAGAAACCTCATGTCGCGAGTCTCCCCAAGAAAAACCTTGCTCCGCCGAGCCAGCCGGTCTCGTCCAAACGTCCTATTGAAAGACCGCCTTAACGCCGCTTCGCCAGTTCCGCAACGTTCGACTCGCCCAACGCCCCCTTGATATCGGGGCTCAGGATTCGCGTAGGCAGATCGACCTTCTCGACGAAACTCCAGTTTGGTTTGGTCGATTCGTTGATCACGTCCTGCACGGTCTCGTTGGGGCCCACCATGATCATCCCACCCCACAGTCCGGATGCCGTGGTCGAGTCCTCCCAAAGGGTCTTTCCTTGATGGACGAGCTTCAATCGGGTCGTCATGGGTGTCATCGTGTAGTCTCCGCTGCCCTCTCTTCCGAAAGACATCCGGATGCTGGCTTCCCGCGGCGTTCCGGCCTCGACCGAAGCGACCAGTTCGATGGAGCTCGACGGATCAATCTTGAACCCGCGCTCTTTCAGCTTCTTGGTCAGAATATCCTCAATCTTTGGGCTCTCCGCTCCGGCCGCGCCCAGGTTGAGCCGCACGCCCGTACCTGGTGCAAGGAGGAAAAGCTTGGGATCGTTCTTTGCCTTGGCGAACATTTGCTGGGCCGTGGGATGGGGTAGACGCGTGGGCAAGAAAAAGCCCGGCGCGTTGGGCTTCGGAAAACCCAGGAACCAGACGCAATCGCCCACCGACGCGGCTCGCTCCGCTCCTTCATAGGCCCAAACGGGCAATTCGGCGACCACGTTGAACAAATAGTGCGTTCCCATGAGGGACAGCAGAAGATACTCGTCGTCGACCCAATTCACGTCGGTAATCATGTTGAAGGAGAAGCTCTTCAGATCACGCAGCAACTGGCCGGTGGTGCAGTCCCAAACGAGAATGCGAGGACCGTGCAGGTTGCAGCAGAGCCGTTTGCCGCTGGGGCTGAAGTGAAACGCGGGCCATGCGAAGTGAACGTCGGGCCAGTCCTGCCTGACCACGATCTCCTCCGCGTCCAGGTCGAGCACGCCGATGCCGTTGCCGACGCCGAACGCGAGATACCTCTGATTGGCGCTCACGTCGGGAACGCTTCCCGCATTGGCTTCCAGACCGTAAAGCGGCCGGCCCGCCTCAAGATCCCAGACAACCAGTGTGCCCGCTTCGTTCATCGTGGCCGCGCGATTTCCTGCAAGCAGCGACGCCCAGCGAATCTTCTTCCAGGCCACGGCGTCGACCGGCTTATCGGGACTCGCCGCCGGCACGTCGGCATAGGGCGACCACTCGGCCTCCTTCACAATGGTCAAGCCCTTGGTTCGCCAAAGCCCCAAGACATCGCATTCCTTCTTGCCCGAGGCGTTTCCTTTGACGAAGAACTGCTTGCCGTTATCGTCGTTGCGCAGTCCGACGGGTACGTAGTAGCCGGCGATCGGCTTGAGCAGCGTGCCTCGCCCCGCCTTGGACAGCTTGCACGAGACGAGTCGCGTCCAAGCCGATTCGCCGTCGCCCCCGGAATATCCAACGACCGCGCGGTCGCGCGCCGCACCGATGGCGATATGGGTGACGCGTTCGCGTCCAAACGCCGGGGGTGGAATAACAACCGGACGGCCGACCGACGTTTCCTTCGATTCGCTCGGCGCCGCGAGCGAGAGACTCCACTGACCCATGGGCGGTGGCATTTCCAGCTTCTTGATCGTGGACCAATCGACCGGAGCGATCCGGCGCATGCTCGCCACCGGGCTGGCCGCGCCGCTTTGCGATTTGTTCGAGTTGGTACTGCGTACCGTCGGTCGAGTCGAGGGTTGGGCCGTTTCGACGTGGCTGCGCGACGTCACGACCGGCGTAGCCGCCTTTGTGCCCGAGGACGTTTCGGCCGTGGAAAGCGCCGCGCGCAGAGCGGCCTTCTCCTTGTCGGTCATGAACGGATTGGCTGCTGCCAGAAGCTGGGCCACGTACTGCTGATCGGCCTTGCTGAGCTTAGCCAGGGGGATTTCGATCCGCCGGCCGTCGTCTTGCTCCAGCTTGACTTTACCGTCGGAAAGCGACATGAACTTCGCATGAATCTGGAACCGCCCGCTCATGTCGGTCCACGTTCGCAACGGCGCCGCGGGAGTACTCGAAACCAGGACGGCCAAACACAACACGGCCACCGAATAAACCACCAATGAGCGAAACACTCTGCTGCCGCACGCCATGGGAGCACCTTTCGGTTGACATCTACACGGTCCATGATCGGTGGGTCATGACCGAACCACTTCCGCCCAATTCGTCATGTATCCATCATGCCCGATTCGCCACGTCGGGTCAAGCATCGAATGGCGTTTCTTCCCCTCGACGGAAGGCATCAAACGACCAGGACGCGGCGCGAAAACGCGGGATGCGTGCAAGCACGGAGCACGCATTCTACAGGGCAGCCACGCGATGGGTTTCGAGCGAGGCCAGCAGCCGGTCGAACGGGTCGATGAATTTCTGGATGCCCTCGTCTTCCAATTGCTGCGTGACGGCGGCCAGATCGATTCCCAACTCGGACAGCGTTTGCAGCACTTTTTGGGCTCCCGCGACGTCCTGTTCAAGCCGCGCGCTGGGTGAGCCGTGGTCGCGATAGGCGTTGAGCGTCTCCAGCGGTAGCGTGTTGACCGTCGCCGGCCCAACGAGTGGATCGACGTACATCACGTCGCTATAGTCGGGGTTTTTTGTGCTCGTGCTGGCCCAGAGCAGACGTTGTGTCTTTGCACCCTGGGCTGCCAGGTCGGCGAACCGCGTGGGCTCGAAGATCTCGCCGTACATCCGGTAGGCCACCTTGCCGCTGGCCACGGCGACCTGGCCTAAGAGCGAGGCGGCCGTTTGGGCCTGTGCGCCACCCGAGGCGACGATCGCTTCGAGCAGCGGATCGACCGCCGTGTCGATCCGGCTCAGGAAGAAGCTCGCCACCGAGGCCACACGCTCGACGGGCTCTCCTCGACCGACGCGCGACCGAAGGCCGGCCAGATAGGCGGCGGCCGACTGCCGATAGCGTTCCAAGCTGAACAACAACGTCACGTTGACGTTGATGCCCTCGCCGATCAACTGCTCGATGGCCGCCAGCCCGGCCAGGGTACCCGGCACCTTGATCATGATGTTGGGCCGGTCGACGGCCGCCCAGAGCCGTCGCGCTTCGCCGACCGTGGCGTCGGCGTCCTGGGCCAGATAGGGCGAGACTTCGAGGCTCACGTAGCCGTCGCGTCCGCCGGTTCGATCGTAGACGTTGCGGAACAGGTCGGCTGCTAGACGAACGTCGTCCATGGCCAGTGTTTCGTAGATTTCGAGCTTATCCTTGCCTTGGGTGGCCAGTTCACGGATAGCGTCGTCGTAATCCTGGCTACCGTTGATGGCTTTCTCGAAAATCGCGGGGTTCGAGGTAATTCCGCTCACGCCGTCATGTTCGATCATCCGCGCCAGTTCGCCCGAGGTGAGCATGCCCCGCCGGATGAAGTCGAACCAGATGCTTTGTCCGAACGTGGCTAGCGCTTGCAGAGGATTGGCTTTCATGGCTTTCTCCTTTCACGCAAGAAGGTAGAACGACATGTCCACGCTTGTCGCGAGATTGTCTGAAACTCGGAGACGAAGCTCATTTTCGCTCGGGCGACCAAACCGGTCGGCGAGGTTGGCTAGCCACGCGCGGCGACGTCTCGCCCGTTGGCGAACCTGAACGTGGTCGGTCGAGTGTTGCCCGTGTCGGCGTTGCCGTACCGCGTTGCTCTCGCGGCAACGGGCTTATCTTGCGTTGCCAGCTTGCCACGGGTTGGGGAGCTGGTCGCGTGCCGGCCACGGCCAAGCGGCCCAGGTCGAGGGGCATCCTCGTCTCCAGGTTGCGGCCATCGGCCGTTGTGTAACGTACAAACAGGTGTAATTCCTTGTGGGCCGGTCCGGGCTTGGGCCACTGCAAACCCAACCGGAATCCGTCTCCCGCCACCGATTGTTGGCGAAGGGTGGCGGTTTCCTCCGGTGTGAAATCCCATCGCGCGACCCGGCTTGCTTCGCCCGAGATGGCCGGATCGACCACGACGACCGAGATAGCCGCCGGGGCCGGCAACGGTTCTCCACGTTCATCGCGCGGCGCGACGAACAACGAGATTCCGTCGCCGGCGGCCGCCGACCGCCGACCGTTGGTTCGTTCGATGGCCAAGTCGCCTATTTCGATCCGCGCGGCGTTTTCGCTGCGGCTGGTCGCGTCGCTCACCCGGTCGTTCTGTCGCTGTTGCCGATCGGATTCTCCTGGCAAAGGACGCGGGATTTCCTCGGAACCGGGCATCGCGGCGGGGGCTTCGGTGCCTGGCTGAATGTCAAGCATGCCGGGCGTTGCGCGACTTGGCGAACGGCCGCCTCGAAGCATCTCGGGCACCTCGTCCTGGAACTGGCTTTCCGGGGGTGTCTCGATATTCAAATCAACGGGCATGTCGGGGATCTCCGAGACTCCCCCGCGAGGCTCGGGCCGAAAGGGAGTCGGCGCGTCGGGGACGCGCGAATCCCTGGGCAGGCCGCCTTCGTCGATCGCGCTTCGACGCAACGACTGATTTTCCTCTTTGGCGGCGTCCAAGGCCATTTGCATTCCTTGCAGAGAATCCTGTAACTGGTAGATGCGATCTTCCTGGAGGCGAAGCTCCTGTTCGAGCAATGCCGTGTTCTTCTGGCCGGTGCGGCAGCCGCCCAGCACCAGCAGGCACGCGAGCAAGAGCATTATCGATCGCCGGACTTTCATGTCGGGCCTCAACTCGTTTCTGTGTAAAAAGCTCCCGGCGATCGCCGGATATTGATTTTCAGAAAAGGGGGATGTCCACGCGGCCGCTTCTCTTTCGTTCAAAAGCGTCCGGTCAGCGTCAACGAAACCGTATCGTCCGGAGCGAAGGACTCGCGATTGTCGTCGTATTCGATTCTGCGAGCAAAGACGTAGCCTACGTCGAATTTCAGATCGTAGGCGTCGAGTGTTTTCTGCCGCAGTCCAAGCACGAGACGCCAGTCTCGATAAGTCAGCCAATCGGTCGAATCATCGTTCCGTTCGACGACCCATCGCCCCCCGCCCATCTCCAGTCCAACCGATCCCCAGTATTCGGTATGGCGGCCGAACGCTCCCGTGACGCCAAGACGCCGCGAGTAACCCATTTCCGGAAAACCCAGCTTGAGAATCTGGTCGTCGTCGGGCCGCACGATGAACCCAACGACCGGCAGAACGGGCCAATCCTGAAGATCGACGTAGGCCACGCCCGCCAGGACGTCGATCGTCGGATTCCACTTGTACAGGACCGAGCCGTATCCACGCACGCGAACCTGGTCGTCGCTGCTGTTTTCATAATCGCTGTATGAGCCAACCGAAACGTTGACTTCGTAGCTTAGCCGCTCGGAGTGTTTTCCCCGCAATCCAAACCCGACCGAGGCGTCGTAGACGTCGTCGGGAATATCGTAGTTGCCCGGGCAGTCGAAACGGTAAACACCGAAACCGGGCGTAATCGCCAAGTACGACTCGGGGATCAACGACGGCAGGACGAGGTCGCCACGAATGCTCGACGCCGAGATTCCCAGGGCGTCGTGCCCCGTGCCCGTGGCAAGCCAGGATCCACCCAAGCTGACGCCTTGGAATACGCCTGCACGCCGCATGCCGGGCGGAAGCGTCTTGTTCGCCGATTCGCCGTCATCGAGGCCGTCTCGCGGCAGAAGCAACCCGCCGGGGAAGTCCTGACCGTACTTCGGCGTCGGATCGACCCATTCGGCCGCCGCTGCGTCAGCGACCGGCGGAAGACGCTCGATGAGGTACGGCCGGGTGTCGCTCGCCGCCGGATCGTATGAGCCCACAACGGCTGCCGTGGTTGCCTCGACGGTTTGCGTTGTCCGCGGCGCGCGCGCATCGTCCACGCCCTGCTGCGCAGACGCGAAGGCACAGCAAGCCAGCCAAGCGGGCAGCAGATAGGCCATTCGGCGCGTTGTCGGACCCCGCATTTTCGCACCTCTAGTCCGGGCGGCAAAAAATCGTCAGGGAATATAGCGATGCTCACCAGACGCGTCTAGAGTGTTTTTTACTCTGAATGGGGGGTGACTGTCCCTTAAAATGATGTTGGATGTCTGAATACGACCGCCTCGCCGGCCGAGGGTGAACCAACTTGCTCACTCTTTCAACAGCTTCTCGCGGAGGATGGCCGCGATCTGCTCGTTGTACTCGCCCGAGGTGGTTCGCGGGGGGATCCACCGTTGGTAGTCGAAATCCGGATAGTTCAGCGGTTCGTCGAGGCTGCGGTGGACGATGAAGAAGTCGCGGACGCGGGCGGCCGTTTCCGTGCTTTCGTATTGGCCCAGGTCGATTTCCTTCGACGGGGTCTCCGAGGGAAGGCGAGTGTGAAGGACACATCCGACATAAACCACCACGCCGCGCAGGTCCATATCCGCGTTGATTTGCGGTCCGTCGCCGTAGTCGACCACCCGGAGTCGTTCGTAGACCTCGCTGACCCGGCCCGGCCAGTTGATACAAAGCCGCACCTCCGACTCGGGATCGAAGCGTTTCAACAGATCGATAAGCTCTTGTGCTTTCATATTTGTTCACGGGGTGTCGGGAGGTTTTGCGCTAGGTTGAAGAAGCCCCTCCAACAGCGTCTGCTCCGGCACGCGAGTCCTGACCCAATCCTCGCCCAGGCTCCAGATGGTCTCCTTCCGCGTAGCCGGTTCCGTAACGTGCGCGTCGAGATAGGACCGGCACTCGCGGCGAAGCGTCTCAAGCTGCGACTGGTAGGATTGGGCCGCCTCGGGGCTCGGTTTCGACGTCTCTTGGGCCGCGGGACGTTTTGAATGAGGATCGGTCAGTTCCCGCAGAACGTCCATCTCGCGAGTCAATTGCGCAAGCTGCGATACGGTCTGTTGTTTCGTTCGCTGATAGTCGTCGACATAGCGAGCCTTGGCCTCGGCAACCTCATTCTTGCATTGGGCAATCGCTTCGGCAGTGAGGCCTTGGGCAACCGGTGAGGCAGGCTGCACCGGCACCGGTGCGGAGGGACGCGTCTGGCTGAGAACGTCTTTGACCGATGGCCCGACGGGAGCCGGCGAACGACGGAGAAGCTGGATTCCCACGTAGATCCCCCCAACCACCACGGAAATCAGCAAGACGATAGCTATCGTCAGAAATGCAACCTGGCGAATGAGGCTATGCCGGGTACCAACGTGCCCGGGGAGGCGTGCAAAACGGCCTTGGTTGTCTCGGGGCTGTTCTCGCACACCGGCGCGCGATGTCAACGAGGACGGTTGTGTCGGCCCTCCCTCCGTCAACGGGCATCCGCAGTGGGGACATTGCACGGCTCGCCGCGACACGGTCTGACCACAATCAGGACACGGCCGCACGCGCGGCGTCTGTTCGGCACTCGCGACGGGCGGCAAGGGCGGCGCGATGCCGTAGATGTCCATATCCTCGTCGTCGTCGCCGTTGTCGATGGCCAGCGCGGGATAACTCTCCTCGATCAAGCGCCATTCGTCCCAATCAGCCCGGCGCACTTCGCAGAATCCATCAAGCTGTCCTTCGGCAACCAATCGGTCGAGTTGCTCCTTACCCATCGGGCCGTGTTGCCGCTGGTCGGCTGTCCGGACGAACCAGGCAGGCGCGGCGGCATCCGGCGGAAAGGACGGGGCCGATTTTGGCGGGGCTGCCGGTGGGGCCTGGCCGGGCAATTGAATCACTGCGGCACACTGGGGACACTTGACCCGATGACCCAACGCCGCATCGGCTGCTTTGAAACGCTGCCCACAACCCGGACATCTGCACTCAACTGCCATGACGCCCACCTCAACACGAATGCTCACCCTCACCGGCAGTGTAGAACGTTGGCGGCGCGGTGTCAACACCCGTGGGGGGTTGGCTATCAAGCATTCACCGTCATCGGCTCACCTTGAACAGTGATCTGCCGCGTGGCCCGTCCATCACTTGTGGTCGAATTTGGGCACGGATAGACTACAAGGTAAGAAGTGGGAAGCAAGAAAGATCAAGGGTGGGAGATGAGAAACCATCGACTCGTTTTGATCGTTGTTTTGGCCGTGGCCCTGGCAAGCCTGCCCGCGTTGCTCTGCGTCGCCGCCGAGTCTGGCACGTCGTCGAAGATCGAGCCGGATGTCGTCTACGGCCACAAGGACGGCCTGGCCATGACCATGGACGTGCTGCGGCCCGAGGGCGAAGCGAATCGGGCGGGCATCCTGTTCATGGTGAGCGGTGGATGGTACTCGCGCTGGGCGCCGCCCGAGCGGATGCAATTGTTGTTCGTACCGTATCTGAACAAGGGATACACGGTCTTTCTGGTCCGCCACGGCAGCAGCCCGCGATACTCGATTCCCGAGGCGGTCGCCGACGTCCGTCAGGCGGTGCGGTTCGTGCGGAAGAACGCTGATCGATTCGGCGTGGACGTCGATCGGCTGGGGGCAATGGGAATGAGTGCCGGCGGCCACCTGGCCTTAATGCTTGGCACGACCGGTGAGGATGGGGCGCCGGGCCTGCTGGGCGTGGGGGCCAAGGACTCCAGTCGCGTGGCCGCGGTCGTTGCGCTGGTGCCGCCCACGGACCTGCGCGTGGCGGTGTGGTCGGCGTCCGAGTCGCTCCCGGCATACCGCCGGTTTCCAGCGCTCGATTTGCCCATGGAAAAGGCGAAGGAGAATTCGCCGCTGGTGCACGTCACCCCGGACGACGCGCCGGCGCTGGTGATCATGGGCGAAAAGGACGACCTGGTTTCCCCCAAACACGGTCAACGCATCGACGCGGCCTTCGACGAGAAGCACGTGGCCCACAAACTGATCATATTGCCGGGCGCCACGCACAATTTGATGAAGAAGAAGGAGAATCGGGCGACGGTCGTTCGCGAGGCCCTCGACTGGTTCGATAAGCACTTGCTGCAGAGACCCAAGCAGTAGAGCGTCGTTCGACGCCCTCGCCGTCGAAAAGAGCGGCCGCCGTCCGCCGGTGGTGAAGCGGATCGGCGGCCCGAGACATCGGACACGTTACAGAAGTGTCGCGACGAGAATGTGTACGCGGCCCGTGCTTCTCGCAGCGCCCTACGGTTGATCCGACCGCGCCGGCAACGTCCGGGCGGCGAGTTCCTCCAATTCGGCGTTTAACTTCACGGCTTCGGCTCGAACGTCGGTGTTCTTGTCCGCGAGCAGGTCCCGCAGCATCGCGCGGCGTTCGGACGTGGGCCGCAGCCGGATCGGCTCAATCGCGAGCCGCCGCAGTTCGGCGTCCTTCGCCTTGGCTAGCCGTCGCAGATGATGGTCCGACAATTGATCGCCCTTCGACATTCGCTCGGCCTGGCTCATTCGCTCCTTGTGCTGTTTGGAGTTTTCGGTCAACCAGGCGAGCATTTCATCGGCAGCCTGCTCGCAAGGCACCTGAAGACGGAGCTGGACGAAGTCGTCCGCGTTGGCCTTGCGAAGCTGAAACTCCCGATTTCCTGGGTTATTCTTCTCAGGCAATTCCTCGGCCGCCACGACCAGGGCCGTCAGGACTTCGAACCGCAACTCCGGCTCGAGCCGGGCAAGGACACTATTACGCGAGTTGCCTTGAATCACGCGGCAGTCGCCGTAACGCCGATAGACCTCCGCGAACCTCTCGGGCGTGCAGCGCGGCTGCATTCGCACCAGGTAATTCCATCGAATCGCCACGGCTTCGTTCAAGGAATGGGGTTCGTTGGTGGCCAGTCGGTCGAAACTCGGCCAGAACCGCTCGGCCAACGAGCCCGGGCCGTCGGCCACGTCGAAAAACAGGTAATCGAGAGAGTCTGGAAACCGGCTGGACCCGAAATCCCGGGAATCGCGAACGATCTGTTCCGACATTTCGAAGACCGGCCCGACGTTCTTCCGGCGAAACGCACGTCCGGCGGGCGAATCCAAATGAGCGGCCAGGTACCGCCAGCGGTTCACTTCGGCGGAGCCGACACGCTCCACGTTTTCAAAGTCGCTCCAGTCCGACGGTTTCGCTCGCCAGTTGTGGCGCAGCACGAATTGCTCGTACTCGCGGCCACCCAGGATACCGGCCATCGTAAACAGGTTGCCCGGCCTGGCGTCTAACCGTAGCAAGGCCGGCGTGATCCGCTGCTCGATCGGGTTGTCTCGCGTGTTGTCTTGCTGGTCAAGCCGTTCATCCAATTTCCAGATGGCGTGGGCCAGCACGGCATCGCGGGGCACGAGCCGGAGCGAATCCCAGGCGTGCGGCGGTAAGGTCATGAAGAAGCGTTGGCCACCGCGCTCACCGTAGGCCGCGCTTGTGGCCGGCGGTGTTCGAAACGAGGTAATCCGCTTGGCGGCCCGATCGACAAGCCGCTCGGCGTCGAGATAGGGGAGAATTAGTTCGATTGCCCGGCCCGGCGGCGAATCGGTGCTGTAGCCACGTTGCTTGTCGGCCTCGGCCGCGATGTGCTCGAACGTGTCCCACGCCGAGTCGGGCCCGCGGACGCCGGCGAGTCCGTAGCGCTGCGTGGCCCAAGCGTCGAGCACCCGATCCAACGCGGGCTCGTCTTCCGACTCGCGTCGGACGGCCTCCCACACGCGATCTCCATACGATTCGGCCGCGTCGATCCAATCCTGGTCGACCTGGTAGTCGGCGAGCCGGGCACACTGGATGAGCAGTTCAGTCTCGTCGTCCCAATTCGGCAGCATCATCGCAAGCCGCACGTGACCCGGCCGGATCTGGCCAAACATGCGAGATCCGCCTTCCGACCAGGTGCCCGATGCGGCGTACATCCGCTGGCCGTTGAGTTCAACCCGGGCAAAGATCTCGTGGTATTCGGGATCCATGTCTTCGGAAATGACCTTGGTAGGTGGGCGCAAGTGAACCCAGCCAAGCGGTCGGTGTCCGTTTCCATGCCGGTTGTAATAGCATTTTTTGTGATCGGTCCACTCGGCCGGCTGCTCCTTCAACACGGGGACCTTCTTGAAAAGCTCGTCGGCCGTCGTGCGGATCGGCGTCTTTCCTACGTAGATTCCGTTGAACCAAACGTCGGCCCCACGGATACCGTCGTTGAGTGTGATTTCGATGGGCACCGGCGTGGCACGAATCGCCTCGACGTGGTTTTTGTAGCCGAGCACCAGGCCGTCGTTGACGGCGTAGCCGGCCGCGCAGAAAAACACGGTCAGCACCGCACAGGCCAGCCCCCCGCGACCCGACCAGCTCAAGAGAAGACCGGCGGCAACGATCGCCGACCAGATGGCCAAAACGGTCCAATACTCGGCCCCGGCGGACGCGGGCGCCTCGTCGCTCAGCGCATAGGGCATTCCGTCATAACATCGATAGGTCATCAGCAAGGTCAACAGCGCCACGCCGATCCCGGCGATGGCTGTCGTTTCGGCGATTCGCGCCGCGAGGCTTGGCGACCGACCTGCCCGAGGCTGCCAGCGCCGGCTTCGCCTGGCCAGCCACATCAGGAACACGATGAGTGCAATGGCCAACCAAAGATCGACACGGAGGAGCAGGTACTGGACGAAATGGACCACGTTCATGACATCACCTCCAATCGCCCGTGCAGTCGCCACCCGCCGATCAACAGCGAAATCGAAGTCGTGGCCAGGCCGCCGAGTATGAGCCACCGAGCCACCTCGGGTAGCTCCAGCACGCGGACCGAATTCCAAATGCTCATGATGGCCACGACCAGCCCCACGGCCAGGAGCGCGCCCGACAGCAACCCCCACGTCGGCTGCGCGTAGCGAATCCAGGCGTAATGCAGCGCGGGCAGGAGCATCGCATAGAGCAAGAGCCACCAGAACGGATAGGACCACTCCGTAGGCCCCATCAACGGGAACCAGCAGTTCCCCAGCATGTCCTGATAGGAACTCCGCAGACCGAGCCAGATCACGAACGCCGACGGGAGCCACACGGCTAGCACACTGGCCGCGCTGGCCAACATGGTGTGCCCCCAGAGCGCGTTGCGCGTGTATCCCTGCGTATAGAGGAAGCCGAACGTCCGGTTTCGGGTTCGTCCCAGGCGCCACGTAATCAGCACGCTGTGGATCAAGACAAACAGCCAGACCCAGCCGGCTGTCTCGACGTTGAGCCCAAACGGCTCCGACGTGCATAGCGTATAGATCAGCGCAACCGGCAGACCGACCAGTGTGATCAGTCGCACGTCGCGAGACTGCCAACGCAATAGGCGCCAATTCAACGACATGGTGTCTCCCCCAGGATTTCAGCCCGCTTGTCTTGATGTTCGGTTAGCGCCAGATACACTTCCTCCAGGCTCACCGTCCGGCGACGCAACTCGCCCGGCAACGTCTCCTCGGTCGATCCACCGTGGCGGCGAATCCACGCCAATTGGGTGTCGCCGACGGTCTTTTGGCCAAGCAATTCAATGTCCTTGGGCAACTCGTCCGGCGAAAGCCGCTCGGACAGTTCGACCTCGCGGATCTGCTCGCGGAGATCCTCGATCGAGGCGTGCAACAGCACGTGCCCGTGTTTGATAATGGCAACTTCGTCGGCCATGCGTTCAACGTCCGTCAGAATGTGCGACGTGATCACGACGGTCGTGTCCCACTGGTTGACCTCCTCGCGGATCAAGCCGTAGAGCTGCCGTCGGGCGGACGGGTCGAGCCCGTCGGCCGGCTCGTCCATCACGAGCAAGTCGGCATTGCTGGCCAGCGCGACGGCACCGAGCACCCAGCGCTGCTGCCCTTTGCTCAGCGCGTGCCACGTTGTCTTGACGTCGAGTTGTCGCTGCTGCATTAGCGCCGTGGCTCGTTGGCGATCGAATCCACTCGTGGCGCCCGCCTTCAGATCGAGCAAGTCTCGAATTCGCGCCGCTCGTGGCGGCTCGCACGTGTCGAGCACCGACGCAATCCGCGCGGCGGTGGCCGCTGCGGGCGGAAAGCACGGCTCGCCGAGCACCGTGGCCTCGCCTTCGGTCGGTGCGATCAGCCCCAGAAGTAGCTTCAGCAGGGTTGTCTTGCCGGCGCCGTTGGGCCCTACGAGCGCCAGGACCTGGCCTGGGGCGAGCGCGAACGAGATTCGGTCGACTGCTCGAACCGTCCCAAACTCGCGAGACAGCGATCTCGTCTGAATAGCCATGTCATCCATCGGCACGACCCCACATTTCCTCGGTTGCGGATTTCATGATTTCGATGACTTCGTCGGATGATGCGCCCATGCGAGTTGCCTCGGCCAAGAGACGCCGGGCGTGTTCCAACAGGGCGGCGCGCCGTTGTCTCACCGGTAGCACGGCCTGGGGCGAGGTGACGAACACGCCGCGCCCTTGCTGCATCACGACCAGGCCCGAGCGATCGAGGACCTGGTAGGCCTTGGCGACGGTCCGCATGTTGATTTGGAGTTCGCCAGCCAGTTCGCGAATGCTGGGCAGGCGGGTCCCTTCGGACAGTTCACCGCTGGCGATGCGGAATTTGACCGCCTCGATAATCTGCCGATAGATGGGCTCGCCCGAGTGATGATTGAGGTGGATATGCATGGGGCACCTGAATTAACTGTTGTATATCAGATGCAACAGTTGGCGTCAAGTGTTGAGGCGAGAGGATTTGGTAAAGACTTGGTGGTCCGGGGTAACCGGAGGCCTCTCCCCGGGGTGGGTGCACGACAGCAAGCTAATCGGTCACCCTAAGCCAAGGACAGCCGCAAAACAGACGGCGAAATCGCTGACAACCAACTGCCGCTCTCGTCGGAATCTTGCCCAACGCTATGAACACGGGTTGCCGTGTTGAATCTGAGTGCCGTGCCCGAGACGAATCGCAGCGGAGACTGGGCAGAATGAACTTGTCCGTTGAGCATGTCCGCAGCCGATGGCTTGTGTGGGATTCGGTGGGCCGGGGTCAAACTCTGGTTCCACCGGTGTGCCTGCAGAAGCCGTGGACATCGCATGCGGCAAGGCGAGGCTTCTTCCGCAGAGGTACCACAGGACAACACTCCGGCGGTTGATGGGGTGCTATGATTCTCGGCTGCCCCGGAATAGAATGAAAACTGCTGGATCGTAGGATGAAATGAGCACATGCTACATCGGCAACAAAACGAAATCGCTCCTCTGATCCTTCTGAGTAACCAGAGGTGATTACTGGTATCAGGCCGTAAAGTCATGTTGACAGATCTGCAGGTTGAATTCCTTGCTCACATTTCCGGCACCGCGTGCCTTGGAGTCATTGCCGGCGCTCTGTGTAGTGCGCTTGCTGCGGCGGCAGTATGGGCTTTCCGAACACGCAGCCTTGGAGGCCTAATGACTGGCATTGTCTACGGAATGGTGCCTGGAGCGACAAGCAGTGCAATAGCGTCTATGACTCTCGGAGTGATCGAAGCGTTCGTGTTCGAAGCCGGCCCGAAAGGCGGATACGAAATCCCAGATTGGTACATAGGATCAAAGTCTTTCGTTGTTCTTCTCACGGCGGGAATTGTCGCAATTCTGGCGCTTCCGACTTCGAGTACGACTCCCAGTTCGAGAAGCTTGCTCGTGCTGAAGTCTGTCTTCTGGACCACCCTGTGCGGATTGCTGGGAGTGATTGCGAGTCTGTCGCCGGGATTCGGAGGGTATTTCTGCCTACAGAGCAATGAAAGACTGATCCACTGGGCAATCAGCGGTTTGATATTTGGAGGTTCTGTGGCCTTGTCATGGAGGATAGTCGTTGAATTGTTGATCCGGAAGGACTGTGTCCGTTCGGCGACTGCCACAGAGGCTAGGATTTCTCACGAACAGGGTATCAATTGGGCTCGAAGACTTCGAACCTCGTTGATCGTAGCAAGTGCCGTTCTCGTTGCGGCGTGGCTCACCACGTATATCCTCCTTCGCGCCAGTTTCTCCGCTGGCCCTCACTTTGTCGCCCACATCAACTGCCTGCTGCCGCTCCTACCCAACATTGTAGTTGAACCTGAGGAAAGCGTGGAACCGAGATGGCGTGGTGTATTCAGCTTCAAGGGCATCGCTCTTAAATCGGTGCGATGGTATGACTCAAACAACAACATTGTCAGTGGGGAGTGTTTTGGTGCCGGGAATGATTCCTTTTTCCAGTCGCTCGTGGATTGTGGAGATGATGCTTTTGTTCCTGGGAAGGAACCCAGTATTTCCGCTCACTCCGACGGAGAGATGAACGAGTGGTTCTGTGAAAGTCAGCTCGTCTGCCGACAGCGCGCTTCTGGCATGGTGGCCCTCCTGCAGTTCATCGTGCCTTTCTTCGCTGGTTTCGCGGCGTTTGCGGTTCTCGACGTTCGAGGCCGGAAAGAACCGTACAGAGAAACGCTGTTACAGGAGTCAGCGGATCGGGAAACCATGACTGGCAACACCGCTTGACGGGGGAAGCTCCCGGCCCGCAAGCTGGCCGGTGATTCTGGGCAAGTCCGGCCGTCAAACGGATGACAGATCCCCTTCCCTGATTCCTGACTCCTGTCGCTCGACCCCCGGTACTGCCTTCCCAATTTCTGCCCGCTGCCTACTGCCCGCTGCTGGTTGAAACGGGTATGATAGGAGAACTGTCCGTCCATGAATCTCTGGGTACTGGCATGAGTGACGAGTTGTTGGCCGGCGAAGTGCCCGGCATCGATTCCCCCTTTTCGATCCGCGTGGCCGATCGGGTGCGGCGGCTGCCACCCTATCTGTTCGCACAAATCAACCAGCTTTTGCAGGAGAAGCGGCAGGCCGGCGCGGACGTGATCGACCTGGGAATGGGCAACCCGGCCGATGCCCCCCACGAGCTGATCGTGGACAAACTGGTCGAGGCGGCCCGCGATCCAAAGAACCACGGCTACAGCAACTCGCGCGGCGTGTTGAACTTGCGCCGCGAGGTGGCCAGCCGTTATTTCAAGCATTTTGGGGTTCGGTTGGATCCGGAGAATGAGATTATCGCCTGTCTGGGATCGAAGGAAGGGTTTAGCCATCTGTGTCTGGCGTTGATGGGCCCGGGCGACACGGCGATTGTGCCCGCTCCGAGCTACCCGGCCCATCTGTATGCCGTCGCACTGGCCGCCGCCAGCGAAATTCTGCTCGAAGTGACCGATCCCGAGCAGTTTCTGGCAAACGTCGCGTACACTTGCCAGCATCTTTATCCGGTGCCCAAGGTCGTGATCGTCAATTTTCCCCACAACCCGACGACCACCACGGTCGAGGCCGAGTTCTATGTCGATTTGGTCAAACTGGCCAAGCGATATGGTTTTATGGTCATCAGCGATCTGGCCTATGCCGACGTGGCATTCGACGGTTATCGGTCGCCCAGCTTTCTGACCGTGTCCGGTGCCTTGGACGTGGGGGTCGAACTGACCACCATGAGCAAGGGCTACAACATGGCCGGGTGGCGGGTCGGTTTTTGTGCCGGCAATGCCGAAATCATTCGCGCATTGGCCACGATCAAGACCTATTACGACTACGGGATGTTCCAGCCGATCCAGATTGCCGCCATTATGGCCCTGCGCCACGCGGACGCCGCCGTCGAGGCCCAAGCGGCCGTTTACCAGCGCCGGCGCGACGTGCTTTGTTCGGGCCTGGCTCGACTCGGCTGGCCCATCGAGCGGCCCAAGGCCACGATGTTCGTCTGGGCCAAGATTCCCGAGCCTTGGGCCAACGAGATGGGCTCCTTCGAGCTGGCCATGAAACTGCTGGCCGAGGGGGACGTGGCGGTCAGCCCGGGCGCCGGGTTCGGGCCAGCCGGCGAAGGATATCTCCGATTGGCGCTGGTCGAGAACGAAAAGCGACTCCAGCAGGCGGTCCGCCAGATCGGACGGTGCCTGGGGAGAGATTGAGGGTTTGGAAATTCGGGATTGCCTGTGACTGCTGCCGTAATGGGAGCCCTAATCCCCAATCACTAATCCCCAATCCCTATAAAAAAAGGAGGGCTCTTGCTCGCCGATGCAAGAACCCTCCAAGTTCGGCTACTCAAATGACACGCATCGCGCAACATCTGTAGACCCGTAGCCGTGTAATGAACTATCGGGCAATTAACGCAACTTTCTTTATCAACATTTGAATCGTGATGACCCAAATCGCAAAACTAGCTCTGGAAGATGGAACCGTCTTCACTGGCACCGCCTTTGGCGCCTCCGGCGAGGTCGACGGCGAGGTCTGTTTCAACACCAGCATGACCGGCTACCAGGAAATCCTCACCGATCCGAGTTATCGCGGGCAGATCGTGACCATGACCTATCCCGAAATCGGCAACTACGGCGTCAACAGCGAGGACGTCGAGAGCCGCCAGCCGTTCCTCTCGGGCTTCATCGTCCGCCAGAAGAGCCGTCGGGTGAGCAATTTCCGAGCCGACGGCGACCTTGACGATTATCTGGTTCGTCACAACCTGATTGGTCTG
>JAFGIR010000434.1 GCA_016929515.1 Pirellulales bacterium | reverse complement strand
TTTCAGCGTGAATGTTTTCGTGCCCAACCCTTCGACCCGCGAGCATCTTCTCTACTTGACGGCGCTGCTCAACAGCCGGCCGCTGTGGCAGTGGTATGGCCACCACGCGAAACGCCGCGGCGTCGGCCTGGAGATCAACGGCCGGGCACTTGCACAGACTCCGATCCGACGAATCGATTTCACGGACGCGGCCGACCGGCGACAGCACGACGAGTTGGTCGAACTGGCCGGGCAACTCATGCGGGAAACGGGTAGGGTGCGTGCTTGCACGCACCAGTCAACGACTCCCGGCGCGTGCAAGCAGGACCCCAACACGGATGCGACCGGCCAGATCGAGGGCCGGATTGATCGGATCGTGTGCCGGCTGTATGGTTTGCCGGAGGATTCGTCGCGCGCGAGCATGCCTCCCGCGACGACCTAGCCGGCCGATCGGCCATGTGCCGGCTCTGCTCTGTCCGCGAAGCCTACTCCCGGACGATCTCGACGCAGATGCCGCCGGCGCGGAAGACCTTGTGCACCGGCGTGAACCAGAGTTCCTTGTTCCAACGCAGCCCGAGGTCTTCGCAGATCCCCAACAACTCGCGCCGGTTGTACGTGCGGCAACACCACATCCGGCTTGTCCACGCCCCGCCCAGGTTGTCTTCGGTTGTCAGAAGGAACATCCTGGCACCGGGCATCATCACCCGGGCCAATTCCGAAAGGCCCAACCGCGGGTCGGGCACGTGCTCCAATACGTAGCCGCACGTGACGCAGTCGAACGCACCGTCGTCGAACGGCAAGCGGGTCAAATCGGCCACGACATAGCGAGGACGATCGCTCTTGAGCCGCCCTCGCGCGCGCCGGAGCATCTCGTGCGACAGGTCGAAACAGGTCAGTTCGGCGTCCGGGTCGGCATACTTCAAGACGTGCTTGGCAATCTGGCCCGCGCCGCTGCCAACGTCGAGAATGCGTCGGGCGCCGCGCAGGTCGAATCGGTGTTCCCGAAACAATCGATCGCCCAGCGGGGCATGCAGCGAGAGCATGCTGCAAGTGGCCAACAGAGCGCCTTGAGGGCCGTCGTAGACGTGGCGGACCTTGTCCCGATACTTCTCGTAGCTAACGCCACGCTTCACCATGGGGTGTTCCAACCAACGGTGAATCACCTTGCGGCGAGGCCGTTTGGCGCGAGCGGTCGATTTGCGGCGCGGCGAAAGCAACATAACCATATAATCGATGTTTGCCTAGAGAACGGCCCGGCCGGTCAACCCCGTGAGTCCGTCGGCCGGCCTCGGTTCATTGGCCATGCGGAGGTCAAAAGGTGACGAGTCTTGGACGGTCCGCATCGTGGTATTCGATCGGTGGCGACGACTATTTACATACTAACACGCTGGTTGAAGATGTACCACTCAACAATCAACACAAATAGTCCGAGAAGAAGCAAAGGACGCCAGATTTCGCGACGGGCCGCTTCCCAACCCGCCTGACCCGCAATCTCTTCGAAACCCACGTCAAGTTTCTGCCGGGGGGGCAGGTCACTTTCGTTGGAATCAAAAAGGTTTACCGCGAAACGCGAAACGCATTCTCCATTGGCACGCACTTCGTAAATACCCAACTGGTCGGTGGCCGAGAAGCTGCTCTGGCCGGTGCGGGTTGCCGTGGGGCGTACGGTCCGCCCATCGGGTTGGGCCACTAAAACCGATCGATTGTCAGCGGCAATGTCCAGCATGATGGGACGTCCCGGCCGAACGGTCTGCTCGCCCGATGCTTGAACGTGATGGCCCAAATAGGCCAGGGTGTTGAGCACGAACATGGGAAAACTGGGACGAATAAACCAAGTCGTCCGGCCCTCGCTCTTCTCCTCTTGTTGCTCGACCAGCACAAAGCCGACCGCCGCGTCCTGAAAGGCCTCGCGGGGGGCAATCGCCAGCAGGGGACCGGCGTCGCTATCGACCAGAATGTCTCCGCCTGGCCCCACGCCAATCGGTCGGCCTTCGCCAATGAGCACGTCGTCCATCGCCAGCCACTGCATCATCGGATGGTTCGGATCGATGTCGATGATCTGCGGCGCTTCGACCGGTTTGCCAAGCGACCAGCCTTCGACCGGCGGAACACGGCCGAAGAAAAGCGTGTTGGCCTGCGGCATGGTCGCCGGACGGCATCGATCGTAAATGATCAGGTCATAGGCTCCGCCCAGCGCGGCCGTCTCGTACTCGGGCGTTTCGAGCACGCTCGGCGGCTCGACGACGACGTGGGCCAGTTTGCTCGCCCGCTCCGTGCCCAGGGCCAACTCAAGCGGGTGATTGCCCGGGCTCACCAACAGCACATCGGCCGGTTGCGGCATGTTGACGACCGCCCAAGCTCGGTTGTCGGCGTCGAGACAGTCGTGAGTTTCGATCTCCAGTTCGAGCACGCCCGAATCGATCTGGCCGACGTCGAAGACGATTCCTTGAACCTCGCCGGGGCCGATCGAGACGCGGTCGGCGTCGTAGAGATTGCCGTTGAGCCGAAGCGTCGCCTCGACGCGAGATTTTTTGGTGCCGAAGTTCTTAAGTCGGGCAAAAGCCTGCCGGCGATCTTGGTTCTCATCTTGCCGGACCGTAAACGCCAGAATGGCCACGTTGGCCGGCGAGGGCGTACCGATCGGGATGTAGATAGGTGTCAGCGCGCCGAGCGAAGACTCGGTCACCTGCTCAAAACGGCCGTCGCTGAGGATATAGGCCGTTGCCGGCAAGGTCTCGGCCGGTTCGGTGTTCTGTTCGTTGTTTTCAGAAGTCCTCTGCCGAGCGTTGGTTTGCGCCGAGGCGACCTTGAGCGCCTCGATCAACGACGTGGGCCGGTCGGTTGGCTCGATCGATTCGATGGCCCGGCGCAACGCCGAACGATCGCCGGTGAACATCTGCTCGACCCGGGCCGTGTCGGCAAAACTGATGACCATGCCGACGTCGCCCGAGATCATGTTGTCGACCAGCGCCGACGCCTGAAGCTTGGCCTGTTCGAGCCGGTTTGGTTCGACGTCCGAGGCCCGCATGCTGGCCGAGTTGTCGATGAGAAAGACGAAGCGATGACCGATGAGCTTCTGCCCGCGCCAGGCCGGCCGCAAAAGCGCGACGATGATCAGCAAAAGCAAAAGCAACTGCAAAAACAGCAAGAGATTGCGCCGCAACCGTTGCCAAATGCTGTTGACGTGCAGGTCTTCGACGGTCCGGCTCCAGAGATACGTGCTGGGGACCTCGACCGGCCGGCGGCGCAACTTCAGGAAGTAGAGCAACGTGATCGCCGGCGGCACGGCCAGCAAAATGGCCCACTGCCACCACGAAAGCATGTTGATCCAGGTCGGCCACATCAGCGAACCAGTCCCCTGCGCGCCAGATAATCGGTAATCATCGCTTCCAACGGGATTTCGTTGTGGGCCAAGAGGTAGACCATGCCTCGCCGCGTACAATACTCCCGGGCCGACTGCGTGAAGGCGTCCAACGTCTCCTTGTATCGCTTCAGGAGAGGCCCACTGACGGTCACCTCGGTCTGGTCGCCGTCCTCGCAGTCGACCAGCCGCAGATCGCCCGTCAGTTCCGGATCGATCTCCTCGGCCGAGAGAACCTGAACCACATAGACGTCCATCTGCTGGGTCAACAGGTATCGCAGCGCCGATTCGTAGCCGGCCTTATCCATCAGATCGCTTAACAGCACGACGATCCCCTTGCCCGAGTTGCGAAGACAGAAATTCTTCACTCCCGAGGCAAGCGACGTGCTCTCGCCGGGCGCGCACCCTTCGATATATTCGAGCATCCGCCACATGCTTCGCCGGCCACGGAACACGGGCGACGCCGCGGCCGAGGGTTGCCCAAGCGTCTCGATCCGCACGCGGTCTCCTCGGATCAAACCGACAAACCCCAACGCGGCGGCCAGTTGTTGCGCATAGCGCAGCTTGGTTGGTTCGCCGAAATCCATCGACGCGCTGGCGTCGATCAACGCATAGAAATGGAGGTCTTCTTCTTCCAGAAACAGTTTGAGAAAGAGGCGTTCGAGTCGGGCGTACGTGTTCCAATCGATGAACCGCAGATCGTCGCCCGGCACGTAGTTGCGAAAATCGGCAAACTCGACACTTTGTCCCTTGCGACGGCTGCGTCGCTCGCCCTTCATCCGGCCGCGGAAGATCTTGCGGCTGATCAACTCCATTTTTTCGAGCCGGGCAAGCAATTCGGGGCTAAGCAGTGTCGAGGTCGTGGACATCGAGAGAAAAGCTCGCTTGACGTGGAATGGTCGACGGCACCAATTGTCTCAGCAACCCGGCCGGCTTGCAACGTGGCGGTTGGGCCCCCTCGGGTTGGCTCTCCGCCAGCCACGGAAAGTACGTCGGTCCGACGAACCGGGACACTCACCCCGACGCTGCCCCAAGGGTTGTCAAAACACCATAAATCGTGTTACATCAATTGCTTAGGGCCGTTCGGGGAAGACTCCCCCCGATCCTTGCATAGAACCTACAACCGGAAAACCGCAACTGGTTACCAAGGAACCGTTTGCGTTATCCAGTTTGCCTAATTAGAATTCAGATTATGGCGTTGTTTGGGCGAGCACGCGGTGCCGCTCGAAGTGGGCCAATTCACATCGTCAACTCAACGCTCCCACCCGGTGCGTTTCAAGTCGCTCGGGTGGGAGTGTCACCGGAACCTTCTGGAGAAGTCGCTCATGTCTCGGCACGTTGTAGGTTATCGAATTCTCTTTGCCTTGGTCGTCGTTGGCATCGTTCTGGGCGGCGTCTCGGGCGTCAATGCCCAGGACACCAGTGACGATGACAACTCGCCTCAGTTGGCGGGCGTGTTCGTCGACGCCGACGGCGTTCTACGCAAACGCGTCATTGCCGATCCGGGCGGATTGTTGATGCGCGAGCGGATTCTGGCGGCCCGGGCGGCGCTCGACCCCAACGTGGCCGCGTCCAGCAAGCTTCGCAAGATTTCGCTCAACCGGCTCGAAGCCGCGTTGCAGCACAACCAGGGCGTGCCGACCGACACGATGCGTTATCTGGCCGGCTTGCAACGTGTCCAGTACGTCTTCTACTATCCCGAGTCGAAGGACATTGTGATCGCCGGTCCGGCCCAGGGCTGGATTGTCGATCCGTCGGAGCGCGTGGTGGGAATTCACAACGGACGGCCCACGCTCCAGTTGCAGGATCTGGTCGTCGCGCTAAGGGCCTTTCCGCCCGACGGAAAGGAAACGTCGTTGATTGCCTGCTCGATCGACCCAACCCAGGAAGGGCTTGCCCGTTTTCAGCAGTTCAACCGCGAAATGACGGCTCTTTTCGCCCGCAATCCCAACGTGCCCGTCGAGGACATCGTGGCGGGCACTCGGGAGAGTCTAGGCAAGCAGAACGTGTCGATTACGGGCGTTTCGCCCGAAACCCATTTCGCTCACGTACTCGTCGAGGCCGACTACCGGATGAAACTGATCGGTCTTGGCCTGGAAAACCCGCCGATCCGTCTGGCCAGCTATGCCGATCGAGCCAGCCGGTCGCGCGTTGCGAGCAACGCCATGCAGCGTTGGTATTTCCTGCCTGATTACCAGTGCGTCCGCGTGGCCGACGACGGTCTGGCTGCCGAGTTGGTCGGCGACGGCGTGAAACTCATCGGCGCCGACGAGATGGTCACCAGCGACGGCACGCGGAAGAAGGCTGCCCGGGGGAATCGGGCCAGCCGCCTGTTCGTCAACGATTTCACCATGAAATACTCCCAGTTGGCCGCGCGTTCGCCCGTCTTCGCCGAGTTGCGCAACGTCATCGACTTGAGCGTCGCCGCCGCCTTGATTCAGCGTGAGGGCTACTACGAGCGTTCGGGCTGGGATCTCGGCATTCTCGGCGACGAGAAGGCGTTCAAGGTCGAGACCTACGCTCCGCCGAAACAGGTCGAAACGGCCGTGGGTGCCCGGCGGAAGGGCAACACGATCATGACTCCGGTCGGCGGCGGTGTTCATATCGAGGCCAGCATGGCGCTCGATTCGGAGAACGTCTTGACCGACGGCACGGCCCAAGTCGAAAAAGTCCGCCAACAAGTCGCGCCCAAGCTGGCCGAAGGCCAGTGGTGGTGGGACTGATTCAGTAGGCAGCCGGCAGTAGGCAGCCGGCAGCGGGCAGTGGCGCGGCCGATCTGGCTACGGAATTCTTAACCCTCGGTGGAAGTCGAGGGTTTTTCATGCGCCCACCGCACTGGCTGGGCCACCGCTGCGCTATGGCCCAGGCACACGACCTCATGCACCACTGTTCACTGCCTACTGCCTGCTGCCCGCTGCCCGCTGTCTACTGCCTACTGCCTGCTGCCCGCTGCCCGCTGTCTACTGCCTACTGCCTACTGCCCGCTGCCCGCTGTCTACTGTTTCCTTAAACCGCACCAGGTCGCGCATGGCTCGATTATAAGGCGTCGGCCGACCGAAACGCTCACCCAGCTCGACCACGGCGCCGCTCATGGCGTCGATTTCCGTGCGGCGTCCGGCCGTGAGGTCCTGGAGCATCGACGATCGATGGGCGTAGGTTGCCGGAAGCATCTGGCCGTAGAAAGCGGCCAGAAAGCTGACCGCGCTGTCCCAGTGGGTCTCGTGGCCCGCCGCGCGCATCACCGTGAAAACCTCGCCGGCAATTTCGTTCATAATGGCCTTGGTCGCTTCCGAGTCGCCCAGGCGGCCATATTTCACCTGAAGCACGGCGCCCAACGGGTTCAGGCAGCAATTGTAGAGCATCTTGGCCCAAAGGTCGCGCTCGATGGTCGGGGTCGCCTGGGCCGGAATTCCGCCTTCGGTGATGAGCCTGGCAAGTGCTTCCACTTGCGCGACGTCCGCGCCGGCGAGCGATCCGATCTTGATGGCGTCGGCGTGCACGGTCACGTCCACGTGGCCCGGCGCGACGCGCCGGAAGCCGGTGATTACCCGAGCGTTGAAGACTCGGCGGGGTTCGAACCGCTGGGCGAAGACTTCGAAATTGCCCCAGCCGTTTTGGAACAAGACGATTTTGCACGAGTCGGCCCGGCCCACGGCCGCGGTGCTGAGTTCTTCGGCGGCGGCCGGCGAGTCGAACGATTTGATGCACACAAGGACGAAGTCGACCGGTTCTTCGGCGCCGACGTCGGCAATCCGCGAGACGACCGTAAAGCGATTGGGCGGAATCTGCATCTCGCCGAAAAGCCCGCTGCGCTGGAGTCCTTGCTGCTCGAGATGCTGTTGCGTGTCGGCCCGAGCGACGAACGTCACCCGCGCGCCGGCCCGAATCAGGCAACTCCCAATGCCGAGCCCCACGGCTCCCGCTCCGAATACGACGACGTTCATTCAATACTTCCCGGATGAGAGTTCGCCCCGCGACCCGGTGTCGGTCGAGAGAGGTCCGTGCCGGGGCTCCCGCCCCGACTTCTCTTCTGCCCGCTGCCTACCGCCTACCGCCTGCTGCCTTTATATCAATCACCTTCATCTGCAACGAAACATT
>JAFGIR010000433.1 GCA_016929515.1 Pirellulales bacterium | reverse complement strand
GAAGGATCTCGTTCGCACAGAACGATTTGAGATCCTTCGCTACGCTCAGGATGACATGTTCTGCTGGGTTCTCGGATAGGCTCTAAGAACCTATCCGAAAACCCATCTGGCGGTATCGGGTGGTTTTGAAATGCCTTCCAGTCAATCGCTCGTCTTCAAGACGAAGCCGTGAATGATCAACGGATCACGCATAGCACTTGATCTCGAAAATCGCGACCGGAACATTATCGGACGGTTGCCAAAAACGGAGATTCAGCTGATCGGTGGTCACCTGCTCGGCGAGGCGGATGACCTTGCGGGTTTGATGATTGTCGTCGCAGTGGGCCAGGACACGGCCGTCGGCGTCGGTGATCCGAAAACGCCGGACACACTGCGGCAAGATCCTGTCAGGGTGAGCATGGAGCACCGAGAAGAGAGGGTTGTCCCGATCTGTGTCGAAAGTCAACTCCACGCGACGAATTCTCCGAGGCTCCGGCCAAGAAAGCCGAAGCGACGGTTCGGGATCCGAGAAATCGGCAATCCAGGCGTTGGGCTGGGACGTGGGGCGGGCATAACCGTTGGCAACAGCCTCGGCGCCAAAAACGTCCAGCGCCGGCTCCAATCGAATGGCCAGAAGTTGCCCTTGCGGAGCAGCCAACGGATGCCAGAATTCGAACGAGTCGATCCCGAGGTCGGCCGGCGGACTCTGAACGCGACCCGCCGTTACGTCGCGTCGGCCGGCGTGAATCAACGACGCCACGCCGGTCACCAGCGCCTGGGAGCATCGCACGGCGACCAACGGGTTTTCGACCAGACAGACGAACACATAACGAGGCTCCTCGATCGTCAGACCGAAATCGACGTCGATCGCCTGACCGGTGCCCGCGGACAGGTCGACCTGCCGCGAGGCTAGAACGGTCTGGGGCGTGTAGGTGTCGACTGCCTTACCAACGCGGAGTTGCACAACGAGCGAAGTGGGGCGTTCCGCGTCCACCTGAAATGCCACGCGCGGAAAGCGGCCGGCCGGCGCAGGCAACAGCATTGCCCAGCAGTGGTCCAGCCGAAGCATCGAGCCATTCGCCGGAAGCGAACCCGGCTTCAACCGGCTCGACGCGGTAATCGTCGCCTGTTGGGCCAGATCGTCGGGATCTTGACGGCAGTAGCCCGGAATATACTGGTCCACCCGAGCCAGTTCCGTCCGCAAGCGGTCGATCCAAGGATGCGTCCCCAGATCGGCCGGATTCACGTTGTGCCGGCGACACAACGCCGCCGCCATGCCCACCGCTTGGGCGTTGTGGGCACAAGTCGCCATCACGCGCGTCGATCCGAATGCGACGTGCGACGCGCTGATGTTCCTTCCGGCCAGGAACAAATTGTCAAGGCTTCGACTCACCATTGCTCGATAGGGAATGGGATAGATGCCCTGGGAGTGCCATTGGTTGCATGGCGGACGGTCCGAATAGACGCCGCCGGCCGGGTGGAGGTCGAGCGACCATCCGCCGTACGACACCGTGTCCTCGTGCGAACGACGCTCGACGATATCGTTTTGGGTCAGCATGTATCGCCCCTCGAACCGTCTGCTTTCGCGTTTTCCGGGCACCCCGCCAACCCATTCCAGAGTCAGTGTCTCGGCCTCGGGGAACTTGCCCGAGTTCTTGATATGGTTCCAAATCCCGTAGACAATACGCCACAACTCCCACTTGATGGTCTCGGTATCGTGGATGGTATCGAGCCGGCCTCCATATTCGAGCCACCAGAAGTCGCGGCCTTGAATTCCGGAGTGAATGCGGTCGCAACGGGTAATCTTGCCGAGATCGTTCAGGGCGAATTCCGGCGGGACGAACCGAACCGGGCGGCCCACGTCCTTCGACTGGAAGTAGATCGTGTGGCCGAGCAACTCGCCGTAGTCGGCCGCTGGCGCCAACGGCTCGCCAAACTCGTCGGCCGATTCGGCTCCCATCCGAAAGGCCGCGCCCGCGAGAAACCCCACAATGCCGTCGCCCGACGCGTCGCAGAAGAGTGGGGCGGCCGCTTCGTAGAACGTTTCGTTCTGGCTACAAAAGCCAACCACCCGCGAGATCGTTTCCGGATCACTTTTTATGACTTCGAAGACGGCCGTGTTCAACAGCAGCGTGATGTTCGGCTCGGCAACGACGATGTCCAACAGCAGCGCATCGCTCAGCAGCGCGTTGCCTTCGGGATTTCGAAAGACGTTTTCGACGAGAAACTCGTCGATCACGCCGCCCTCGCGCGCCCAGCGGTTGTTGTTGGCCATCGACGCGGTTGCCCCCGACACGACCATGCGCACCTCGCTCGATGCGTTGCCGCCCAGTACGGGCCGATCCTGGAAGAGAACGACCCGCGCGCCGGCTCGGGCCGCGGTGACGGCGCAACACACACCAGCCAACCCCCCGCCCACCACGACCAGGTCGGCCTCGAGGTGCTCGCGCAACGCATTGCGATAATCGTCGGTTTCTTCTCGTAACACGACGCATGACTCCTGGATTCGTGTTTCGTCCGAAGAACGCGTCCGGGAACTCGGGTGCCGCCGCTGGCCTGCCGCGCAGTGTGTCGCGCGGTTGCCCGAAGTTCTCACGGGTCGTCTATGGTAGCTTATTATGGATCGCGTTATGATGGACAGCAAGACCGTGGTCGCGTGGCGTGGCATGGTTCGGATCGACGACGTAGGTTTGCACTCCTCTTGTGGGTCGTGGCAATGGGATTCAGCTACTGGGACTACGCGGCTCTGATGGCCTATTTGGCCGGCGTCGTCGGTTTAGGTCTCTTGTTTTCCAGAAAGCAGTCTTCGACGGCTGATTATTTTCTGGGGGATCGCCGGTTTCACTGGTTTCCGGTCGCGTTGAGCATGTTCGCGTCCCTTTTCAGCGCAACCAGCTATGTGGCCGCGCCGGCCGAAGCGTACAACCACGGCATGATGTTGTTTCTCAAGTCGGTTGCCGTGCTTCTCGGAGTGCCCCTGGCCGTGGTCCTCTTTGTGCGGTTTTTTCGCCGGCTGTCGCTCACCACGGCCTACGAGTATCTCGAACGGAGATTCGACCTGCGGGTCCGACTGCTGACGAGTTTTCTCTTCCTGCTGTTGCGGAGCTTCTGGTTGGGGGTTGTGCTGTATGCTTCGGCCGTTGCCCTGCAGCCCGCCACCGGATGGCCCGTCTGGTTCAGCGTCTTGTTGGTGGGCGTGGTAGCTACGCTGTACACGACACTCGGCGGGATGAAATCGGTCATCTGGACCGACGTGATCCAGTTTGTCGTGCTGCTTGGCGGAGTGCTTCTGGTTCTTGCCACGCTGAGCTGGGGACCTTCGCAGAGTCTGCTGGGCATCTGGGAGTATGCCCAAGAGCGAGGCCACGCGTTCAATCAGGTGAGCGACGCGAGTTTCTATTCGTTCGATCCGTTTGTGCGGTATTCGTTGTGGGCGATTGTCATCTCGGCCGTCTTCACGAAGCTGTCCTTGGCCGGCGCCGATCAGATCTCGATTCAACGATATCTGAGCACGCGCAGCGAGAAAGACGCCTCGCGCAGCCTCGTTTGGGGAACCGTGCTGGGAATACCCGTGATGTTTCTGTTCTATTTCGCGGGCTTGGGACTGCTCTGGTTTTATGAAACCCATCCCGAGCGGGCACTGCCAAACATGACGGGCGATTACGCTTTGCCCCATTTCGTCGCCACGGAACTCCCGCCGGCCGTGGGTGGCATTGTCATGGCCGCCATTCTGGCGGCCGTCATGAGCACGGTCGACTCGGGACTGAATAGCCTGGCCACCTGTTCGATAACCGATTTCTACGGTCGGGTAATTCGCCCCGAGGCAAACGAGCGGCACAAGCTGGCTCTGGCAAGAATCCTGACCGTTGTCTGGGGCGGGGTTGCCATCGCATGTGCCGCGCTGATTATCTGGCTCTTTGGAGCACAACGCGGCCAGAATCCCTTGGTAATCATATCCGAGGTGACGCTTGGGTTGTTCGGCGGAATTCTGCTGGGCGTCTTTTTGTTGGGCGTGTTGACAAAAAGAGCCCACGCACGAGGTGTGCTCCTCGGAGCGTCGGCCGGGCTGGCGGCCGCGCTCGGGATGACCGCTCCCTATTATTTTCGCGAGCTTCCGCCCGACGCACCGCGGCTTTCCTTCCTCTGGATAAACGTCGTCGGATGTCTGGTGACCTTTTCGGTGGGCTATATAATGAGCTTCTCGCGCGGGCCTCGACTCCAATACCCGGCACGAGAGACAGCCATAAGTGCCTTCCGCGAAGGCTCGTCCGAGGCACCGATCGACACGTAACCACGTAACCGAAAGCGACTGCTCAAGGAAGCACCTCATGCAGACCAGCGTCGTCAAGAGAAAACTGGCCGAGGGCAAACCGGTCCTCGTGCCCAAGGTTTGCTACCACGATCCCCATATCGTCGAGATGCTCGGGCTTCTTGGGTTCGACTGCGTTTGGCTTTGTAACGAGTATCGGGCCATTGCGCCGGGCACGCTGGAACATCTGGTGCGCGCGGCTCGTGCGTCCGGCATGGAATGTCTCATCCGCGGCGGCATGGACGGCTTCGACGATCTGCCCCGGTTTCTGGCGGCAGGCGCCAACGGCATGATGCTACCCCACGTTGCTTCGGCCGATCATGCTCGACGCGCCGTCGAACGAATCAAGTTTCCGCCGCTTGGCAAGCGGGAGTTGGAAAACATCAATGCCGATGCGGCTTTCGGTCTCATGCCCCTGGAGGAATATCTCCAAGCCGCCAACGACGAAACGCTGGTGGTCGCCCAGGTCGAGGACATGGAGGCCATTGAACAGGCCGACGAAATTGCCCAAGTGGACGGTATCGACGTCCTCTTCGTGGGAACGGGCGATCTTGCCTTGACTCTGGGAGTGCCGGGCCAGCACAAGCATGCCCGCGTTGTTCAAGCAATCCGCCGCGTTGTGCAGGCGTGTCGATCCCACGGGCGGGTTTGTGGTGCTCCGGCCTTGGATCCCGACCATTGTCGCTGCTTGATTGACGAGGGCGTTCGGTATTTCACCGACGGTTCGGACTGGCGTCTCCTGCTGCAAGGCTTTCGCGACGTGAAGCAGCGCTTCGGCGACGTTGGCCTCACCTTTCGGCCCGAGAGAATTCGCCCGTGAGGCTCGCCGGATCGGCCGCTAACCCTCAGAACATTTCAAAACTGTCATCCTGAGCGTAGCGAAGGATCTCGGCATTCTTGGTGGGAGAGGTCCTTCGCTACGCTCAGGATGACAAGCACCGGGTCTCTGGTTTTGAAATGCCCTTCGTCAGCAACCACGATGTGTCATCACCAACGACGCCAGAACCGTGGCGGCCGTCTCGATGCGTAGCGTGCGGGGGCCCAGGTTGACGGCTCGCCAGTCGGCCTCGCGGGCGGCGGCGACTTCTTCGCTCGTAAAACCGCCCTCGGGCCCAATTGCCGCGATGACTTCGTCTCTCGGGTGTCCGGCGGGCACTCGAAGAAACTCGAAATCGGCGTCGTTGCCGCAAGCCGGGTCTTTCGGCGTGGGATGGGCAAGGATCCGAAGCGGAATCTCGTTCGAATCGGCCAGCAGGTCGGACCAGGTTCGAGGTTCGCCAATCTCCATCAGCCGATTACGCCCACATTGCTTCGAGGCGTCGACCACCCAACGCGCCATCCGCTGGATCGCGCCGCGGCCCGGCTTGGCAACCGAACGTGCCGTCCGCAATGGAATGACTCGGGCAACGCCCAACTCGACGGCCTTTTCGACGAGCCATCGCTGACGATCCCCTTTTGGCAAGGCTACCGCCAAGGTCAAGCGAAAGGCCAGCTCCCGATCGGCCTCGTGCCGGGCAACGACTTTCAGCTCCACCTCGTCACGTCGCAACTCCGACACCTCGGCGGTGAATTCCAGACCGCTGCCATCGAACAACGTGACCCGATCGCCCGGTCGACCGCGCATGACATGGACCAGATGATGCGCCTCGACACCGACCAATCGGGCCCGGTCATCGACGATTCGAGGGTCAACAAAATATCGCTCGGACATGCCCGTTCCGGTTGAAGTTCCCATTGTTGGGGGGTTTTCTGAATCAAGTTCAGGTTCACATTCTACCGAATAGGAAGATGTGGGGAAGTGGATGCGGTTTCCTGTGTTCCTGACAAACTGGGTGATTTAGCTATGTATCAGTCGCATTGGGGTCTGCGAGATACACCGTTTCGAACACGTCTCGATCCGAGCGGCTTCTATCATAGTCCTACCCACGAAGAGGCGTTGGCGCGACTCCATTTCCTGGTGGGACAACGCCGGGGCTTGGGTCTCGTGACGGGCGCGTCGGGCAGTGGCAAGTCGCTCCTGCTGGAGGTTTTTGCCGAGGAGATTCGTCGTAGTGGTCGGGCCGTGGCGAAGACCAGCCTGTTGGGCGTCGAAACCGCCGAGATGCTTTGGCAGCTTGCGGCCGGGCTGGGCTGCAACCCCAAACGGTCGGCCACGGTCGGTTCGCTTTGGCAGGTGCTTTCGGACCGCCTTGTCGAGCACCGCTACGAGCAGCTCGACACGGTGTTGTTGCTCGACGACGCCGATCAGGCCCGGCGCGATCTACTCACCCAAGTCGTTCGTCTGGTTCACCTGGGCACGGCTCCCCAATCGCGGCTCACGGTCGTGCTGGCCGGTCAACCGTCGCGGATGAAGCACTTGGGAAGCGATCTGCTCGAACTGGTTGAACTGCGAATCGACGTCGAACCTTGGGACCAAGCGGAGACCGAGCAATACGTCACGTCGTCGCTGGAGCGAGTCGGGAGCAACGCGTCGATTTTTGCGGACAATGCGGTCGCTCGGCTTCAGGAACTTACCCACGGCGTGCCTCGCCATGTAAATCAGTTGGCCGATCTCGCGCTGATCGCCGGCGCCGGAGAAGATCTTCAGCAAATCGACGCCGACGTGGTGCAGTCAGCCTACGATGAGCTAGCGCTGGTCGACGCTCACTGAGCGAACCGCTTGTCTCGGCATTCTGATGTCAGCGACTTACCACATCCGATGATAACCGTTTTAATGTCCTCCAGCCCGCGTGAGAACTCTTTCCCCCTCTATCGAACCGACACCCCCCCTGGAAGTTGATTTTCTTGATATTCGATGCGATTTCCGCTATAGTCTGCTTTGTTCACGCTTTCGTTTTTCTTCGAAATGGTCGTGGATAACCTATTCCGGGGTATCTTTCGTTCGCCTCTTTCGGGCAAGTTCTACGACACGTCGAAATCAAGGGGGAAACCACGATGCGCGCATCACGGTTCTTGGCAGCGGTTCTGTTTCTTTCGATCGGGTCTCTTGCTTCGGCCGCTTGGGTCGAGACGAACAACGACGGAGGCCCCGGCCAGCTTGACCATGAAACCGACTGGGTTGCCGCCTACAACGGCTCCACTCCCAAGCCGGCAACTTCGTGGTCGAAGGCGGACGTGCCGCCGGCGAGCAACTTCGGCATCGACCCGGGCTGGGTCGACAACGTCATTCAGATCGCCGACGCCGACGCAACCGCCTTCGCGGCGGCCAATCATGTCGAGACGTTCGATAAGGTTCGCGTGACCGTCTCCTGCACGACCAGCGACTTGGACGAGGAGTTCGGCGTGATGGCCCACATGAGCTATTTCGGGCCTGACAGCCCAATCACCGTAGTCAGCGGCTACGCGGCGACGTTCAGCGCCAACAATGCCGATGAGGTGGGCGAATTGTTGAAACTCAGCATTTACAAGATCGTCAACGGCGGCGTCCTCGCCTCGGAAGTGATCTTTCCGGAACTGCTCGCCATGCCCGACGATTTCATCTTTGCGGTCGAGCTGACCGTTGCGGACAACACAATTACGGCGCGGCTCTATGAAGACCGGGGCGACGCGATACCGATGGCAGAAGCGGAGATGATCGACACTTCGCCGCTGCCGGCCGGCTACTCGGGCGTGCTTTCTCTCGACGTCGCCTCGGCCAACGGCATCAGCGCGTTTTACGATACGCTCGTGTCGGAGATACCCGAGCCGGGCATGCTCACGCTGTTGATCGCCGGTCTGGCGGCCGGCCTGCTGCCATTGCGGCGGTCAAAGGTCTGCTAGTTGCTCTGTAGAAAACCTACGAAAAGGGTGGCTGGGGCATAGCGCAGCGCTGCCCCAGATAGCCGAAAACTGGGGCTTCGCTGCGCTCAGCCACCAGCCACCCCCTGTGCAAAACGGGCTTTTCTACAGAGCATCTGCTAGTCCTTTCTTTCATGGCACCGTCACGTGAACCGAGCCGCACTGCGTGATATCTGTAGGGTGCGTGCTTGCACGCACCGCAGTTGTGCCACGTCAACAGAATCCGGCCCGTTTTTTTCGGTGCGTGCAAGCACGCACGCTACCCGAGCGCCAGGAATCCGGCCCATTCCTTGACGGGTTCGCTGTCCAGTGATACGCTTGGGAGCTTGGATTATTGTGCCCAACGAGAGCTCCGAAGATGTTACGACGGATGATCATCCTGACCGAAGGTTTTACGGGGGCAAGGTCCGCGAAGACGGCCATTTGCACGCTTCGCTACCGGCCGGAGGAGGTTGTGGCGCTCTTCGATCGGGAGTTGGTCGGCCGATCGACTCAGGACGTTTTGGGCGTCGGAGGCGACATCCCCGTCGTCGGTTCGCTCAACGCCGTGCCCGGCGCCAACACGCTCCTGCTGGGCACTTCGCCGGCCGGCGGACACTTGCCCAGCCGCTGGCGGCCCATCATCCTCGAAGCCATTGGCCGGGGATTCGACGTCGTCTCCGGGCTGCACGAGCTTCTCCGCTGCGATCCGGAGTTGTCCGAAGCGGCCGCCAAGCGAGGCGTGCGCCTGATCGATCTGCGCGACAGCGACGAGCACGAGGTGGCCACGCGCGAGGGAATTCGCGACGGGTGTCTGCGGATTCTCACAATGGCCAACGCGTCGAGTTCCGGCAAGATGGTCGCCAGCGTCGAGGTGACCAAAGGGCTCAAACGCGCCGGCGTCGACGCCCAGTTCGTGGCCACGGGCCAAACGGGCGTGCTCGTGGCGGGCGAGGGCTGCGCGTTGGATCGCGTGATCTCCGACTTCGTCTCCGGCGCGGCCGAGAATCTGGTCCGCGCCAACCAGCACCACGACGTGATCGTCGTTGAGGGACAAGGCGACCTGACCGATTTCCGATTCAGCAGCGTCACGCTCGGTTTGTTGCACGGTTGCCAGCCCGACGGAATCATTCTCGGTTGCGAGATGGGGCGCGACTTCATTGCGGACCGGCCCGACTGCCCGACGACGCCGCTGGAACGCCTGCGCCCGTTCGCCGAGATGGCGGCCAATTTCGTGCATCCGTGCAAGTCGATCGGCGTGTTCGTCAACGGCCGCTCGTTTTCCGACGAAGAAGTGGCCGCCGAATGCGAGCGGCTCGAAACTCTGCTGG
>JAFGIR010000432.1 GCA_016929515.1 Pirellulales bacterium | reverse complement strand
CGGTCGCGTCATCTACGTCGGCAAGGCGAAGGATCTTCGCAATCGGGCAGGCAGCTACTTTCTCAAGGCGGCCGCCGAGGAGCCGCGCACGGCCGAGTTGGTCCGCGAGATTCGCGACATCGATTTTCTGCCCGCCGAAAGCGAAATCGACGCCCTCTTGATCGAAGCCCGGCTGATCAAGGACATCCTGCCCAAATACAACAAGGATCTCCGCGACGACAAGACGTTTCCCTATCTCGAAATCACCACCCGCGACGAGTTTCCCCGCGTCCGCGTCACGCGGCAACCCAAGCCGCGCGGCACGAAGCTTTTTGGACCGTTTGCCAACTCGGGCTCTCTGCGCGGCGCGATTCAAGTACTGCAAAAGATCTTCAAGTTTCGCACGTGCACGCTCGACATCCGCGAGGAAGACCCGCGGTGGCAGTGGTTTCGACCGTGTCTGCTGGCCTCGATCGACCAATGCACGGCCCCCTGCAACCGGCGGATTTCGAAGGAACTCTACCGCAAGAGCATTCGCCGGCTCCAACGATTTCTCGAAGGCGACAAGCAATCGCTGCTGCGCGAGATGCATCGCGACATGGACGCCGCGGCCGAACAGTTGCATTACGAAGAGGCGGCCGAGCTGCGCGACGAAATCCGGCTCCTCGAAACGCTCGACCAGCGGGGTGAACTCGACACACACGTCCAGCCCGAGGTGTTTCACATCGATCCCCGCAAGGGTCTCGTCGGCCTGAAGAAGGTGCTCCATTTGCCCGACGCGCCCCGGACCATCGAAGGCATCGACATCGCCCATCTGGCCGGCAAGGAAACCGTGGCCAGCGTCGTGCAGTTTATCGACGGCCTGCCGTTCAAGCCGGGCTATCGGCGATTTCGGATTCGCACGGTCGCGGGCGCCGACGACACGGCCTCGATCCGCGAGGTCGTCGCCCGGCGATTCGCGCGACTCGAAGATCCCAACGAAGTGCGACCCGATCTGGTGTTGATCGACGGGGGACGTGGGCAACTCAACGCGGCCATGGCGGCCCTGGCCTCGCTCGACGTCGTGCCGCCGGTGGTCATCTCGCTGGCCAAGCGCGAGGAAGAGATTTACACAAGCGATCGCGTCGAGCCGCTGCGTCTGACCCGGCGGAGCTACGCCCTGCGGCTCCTGCAATACGTCCGCGACGAAGCCCACCGCTTCGCCCAACACTATCACCACATTTTGCGACGCAAATCGACGCTCGGGGAGTAGAGTGGGCACCGCCCACCGAGAATCCGCTGGGTGCCACCGATTGTCTTCCAGTTGGTGTGGTTCTCGCTTGGCACAACAAGATACTGAGGCATGGAACATCCAGAAGTTGACCCAACCGTGCATTCGACCAAGGCCTCGATGACCCGCTACCGCTGTTGGAGCCTGGTCGAGCTGCTTCAGGCGACCGGTATCTCGAATTCGCCGCTTGTGCCTCGGCTGCTCGTTTTCTGGATCGGAAACGCTTTTGACCCGTGGGATCTCGCTTGCTACGCGCTGGGAACGCTGCTGGCCGTGGGAATCGACGCGAGACTCAGGAAACAGAAGAACTGATGCGTGCAAGCACGCATCCTACAATGCAGGCAGCCTCCTTCTACACGGCCCGCACCACGCCCGGCTCGACGAAAACCAGCCGGGCCGAAATCCGCTCCGTCGGCAAACGGAACATCGTGGCGACGGCCCGGGCGTAGGCTTCCATTTGTGGGCGATAGAACGCGACGCGAGCGTCGATCGCCGCCCGATCATCGGCCGGCACGCGATCGGTCTTGAAGTCGAGCACGTCGGCCGTTGCCGGTGTTTTTCCATCAAAGGAGACGACCAGCCGGTCGATCGTGCCGCTGAGAATCGCGTCGTCTTGGCGAATCGCAAACGGTCGCTCGCGCCAAAGTCGCAATTGCGCTTCGGATCGATCGTAGGCCGACCGGCTCAGGACGGCCCGCGTCTCGGCCCGTCGGAGTGCCGCGTGAAAATCGGCCATCCATCGGTCGACGGCTTCCGCATCGCCTGTGTGCTGCCGGGCAATCTCGCGAAGTTGATCGTCGGCCGGCGGCGCGTCTTCGAGCCAGCCGATCTGCTCGAACCAGGCGTGCAGCACGGTCCCTCGCCGGCGCGCGTCGCTCCCGTCGAAACGAATTTTCGCGGCCAGGTCGACCCGCGGACCGCCTTCCAACTGCGACGGGCTGCGACGGTCGAGGCCGCGCCGGGCACGATCCGACGGCTTCGCTAGCACGGGGGACTGTTCCAATGTTTGTGAAGCAAAAATGGGACTGTCCCCTTCCGCCCCGGCGGAAGCACCGCTGGACAAGCCGGCAGTGGCACCCGGAGCGACAGCCTTCCCGGCCCAGCCCGGATCGCCCTCGTCGAAAACGACCGCCTCGGGCTCGATGGGCCCGGGGCCGGCCAGCGCGACGCGGAGTATTCCGCCGGGCGTGGCCGGCACGTTTCTCTCATTCGACTTCGACGGCGCGATGATCAGGTGCAACGCATGAACGGCCCGAGTCAGCGACACGTAGAGTAAACACAACGATTCCTCGACTCGTTGTCGCCGATCCTTTTCGAACATCGCGATGAAATCGCGCGGCAGAATGGGCCGCACCTTCTCGCCGACGTAGCGGCACACACGTTCGACCGGCTCGGTCGGACCGGCCCGCCCGACCACTAATTGCGGCAGTTGTCCAACCAGCCCGTAGTCCAACTCGGGCAGCACGACGACGTCGAACTGGAGCCCCTTCGCTTGATGAATCGTCATCACGCGGACTTCCGCCGAACTGGGATCCTCGACCCGCTGCTGTTCGACCAGTTCGACGAAGTCGTCGGCACGCAGCGTGGCCCGCGGATCGTAGCCATGGGCCATTTCGACCAATTGCACGAGCCGGCTCAAATCGCGCGGGTCGCAGTGCGGCGCGAGCAGCCGGGTCCAATCGTGGATCGTTACACCATAGCCGTCGATCGCCAATCGCCGGCGCAGCTCGGCCGAAAGGCGACGCGCCGCCTCGTCGTCGTCGAACCGCGAGAAGGCCAGCGGCTTGGCCAACGGGCTTTGGGCCACGTGGAACCGCGACGCCGTATCGCCCGGATGATCGGCCACGCGCAGCAACGACAACACCAACTCGACGGCGGGCGAATCGGTCAGCGGATTGCCGCCTTCCTCGCTCGCCAAGACGCCCTGACGGCGAAGTTGATAGATGAGCCGGGCGACGCTTGCGTTTCGCCGGACCAACACACCGATCGAGCGGCCCGGCGCGGCGGCGTGGAGTTCGGCAATTCGTCGCGCGGCGAAATCGAGCGTGACGTCGTTTTGTTTTTCACCCTCTCCGGCCAAGGGAGCCGATTCGAGCTTCGCGTAGCCCGACAAATCCTTACGCGCGGTCGAGTGGGGCCGAAATCTCGCGGCCCAAGCCGCGGCCGCCTCGCGGTCGCGACCGATCGCGTCGTTGTCGACCAGCCGCCCGAACACGCGGTTGACCACGTCGATCACAACCGGCGAGGACCGAAAACTCTCGTTGAGCTCGGCCTTTTCGAGCGACTTGAGTTGATCGGTAATCGCCTCGATGATTTCGGCCACGCCCCCGCGCCACCCGTAGATCGCCTGCTTCACGTCGCCGACACAAAAAAACGTGTTGTCCGGCTCCTCGACGATCCGCTCGGCAAAGGGTCGCAAGACGCGCCATTGAGCGGGCGACGTGTCTTGGAACTCGTCCAACAACAAGTGTGCCAGATGGGCGTCGAGCCGGTAGACCACCTGTTCGATCGAGTGGGCGCCGGACGCCTCGCCCAGCCGCCGCGTGACGTCGTCGAAACGGATCACGCGATGCATCGCCTGACGCCGGACATAGGCTTTTTCGAAACGGGCCAACATGTCCCGGGTCGCCTGCGTCTGGTTGGCAATCGACCCGATTACCTGGGCCTTGGCGTGTGCGATCACCGGCTCGTAGGCGGCCGTCATCTGGGCGGTGATCTCTTTCTTGTAATACGTTGTCGCGCCGGCGCAAATCTGTTTCGGCACGCCGCCCGACAAAAACGTCTCCCACTGCTCGGCCTCGGCGTGGGCAACGTCCTTTTCGCGCGCCTTGGCGATGCGATTGTCATTCGGCAACTCGACCTCGCCGAGCACGCCCAGCGCCTCGGCCAGTTCCTTCGGAGCGAGCGACTTGCGGCGCGGCAAGGCTTCCCACGCCTCGGGCGGCGACTCGGTGTAGACCTGGTAGAGATCGCCCGCCAGATCGAACACCTGCTTCGTGACGCTCCGCGCCGCCTCGCCCTTGCCCAACAGGTGCATCAGCCGGAGCGTGTCGTCGGCCGACTCGTTTTCGAGCATTTCGCGGATCGCTTCGGTACGCAGACGCCGGTCGGTCGGCTCGTCGCAGATCTGCCAGCCCGGCGGCAGCCCCAGCTCAAGACTGAAGCTCCGCGCGATTTGAACAAACACGCTGTCGAGCGTCCCAACGCGAAGCCGGTGCAACTGGCGAACCATGGTCTGCAAAACGGCCAGGCACCGCGTGCGGTCGACGTCGGGCCGCTCCAGGTGCCGGGCCAGGTCGTCGAGCTTGTCGGGTTCCAACGCGGCCTCGGCCAGCCGAAACAGAACCCGATCGAGAATCTCGCCGGCCGCTTTGCGCGTGAACGTCGTCGCCAGAATCGTGTCCAACGGCGCGCCGTCCAACGCCAGACGCAAAAACCGGTTGCTCAGTTGAAACGTCTTGCCCGTGCCGGCCGACGCACGAATCACCAGATCGGGCAGGGCATGCGGTTGCCGCGTCATGGTGCCTCCTCCTCCTCGCCGTCGTCGCCACCGAGCCAGGAGCCGAATTGTCCGTCCTGGCAGATGGCCGAAAACTCCTCGGCAAACGGCGGCGGCGGGTCGGTCGGCGGCCAGAATTTGCCCGCCCGTATGTCGCGGACCACCTGCCGGGCCGTCTCGTCCGCGTTTTCCAGTTCCTCCGCGCTCCACTCGGCCCGGAGCAGCCCGACCTTGGCGACGTCCTTCGGCAACGCGATGTAGCCCAACGCCACGGGCCCTTCGATTCCCAAACCGCGCGCCAGGTGGCGATAGAGGGGCAACTGAAGATCGATCCAACGCGACCGCTTCTCGCGGTGAGTTTGCTCGGGCGTTTTGGCGGTGTCCGACGTCTTGTAATCCAAAATGATCCGCTCGCCGGTTGCCCCGTTCACGTCGATCCGATCGATGCGTCCCCGCAGACCGATCGGCTCTCCGTCGACGTCGAGAATTGCCACGTCGGGCGAGGGCCCTTCCTCGACGTGCTCGATCCGCCAGCCGCGTTCGGCGCGATCGGCTTGCCACCGAGCGAATTGGGCCAAACGCAACCGGAGCTGCTCGGCCTGGATGCGAATCGACGCGAGCGGCCAGCTGCCGTAGATATGTCCCAACACGCGCGCAAACGCCGCGTCGAGAAACGCGCCGATCTCGGCGGCATCGGTCGACTCCGCCACGGCCGACGCGCCGAACTGGCCGAGCACCTCGTGCGCGAGCGACCCGAACGCGGCACCGTCGAGTTCCTCCGCCCGATCGGCCAGGCCGGCCAATCGCAGCCGATGCCGCAAATAGTAGCGATAGGGACAAGCCAAGTAATCGCGAAACTCCGTGACCCGCATCGACTCAAGCCGCTCGTCCCGTTCCAACGGCCGCGGAACGTCGAACGCCGAGTCGGTCTGACCGGCAACCAGCCGGCCGGGCAAAATCGCGCGGACACGCCCCGCATCGCCCCCGTCGAACAGCCGCCGGACGCGCCGCGCGGTCGTCTCGACGTCGCCCGACAACAGCAGCCGGCTCGGCAACAGCGGATCGCCCTCGGGCGAGCGGCGGCCCGCAATCAACTTCAACCGCCGCCCGGAAGCCGCCAGCAGCCCCAGCGCGTAGGCGTCGCGAGCACACCGCCGCAGGTTGTCCTCGATACCCAACGCGCGGCGTATCTGGTTCGGCAGGAACAGATCGGCGTCCAACGAAGCCGGCACGATGCCTTCGTTCATGCCCGTGACGATCAACACGGGCGCGTCGTCCAGCGCCAACTCCAACCACCCGAGCAACTCGACCGAGCCGGGCTCGGCCGGCGCGGCGATCGTCTCGCTTGCCACGGCCCGAAGCACAAGCCGGACTGCGTCGGCCCCGTTCACTTCCGGCGCCAGACTCGCGTCGACCGCGCGATGCTCGTCGAGCACGGCGCGGATCTTCTCGCAGGCCGACAGAATCTCGCGCTCGGCCGGGTCGTCCGGACGAAGCGGCCCGCCGCCGTGGACCGCCACGAGCAAATCGACGATCGCCGGACTCCACGCGGCAAGCGGCTGCCGGGCGCCGCCGAGCGGTCGCAGCAGTTGTTCAACCGCCTCGTGGACCGTGTGCAAAACGCCGGTCTTGTCGATTGTGCCCAGCCAATTTCCGTCGATCCGGTGGGGAAGGTGGTCGGCACGATAGCAGTCCAACTCCGTGAGCCAGTCGCCGACGATGCCCTGCCGCTCGATCCATTGGCCCACGGCCGGATGACGCGCGAGAGCGGCCAGCGACGCAAACCGAGGCCCTTCGAGATAGTCGGCCGCGGCGGCCAGCAACCGATAGGGGCCGCTCCGCGACAACGGCTCGCCGACACCGTGGCGCGCCGACAGTTCGCACTGCCGGAATTGCTGGAGCAGATGGGGCACGATCCGCTCGTCGGGCACGCCCACGGTGATTTCGTCGGCCGCGCGGCGCCCACCCAACGAGGCAATCGCACGAAGCACGGCTTCCGCTTGCTGGGCCGCCGTGTCGACCACCTCGATCTGTTCGTCGTCGAGCGGGCTGGGCAGCTCCTGCCATGCCTCGGGCCGCAGGCAGCCCAAGTCGTCGAACCGCTCGGCCATCGACTCGGGCGCGAAGACCAACGCGGTGGTCTGCTCGGCCACCTGATCGAGCATCATCCGCTGCAACCGGTTCAAGTCGACCGTGCCGGCCAGGACAATCGTCTGATCGACCCGGCATTCTCCCTGGTCGACCGCGTAGAGTCGGGCCGACTGAACGTCCCAGAGCCCCAGCCGGTCGAGCACGGCCAGGTAATCGCCTTGCAGCCGGGCCAGCGCCGTCCAGCGAGCCTGCTCCTGGAACCCTCTGATCCGGCTCCCACAATCGACGACCGTCTGAAAATTCATCTTCTCCGAGGCCAACTCGCGGTGCAAACGGCCGAGCATCTCGCCCAAGGCGAGCCACGCGGCCAGATCCTCGTCGTCCGGCAACTGGGCAGTCAATTGGTCGAGCGTCTCGGACCCGGCGCGACGCAATGCCTCGACCCAGGCCAACTGCTGGGTGAGTGGGTCGGCGAACGGGCGTTTGGCCGTATAGAGCAGCTCGGGCAGCCGGCCGACCGTGATAATTCGTGGCGGAAAAAGCGGTTGCCCGTTCGTTTCGGCCCATTCGACCAGCCGTTCCAACAACCGGCGTCCGGCGCGGCCGCCCGGCACGGCCACGATCACCTTGCTCAGGTCGAGCGATTCGCCGGCGGCAAAACGCTCCACGAGATAGTCGACCGCCAGCGACAACGCCGGACGATCCCAGCCAAGAAAAACACGTTCAATCGACATGGGGCCCCCGTTCGTTGCGCAAGGTTTCCAGGTCGAAAAACTGGGCATCCGGCAGACTCCGATACCGCTCGGGGTGGCACGTGAAGATCAGCATTTGGTACTTGTCGGCCGCTTCGTCGAGAAGTCCCAGAATCCGCGAGAGCCGCTCCGGGTCGGTCGCCGTCAGCACGTCGTCGAGCACCATCGGCTGCCGCGCGTCCCCAAGCAACACTTCGGCAAGCGCCAGACGCACGGCCAGATGAACCTGCTCCTGTTCGCCGCCGGACGTTTGGCTTAGCCCTCGCGGTTCGTCGACGCCTTCGGGCACGACGTGGTCGGGCAGGAGCGATTCGGAGAAGCGAATCGCTCCGAGCCGCGTCCCGGCAATCCGCCGCAGCAGGTCGGTTGTGCGATTCTGCACCGGCTCGAAGACGGCCTCGACCGCCTCGCGGCGACACGCACGGAGCGTCTCATGGAGAAGCCGGATGGCGTCGTTGCGAAGCCGCTCGACCGCGATGGCCTCATCCAGATCGTGGATTTGCTCGTCGATTTCGCTCAACGCCGAGTAGGGGGCACGCTCGGCCAGCGTGTCGAGCTTCGTCCGGCATTGCACCTGTTGGTCACGATTCTGTTGCAGGATCTCGCGCAAGCCGGCCAGGTTTTGCCGGGCTTGGGCCCGTTGCTCGTTCGGGTCGGCCGAAAACGCATCGAGCAATTGGTTCGTCTTGTCGATCTGGCCCTGGGCGGCCTGCCATTGCATGGCACGTTTCTGCAGGTCGCTTTCCAAATCCTGCACGGAACCGTCGGCGCCCGCCGGCAACGAATCGAGTCGCCGTTGTGCCTGGTCGCGCTTTTCGCGGGCAAATTCCGACCGCCGAACGTTCTCGTCGAAGACCTTTTCGGCATCGAGCTTGGCCTGCCGGGCTTGTTGGTGGCGATTTT
>JAFGIR010000431.1 GCA_016929515.1 Pirellulales bacterium | reverse complement strand
TGCTGCGGAGCGCCGGCATCGTGCTGTTGGTTTTTGCCGTGGCCGACGCGCAGTGGGTTCGCGCGAGCGATCGGCTGACGGTGATCTATCTGCTCGACCAGTCGCTGAGCATTCCGCGCGAGCAGCGCGAAGCGATGATCGAACACGTCAACCAGACGGTCGAACAGCACCTACGAAATCGTGATCGTGCCGGGGTGATCGTTTTTGGCCGTGACGCGTCCATCGAAATTCCGCCGCTTGACCGGAAGGTCCACATTTCCGGCCGGATCGAGAGCACGCTCGATCCGGAGAACACGAACCTGGCCGGCGCGATGCGACTTGCCCAGGCCACCTTTCCCGAGGACGCAGCCAAACGCGTTGTCATCGTCAGTGACGGCAACGAGAACCTGGGCGATGCCTTGAAGCAGGCTCGGCTCGTCGCCGGCGCGGGCGTGGGCATCGACGTGGTGCCGGTCCGTTACGACAATCGGGCCGACGTGGTTCTTCGGCGGCTATCCGTCCCCGGCAACCTCCGCCCCGGCCAGCCGTTCGATTTGAGAATCGTTGTCGAAAACACGACACGGCCCACGGCCGGCCGTTCCGAAGGAATCGCCGGCCGTCTGGTGGTCTCGCGAAGGACCGGCAATCAGTCGGACGAACTGGCCAACATGTGCGTCGTGTTGCCGCCGGGCAAGAGGGTGTTCGCCATTCGTCAACAGGGCGAGTTGCCCGGTTCCTACCGCTACGAGGCGCGTTTCCTTCCCGACCGGCCCGAGGACGATTGGATGGCGCGGAACAACCGCGCGACGGCCATCACGCATGTCCGCGGCAAGGGCCAGGTGCTGTTGATCGAAGATTACGCGAACCGCGGCGAGTTCGACTTTTTCGTCGAGCGGTTGCGAAAACAGGATCTCGAAGTGACCGTCAGACCCTCCAACCGGTTGTTCGCCGAGTTTGACGAGTTGCAGCCTTACGACACGGTCCTGTTGGCCAATGTGCCCCGCGAGCAGTTTACCGACGCACAGATCGAAATGCTCGCGCGCAACACTCAACAACTCGGCGCCGGGTTGGTAATGCTCGGCGGGGCGAACAGCTTCGGTTCCGGCGGCTGGACCAACACCCTCGTCGAGCAGGCCATGCCGGTCGATTTCCAGATCCAGAATCTCAAAGTCGTTCCCAGCGGCGCGCTGGCGCTGGTCATCGACCGTTCAGGATCGATGTCGGGCGAGAAGCTAGAAGCCTGCAAGGCGGCGGCCATCGCCAGCATCAAGACCCTGGGATGGCAAGACTTCGTGGGCGTCGTGGAATTCGATTCGGACGCACAATGGATCGTCCACATGACCCGGGCACGGAATTTCCCGGCCGTGGCGCGACGCATTCAGAATATCGGCGTCGGCGGCGGCACGAACATGTATCCGGGCATGCGGTTCGGATACAAAGGGCTCAAAAACGTCGAGGCGTCGGTCAAGCACATGGTCGTCTTGTCCGACGGCCAAACCGAGGGAAAGCAAGAGAGTTACGAGACACTCGCCGGACAAATCGGCCGCGACAAGATCACGATCAGCACGGTCGCCGTCGGAGCCGGCGCGAACGAAACGCTGCTCGAACGAATCGCGACGATCGGTCATGGGAAGTTCCATCGGGTCAACAACCCTCGAACGTTGCCCCGCATCTTCATGGAAGAGGCACGTCGAATCGCCCGGCCGCTGATTTACGAGAGCGAGAAGGGAGTCCGGCCCGTTGTCAAATATGGGCACGACGCGGTTCGCGGCATCGAGGGCCCCCTGCCGCCCATCCACGGTTTCGTGATGACCACGGTTAAGGACAATCCGTTGGTCGAAGTGTCGCTGGTTTCGCCCGTGCCGTCCGACCAGCGCAACAGTACGATCCTGGCCGGTTGGACCTATGGCCTGGGGCGCGCGGTCGCGCTCACGACCGACGTGGGCGCTCGCTGGGCCGCCGATTGGACCGCTTGGCAAGACTACGACAAGCTGTTCGGTCAGATCGTCCGCTGGTCGATGCGCCCTTTCGGCGCCAACGAACGATTCACCGTCAATACGCGGGTCGAGGATAATCAAGCCGAAGTCATTCTCACCGCGCTCGACAAAGACGAGCTGTTCGTCAATTTTTTGAACGTCGGCGCTATCGCGATCGGGCCCGAGCTCGAATCGATCGACGTGAAGATCGAACAGACGGCACCGGGCCGCTACGTCGGGCACTTCCCCGTGGACAAAGTCGGCAGCTACTTTCTTTCGATCACTCCGGGCATCGGCGAGGCGCCGATCCAGACCGGCCTGAACGTTTCTTATTCGCGGGAGTTTCGCGATCGGGCAACCAACGAACCGCTCTTGGACCAAATGGCGGCCATGGTGCCGACGGGCGGCGCGGCCGGTGTTGTTATCGAGGCCGACAAAGGCTCCCACGAGGCGCAACGACCATTCGCCGTCGATACGTTCCGCCACGATCTCAAGAAGGCAACCTGCAACCAAGAGGTTTGGCACTATCTCGCTTTGTTGGCCGGTTGCTTGTTCTTTTTCGACGTCTTGGTTCGACGTGTTCAGGTGAACTTCGCCTGGGTGGGACCCGCACTGGCAAAGATGGGCAATCTGGTTCGGCGACGCCGACCGGAAGTTGCCCTGCCCGAGACTATCGACCGGCTGCGAAATCGCAAAGCGGAAGTCGAGAGCCATCTCCAGCAGATGCGCGACGAGGCCGACGCCCAACCCACCGCCCGGTTCGAAGCCTCGGGCGAGATGCCCGACGGAGCCGGTCCACTCCAGGAACTCACCGGACCGCGGCAGGGCAAGCGACTGGAAAAGCAAGTCAAATCCTCGATCGCGTCCGAACGACCGGCCGAAGACGAAACGTATACGGAACGACTGCTGCGCGCCAAGAAAAAGGTCTGGCAGGAACGCGGAAAGAAACCTTAGTACTATCACTCACACTTGAGAGACCAATCGATGGGCATTGCCGAAACCATGGAGGAACGCTCCCGACAGTTCGCCGAGCGATACCGGGCCGTTCACGAGCAGATTGCTCGCGTCATTGTGGGACACGACGAAATCATTCACGGTGTGTTAACCTGCTTGTTTGTCGGCGGTCATTGCCTTTTGGAAGGCGTGCCGGGGCTCGGCAAGACGCTGCTGGTCCGCACCCTGGCCAAGGTGCTTGAACTTGACTTCTCGCGGATCCAGTTCACGCCCGATTTGATGCCGGCCGACATCCTCGGCACGAACATGGTGATGGAGACGCCCGACGGCCGTCGGGTTTTCGAGTTTCAGCGCGGGCCGATTTTCACCCAAATCTGTTTGGCCGACGAGATCAATCGCGCCACGCCCAAGACTCAGTCGGCCATGCTCGAAACGATGCAGGAAGGCACCGTCACGGCGGCCGGCACGCGATACGAACTGAAGAAGCCGTTCTTCGTCATGGCCACGCAGAATCCGATCGAGCAGGAGGGGACCTATCCGCTGCCCGAGGCGCAGCTCGATCGATTCTTCTTCAAACTCTTGGTTGGCTATTCCGACCGCGAGCAACTCAACACGATCGTCGGCCGAACGACGCGCGGCGCCGTGGTCGAGCCGGCGAAGGTGCTCGACGGCCGTGAAATTCTCGATTGGCAATCGCTCGTCCGCGAGGTGATCGTGGCCCCGCACGTCCAGGATTATCTGGTAAGACTCGTTCTGGCGACTCATCCCGAAGACGAGTTCGCCCCGCCGATCACCAACCAGTTTCTTCGCTGGGGCGCCAGTCCGCGCGGCGCGCAGTCGCTGGCTCTTGGCGCCAAGGTCCGCGCGTTGTTGGACGGTCGTTACAACGTCAGCTTCGAGGACATCCGCCGCGTGTTTCTGCCGGCCATGCGCCATCGAGTCATTGTCAACTTCGAAGCCCAGGCCGAGGGCGTCGAGCCCGACCGGGTGTTGCTCGAAATCCTAGAAAAAGTGCCGGAGAAGGAAGAGTGAAGCCGGAGGACGCGCGTGCGCGCCCTACTTCGTCGTAACCAGGGGGTTCCGTGATGCCCGACGTATTTCTCTCGATGCACGGTCATATCGTATTCGGAACGAAGGACGGCCAGGCGCTCCTCCGGCCGTCGATGGTCGAACGGCTGACCAAGCAGTTCGCCGCGATCATCGCGGACCAGGGGGCGCGGTTGGTCACCTCGGGCATGATGCCGGAGCACGTCCATTTGTTGGTGGCCTTGGGGCGTTTGACCAGCGTCGACGATTTGGTCCGCGAGCTGAAAAGCCGCTCGGCCGATTTTGTTCGCGACGCATTTCCGGACCAGGGCCGCTTTGCCTGGCAGTCGGGCTACGGAGCCTTCTCGGTCAGTTTTTCGAGTCTCGATAAGGTACGCCGGTACGTGCTCGAACAAGAGGAACACCACCGGGAGCGAACTTTCCAGCAGGAGTTTGTCGCCCTGTTGCGCCGACATCAACTCGCTCACGACGAGCATTTTTATTGGTGGTAGATCTGCAGTTCCTACGTCTTCTCTCCCGGTGCGCGAGCACACGTTCTACAGCAAGTGTCTTGCCTTGACCTCGAGGTAACGGTTGACCAGCGGCGCGGTCATATTCTCGGGCAACACGTCCAGCATCAACACGCCCTTCGCCTGAAGATCGGTGAGCACCTGATGTCGCCAAGTGAGTATTTCGGCGGCGGCAGCCGACCGCCAGAGGTTCGCGTTTTCCGGTGAAGGTGACTCGACCGCCTCGAACATCCGCCGGTCGCGCAGCAGCACCCCCAGCGGCAAATGCCGGCCGACCAGATTGGCCAAATAGCGTTCGATCGCCTTGGCGTTGACCTCGTCGATCACGTTGCTCAACAGCACGACCAGCGAGCGTTTTCGGCAGTGCGAAGCCAGATAGCGAAACGCCAGATCGTAGCGTGATTCGACCAATTCGGGAAACCGATCGAACGAAGCGTGCAGTAAACGGTTCATCTGGCTCATCCCACCGCGTGCCGGCACGAAGCGATGCACGGCGTCGGAGAAGGCGATCAATCCCACCGAGTCGCCCTGGCGCAGCGCGACGTAGCTGAGCATCAACAGAGCATTGAGCCCATGGTCCAACAGGCTCAGCCCGACCGCTTCGTTCGTCATCATCCGCCCACAATCAACCAGAAAGATGATCCGTTGCGACTGACTTGTCTGAAAGTCCTTGACGGTCAGTTTGCGACGTCGGGCCGTGCTTCGCCAATCGATGTGCTTGTAGTTGTCGTCGACCGTGTAGTCGCGAAGCCGCTCGAAATCGTGGTCCTGGCCCACGCGGCGAACCCGGCGAACCCCCAGCAGATTGAGCCGATCGGTCCGCGCCAACAAGGCGTATTGGCCGAGCTGCTGCATGTCGGGATAGACGCTCAACTTGGTCTCACAGGGATAAACCAGCAGTCGCTGCCAGAAGCCCAACCGGCTGCGTACGCGAACGTGCACGCCCGAAAGCTCGAACGCGCCGCGGCGCGCCGCACAAAGCCGATAGTCCAACGTCGTCTTCGACCCGCCCGGTAGCTTCAGGTTGAAACGGTCCGGCTCCGGATGCAACTCGGCGGCAACCGCATCGCGGATCGCTATGCGGTAACCTCGCCGCGAGTGGTTATTGACGACGATAGCCACTGGGTGGGGCTTGCGGAGCGACGACACGTGCCGGGTCTGGCGGTCGACCGAAAAACGGTCCTTCCGCGGCAACGTCAACAAGTCGCCGATGGCCAGGCCGACGCACGCTATGTCCAAGCCAACGACGACCGACAATGCCTGATCCCAACCAAGAAGGGCGAAACTCACCGCCGACGGGACCAGCGCCAACAGCACCAGACGGCGGCGGGGATACACGTGCAGACCCCACGCCAACGCCACCAGCGGCGCGACGGCCACGGCCAACTTCAATAACGTCACGGCCAGAGCGTTCACAGCCGGGGAACCTCCACCGAGTTGACCAACGACCGAAGAAGGTCATCTACCTGTTGACCCTCGACCTCCGCCTCGGCCGAAAGAATGACCCGATGGCGCAACACGGGCAATACGAGTTCCACGACGTCGTCGGGCACGGCGTAATCGCGACCGCGAAAAGCCGCCAGAGTGCACGCGCCTTGCATCAGCGCGATGCCGGCCCGGGGCGACGCCCCCATGTGAAAGTGGGGCCACTCGCGCGTGAGCCGCACGATCCGGTTGATGAAGGCAACCAGCTTTGGATCGACGCGAACCTGGCCGAATCCCCGACCGATCGCGAGAATCTCCTCGGGCGAGGTGACTGTTTCGAGCTTGGCCAACTGATCGTCCAAATCGTCCCGAGTGCTGTGCATCGTCAGGATGTTCGATTCCTCCTCGGCCGATGGGTATTCAAGCACCAACTTGAACATGAACCGGTCGAGTTGCGCTTCGGGCAGGTTGTACGTTCCTTCGGATTCGATCGGGTTTTGCGTGGCCATGACCAAAAACGGCCGCTCGATTTTGTAACTCACGCGATCCACCGTCACGCGGTATTCCTGCATGATCTCCAACAGCGCCGCGTGCGTCTTGGCCGGCGAACGGTTGATTTCGTCGGCCAGCAGCAACTGCGTGAAGATCGGCCCGGGGCGAAAACGAAACTCCTGGGTCTTCATGTCGAAGATGGGCGAGCCCGTGATGTCCGACGGCATCAGGTCGGCCGTGAACTGGATCCTTCCAAACCGGCAACCCAGCACCCGACCCAACGTCCGCACAAAGAGCGTCTTGCCCAAGCCGGGTACGCTCTCGATAAGCACGTGCCCGGACGAGAACAGGGCTACCAGCGTCCCCAACACGAGTTCCTGCTGGCCGATGAAGATCTTGCCGACTTCGGCCGTGATTCGATCGAACAGCGCTTGGGCCGGCTGATTGCCCAAGTGTGTTGGCGATGGTGGGCCGCTGTCCACATCTTGCGGCGGCTCGGAGGAATGTGGCATTTCGGGTTCGTGCATCATGGTCTCCACTGACAATCAAAGAACATCAATCGGTTTTCGTCTTCCGCACGTATTGCTTCACGCAGTCTCTCGCGAAGGCCTCATCGCCCGACTGTTTAAGCAACTCACCCACGGCATCCAGGTGTTTGCCGAAATCAGACAGCCGCGCCGGCTCGCCCCCTCGGGCAAGACCAAAAATGGGAAATCGCCAGAAGCAGAACAGAATACCCACGACGGCCAAGTGTAGCAGAATCCAGTTGGTTGGCCAGACGTTGAAGATCTCGACGCCGGTGGGCATGCCCGACATCGCGTCCTCCTCGAGGATAGGCGGTCCTCCGGCACGGCTTTCGAGGAACACGACCGTTTGCTCCTCCGTGCCGATAGTCTCAATCAGCTTTCCGGCCAGCTTGCGATGCTCGTGGTTCACCAACGGCAAGTTCAACAGAAAGGAGCCGTTGGTTACCACGATCAATTGGCCACGGCCAAACTCCCGACGGCTGACGAGCATGTCGCCGTCCGACTCGAGCACCACTTTGGCCCGCCCGGCTGGCAAAAATCGCCCGTTGAGCTCGATTTCCAACTTGCTCGGATCGATGCCGTCGAGCCAATGCGGATCGCCTGAAAGCGTCCGAACGGGCCGCGTGGACAACTTGTTTTCGACACAGAACCAGGACGAGTCTTCCTTTGCCGTCTTCAACCGTTGCAGGGCGAAGTCCGTCCTGGCTTGTCTCAACTGCTTCTTGTGCGTCTCGCGCTGTTCGGAAGAGACCTCCGGCCCGATCTTCTCCCAATACCATCGTGCCGCGTCGAAATCGCGACCGACGTAAATCAACGTTCGACCGGGTTCCGCTTCGAGCCAAGCCTCCAACCAATCGCACACCTCGGCGCTGGGCGGCGCGAAATCATCCGGAAACCAAACGATACAATCAGCCCGCTTCCCAAGATACGGTGAAAGCCGAGTCCAGCTGAATACGTTGTGTCCCGAATCCTCGAACATATCGCTCAACACGCGAGTCCCGTTCACGCTGGTCTCCGCTCCCAGTCCGGCACGCCGGCCGTAAACGTCATCGAGCCGGTCGCCACAGCCCGCGATCATTAGGCACGTCGCCATCGCGGCAATCGCGCGAATGGCCGACGTGCTCAAACGCATCATGTCGCGATGGCCGGCGGTCATGCGGTTTCTCCCGTCAACTGGGCTTCGAACTCGGGCAACCGCGACCAGCATGCCTCGAATCGAACCCGGTCGATTGGGTGGTTTCCGAAGAAGAAGTCCTCGAAAACCAACATGGTCTGTTCGAGCACTCGGCTCAACGGTGCCCGGCCGGCGCGGCCGACCTCGCGCACGTATTGCCGGTTGGTCTTTCCGCGCGTCAGCCGCACGACTCGATGCTTGTCGAGTTCGACCAGCTGGTAGCTGAACAGATATTTGACCGCGTCGCCGTATTGCCCCTGCTCATAATAGCGACGCGCTTCGTCCAGAAAATCGAGCTTGGTCGCCTTGATCGCAAACGGTAGAGCCTCCAAGCGTCGCTGCAGGTCTGTTTGGGCCTTTTTACTCTCCGTTCCTTTGGCCCAACGAAGATTGCCGTCGCGAAAGTAGGCGCGAAGAAGGAAGTAAACCAACACGACGACCAAGACGATCAGGAGTGTCCAGATTCCCCATTTCAAGAACTCCGCCGCCGCGAGAGGAAAATCGAAATCCAGCCAGTCCCAATTCCAGTCCGACTCGGCTTTCGGGAGTTCGGGAATCTCAATGGGCTTGACGCTGTCGGTCGCCGAATCGTACCAAGGGTACCCACCCCACCAGCGATCGAGCGATTCTCGTCCGCGCGCAATGGACTCGTCCGGCTCGATCGCGGCCGTTACAAGGACCGTCGCGGCATCCACGGCAAAATGGATCATGCTTTTCTCGTTCTTGCACGCAACGATTCGCGGATCGTGGACAATGCAGTCATCAATAAATCGTCTCGGGTCCCGCCAGACGCTCGCTCTCGGCGCGCATGACCAACTCGATTTCCCAACCCTCCCGCCGGATGCGGAGATCGAGGTAGCTCAGAAAGCGGGCCACGCCGAAGAAACCGGCAACCAACCACAGCGCCACCTGGAAATAGTGAGTGAACAACGTGTTCTCGATTCCCCACTGGCTCAGCAACAACACTCGGAGTATCCACATCGCCCCCCAGAACGATGCCACAAGCAGAATACCGAATGCCGTGGAACCCATCCATCGCAATAGCAAATCGCCACTGATTCCGGTGTGCAACATGCGACAGCGTCGCGCGGTCGACGGATTGGCCGGGGACTTCTGACGTAACGGGTTTCGCTCCAGCAAGATCACTTCGTTGAGATAGGCCCGTTGGCTGAACAGCCAGAGCCAGGTCACCAGCAATGCCAGCAGCATGGCCCGAGACAGTACCTGATAGAGAATTAGCTGGGGTATCGATTTCACAAGATCGCTTGCCACGCGGGAAGCCGAGGGCCGCCGCTCGAAGACGGCCTGACCCAAATACAACGTCGCCGGCGCCGTGGCCAGGGGAGCTTCCCAAAGAACCAGAAATACCATCAACAGCATGTACCTGAACGGCACGTCCAGATCGAAAATGGGCAGATGAAGATCCGGTTCCTCGAAACCCGACAACAGATAGGTGTTCAGCAGAAACAGAGGCACGATCCCCACGGCCAGCGCGATCGTCAGCGGCGCGGCACGCCAGCGAATCACATGCAGCGACAGATCGAGCACATCGAGAAAGGACCGTTCGCGAAT
>JAFGIR010000430.1 GCA_016929515.1 Pirellulales bacterium | reverse complement strand
TGCTCAGCGGCGATCACCAGGCGATTGCCCGGTGGAGAGAAGAAAACCGTCGGCAGCGTACCCAACAGCGCCGCGCCGACTTGATGAAATAGCAGGGTGGGCAACGCCCGCCGAAACCACGCAGACTGGAAAGCCCGGTGGGCCGCGCCCACCCTACACGAAGGAAAACGGCCATGAGCCAAGAACTGATGAACGCGGTCGAAAAGGCCAGCATGAAGGCGGAAATCCCCTTCTTCGAAATCGGAGACACCGTCGACGTCCATACGCGAATCCTGGAAGGCGAAAAGGAACGTATCCAGATCTTTACCGGCGTGGTCATCGCGCGAAGCGGTTCGGGTACCCGCGAGATGTTCACCGTCCGGCGGATCGTGCAGGGCGAAGGCGTCGAGCGGAAGTTTCCAATCCACTCGCCGCGAGTGGCCAAGATCGAAGTCGTGCGGTCCGCCGTGGTGCGTCGAGCCAAGCTCTACTATCTCCGCGATCGCGTCGGCAAGGGAACGCGTCTGAAGGAGCGGCGGGTCGACCAGAGTAAGAAGACCACGGAGTAGTGGTTCAACAAGACAAGGGCCGGGCCACGACCCGGCTCTCGCGATTCGCGAGTCGATCGTTCCGATCGCAACAGAGAATCTCGGAACCCAGCGAGATTTGTCGTTACGATCGGCAGTGATCTTCCGCGATGTCCACTGGACGAGCTCGCAACGACTGATCTTGGGGGTCCGGGGCAATGGGACTTCGCGCGGCACTGGCCGATTGGTGGCGACGCCTTCTTCCGGAGAAATCGCTTGGCCGGCGTGGCGAAGACGCAGCGGCGCGATATCTCAAACGTCTCGGCTACAAGATTCTCGGCCGCCACGTAGTCCTGCCCTCCGGCGAGCTGGATCTGGTGGCGCTGGACGGTCGTACGATCGTCTTCGTCGAAGTGAAGACGCGTGAAGGCGACCAGCACGGCGGTCCGTCCGACGCAGTCACACCGGCCAAACAACGCCGGCTGACCCGTCTGGCCGTCACTTTTCTGAAGCGTTACGGCCTTCACGACTACCCCGCCCGATTCGACGTGGTGGCCATCGTCTGGCCGCCGGGCGGGAAACCTCGCATTGAGCATCTCCGAAACGCATTCGACGCCCTGGGCCGCGGCGAGTTCTATTCGTGAGCCGACGAGGGGCAATGCACGACCAAAGACGCCAAAAGACAGGCACGATCAGGGAGTCGTGGGAGAAAACGCCTCGTTTCTACGGGCATTCCGGTAGATCGAAGCCGAAGTATCGTGCTGCGTTGCGGTAGCAGACGTCTCGAACCAGTTTGCCGATAAGGTCCATATCCTTCGGCAGCAGCCCCTGTTCCATTTCAGTGCCCAGCACGTTGCAGAGGATTCGGCGGAAATACTCGTGCCGCGTATAGGAGAGAAACGAACGGCTGTCGGTCAACATGCCGACGAACGCGCTCAACAAGCCCATATTGGACAAGCAGTCAAGTTGCTTCTCGATGCCGTCCTTGGTGTCGAGAAACCACCAGCCGCTGCCCATCTGCATCTTGCCTGGTGTGCGGCCGTCTTGAAAGTTGCCGAGCATGGTGGCGACCAGCTCGTTCTGCGCCGGGTTGAGGTTGTAGAGAATGGTCTTAGCAAGCTGGTCGTCGCGATCGAGTCGGTCAAAAAATCGCGACATAGCCCGCGCGATCGGAAAATCGCCGATCGAATCATAGCCGGTGTCGGGACCGAGCTGCTCGAGCATGCGCGTATTGTTGTTGCGCATGGCGCCGAAGTGGAATTGCTGAACCCAATCCTTTCCGTGGTCCATCATCGCCAACTCGCGCAGCACGGTCGACTTGAAGGCGAGGATCTCCTCGGGGCGCAACTCGTTTCCGCGACGGATTCGGCGAAAAACCGCAAGAATTTCGGAGCGGCCATGATCGTCGGCGTAGATTGTCTCGATGCCATGGTCCGAAACACGGCAGCCCAGGGCATGAAAATGGTCGTGCCGCTGACGAAGCGCTTCAACAAACGAATCATAGTCCTTGACGTCGATCTGGCTCGCATCGGCCAGCTTGTCGACCCAATCGTTGAATGGCTCGGGCGCTTCGACGGCCATGGCGCGGTCGGGACGAAACGTGGGCAAGACCTGAATGTCGAACGAAGGATCGTCTCGCAGCCGCGCATGGGCGTCGAGCGTGTCGGTCGGATCATCCGTCGTGCAGACCAGCACGACATTCATTTGCTTCATGATGCCGCGACACGAGAAATCAGGTTCAGCCAGCCTCGCATTACACTCGTCCCAGATGCCTTGGGCCGTCTCGGGGCACAACAAGCGGTCGCTGATTCCCAACGGTCGTTTCAATTCGAGATGGGTCCAGTGGTAGAGCGGGTTTCGCAGTGTCTTCGGGACCGTTTCGGCCCATTTCTCGAACTTCTCCCAGTCCGAAGCATCGCCGGTGATGAACCGCTCATCCACTCCGGACGCTCGCATTGCCCGCCACTTGTAATGATCTCCGTCGAGCCAAATCTTCGTGAGATTTGCGAATTGGCGGTCTTCCGCAATGTCCTGGGGCGGAAGATGGCAGTGATAATCAATAATAGGCAAGTCACGAGCATGCTCGTGGAATAATTCCACTGCCGAGTCGTTTTGTAGTACAAAGTTTTTCGTAACGAAGATATCGCTCACGTTATTCCTTTCCGCCAGCGGTTCTTGGACGTCTGCGTATATAGCTTGCCGGAAACCGAACCGGCGTCAAGGCCAGCGGGGGAAATCCGTGATTTCCGGGAAGTCGCCCAGAACCGGCCGTTTCTTGGCCAGTTTTCGTGCGTTCTTTATGCGAACGTCAGAGAGGCGAAGGAGCCGCCGCGGCTTGACCTGCCGACAGACGAAAACAGACACCCAACAACGAAAAAAACCCCGCCGTTCGCAGTCGAGGCGAAACGGCGGGGCCGGAACAGAGAAGAGGCCGAAATGCCGCAATAACTCTGCTATGATACCAAGACTCTAAAAAACTCAAGCGGCGAATGATGTAACTAAGAGGTCTTGCGACAGTCGAAGCCACACCCTGCTGCTCACTTTTTGATGATAACAAGTCTTGTCTCAATGTCCAGTGTTCTTTGACCGTAAACTAGATTTTTGAAGAAAAAACTTCCGAAGCCTCACCATAAAGAGGGGTGTCGATTTACGCGACCTTGGCGACCCTCTACAATGGGTCGATTGAAATCACCGACCTAAATGCTTATCAGTCCAATGCTTAGATACATCGAGATTTGCGAGAAGGCGGTTCGAGCGGGCGGAACCACGCTCATCGAGCGGCTCGGCAGCGCACATGTTTGGCAGAAGTCGCCGGCCGATTTGGTAACCGACGCGGATCTTGCCTCGCAGGAAATCGTCACGAGAATTTTGCGACAAGCCTTCCCCGCGCACGAAGTCTTGGGCGAGGAAGACGTGGGCGACGAAGCCGGCGAGACGTCGGGCAAACTCGAGGCCGAGTTCTGTTGGGTTCTCGATCCCTTGGATGGAACGACCAATTTTGCTCACGGCGTTCCTCACTTCAGTGTGTCGCTCGCGCTGCTTCACCGTGGTGAGCCTTTGGTCGGCAGCGTGTTTGACCCGCTACGCGACGAACTCTTTTCGGCGGTCGCGGGACGAGGGGCTTCGCTTAACGGCAAGCACATCCGGACCAGCAACGTGGCGACGGCGTCGGAGGCCGTGGCGGCGATTGGTTTTCCGCCTGGAGTCAACGAGAATTCTCCCGATCTGAAGGCGTTTCTCAGAGCCATCCCCCGGTTTCAAGCCCTCCGCAGAACCGGTTCGGCGGCGTTGAATCTGGCTTATGTGGCGATGGGACGTTACGACGCATCCTGGTCGTACTCGACCCGCATCTGGGACATGGCTGCCGGAGTGTTGCTGGTCCGCGAGTCGGACGGCACGGTTTGCTCGCCGAAAGGAGAAGATCTTGATCTCCGGTCGGGACAGTTCCTCGTTTCAGCCACCGGAAAGCTCAACCAGGAGATCCAATTGTTATTGAACACGCCATCGCTTGACGCCGAACGATAGTCGTCTCAATCGCACGAAGTCGTCCCTACGAAGCTGCCCGGGAAAGGCAGTCTACGGTGGTCCCTGGTCGTCATCTTGATCGCAGTGAATGATTTCGTTTGTGCCGGGCGACTTGGGATCTTTCACTTTTTGCTCAGGATAGCGGGGCCCATCTGGGTCTTAGGCGGGCCCAACACTAGATTCCCCCCATCGGCGGTGTGGTCTCTGTCTGCGGTGGCGAGTCTGTGGGCGAAATTGCCCAGGTTGTTGCTTTCGTCGATCCGCGGCCGTGATTACACTAGATATCTATTGAGGCTCGCATAAGTAGTGACCTCAGGGCGACCATCGTCCTCCGCCATGGGCTTCGGCCGACGGTGGACGGGAGCCCGGTTTTTGGGGCAAGTCGACGAAACGCCAATGTCACTACTTTTGCGAAGATCAATAGGTGTCCCGGGGGATCGATGTAGCGTTGGCCGCCCGCGAGACGAGCCGCGTGGCCGGAGGATTTGGACCTTTCGATCAGCCCGGCGTGCACCCGGTCAACAACGGAACGGACCACCGGCGACATCCACCGCTTCTTTTCACTTTTCGGAACGATTTCAAGACAGAAGGCCTTGCATTCTGCGAGTGGGTCGGATTCCCGTGGAGTATTTTCCTCGCCGGTCAGTCCGAACCACGTTGATCCCTGTGTGGAGAATGGTCGGTCTCTCGTCGTGATCAACGGACCCAGCGGGTCCTCGAAGGTCGCGCTTCGTTAATTTTTGAGCCGCGCAAGCCTCGGTAGAAACCCAATGACCCGTGCGATGAGGCGACTCGTGCATCGACCGATGACGTGGGGAATGTGCCTTTTGCTTGTTCTTGCGGGCACGGTCCGCGCGCAGGTCGACTCTCCCCCGCCTTCTCCCATCGAGTCTCCCTCGGAGGACGTCGCTCCGGCCAAAGGAGTCGTGGCTCCACGCGTCGAAGAAATCGAGCCGCCGCTCTTCTATCTCGAAGACGCCAATGGTGAACTGAAACCGGCATTCGGTTTCAAACTCGAAGAGTTCATCCAGGCATATAATCAAATACACGGCCTCCAGCCCGAAGCACGATGTCCCCATTATGTGCTGAGGAAGGTGACAATCGCGGGCGAGGCGAAAGAGGAGTACGCCAGGCTGACGATTCACTGCGATATCTTGCTCGAACATGACGGAAAGACCCGCGTTCCACTGGCTTTGGATCGAGCCGTCCTCGACGGTGCCCCGGAGTACAGCGGCGAGGAGCTTCCGATGGTCCTCTTCGAGAGGGACCGGGGGGGCTATGTCGCTTGGATCAAGGGCAAACCGGGACAACAACAGCGGCTGACGCTGAAGGTCCTTGTGCCTCTGAACGTTGTCGGCGACAAGACCACGCTTCAGCTTCGCATTCCGTCGGGCACCGAGTCCGAATTGAAGCTTGCCGTTCCGGTGGTCGGAGCCGTGGCCGATGCGTCGGAAGGGGGCATGCTCACGGCGGTTGCCTCCGCCGACAAGACGAAGACCGTACTGACCGTGGCAGGACTTCGGGGTGACATTGAATTGGCTTGGCACAAGCCCGAGGTTTGTTCGGCAACCGTTCCCAGCGTATTGGAGGTTGCCGGCAAGATCCTGGCCCGAATCGACAACCAAGGCATCCACTACGAAGCGACGCTTCGTGTCCACGGCTACAACAAGCCGTTCGATTCCTTTCGCGTTCGTTTGCCGGTCGACGCGGAACTTCTTCCGGCGAATGGTTCCGCCTACCGTGTCACCAAAGTGGTCGACGAGGCGTCCTCGACCGAGCGGGGCGAAATCGTGGAGGTGGAACTTCGCAAGAAGACGCTCGGCCCAGTCAATGTCCATTTGGCCACGCGACGAGTGTTGGACCGGTCCATGTTCGGCCAATGGATCGAACTGACCGGCTTTGCGGTTCTCGGCGCGGTGCGCCAGTCGGGCCATCTGGCCGTGCAAGTGACGGATGATCTTGACGTCTTGTGGGATCCACAACTGGGTGTACAGCAGGAGGAGGATTTGCCGGACTCGCTCGTACAAGAGGATCCGGTTGCCGGCTTCCGGTACTCCACGCAGCCTTGTTCGCTCCTGGCACGCGTGGCGCCGCGCGAAACTCGGGTGAGCGCCGAGCCGCAATACGTGGTGCTGATCGATGCGGGCCAGATTCAACTCGACGCCACGCTCAAATACACGGTCCGCGGAAAAAAGGCTCGCGTTCTCGACGTGGACCTTTCGGGTTGGCAGTATGACGAAGTCGGGCCCGACAATCTCGTGGCCGTCGACGGTGTTGTGCAGAGCGAATCGGGCAATTTGTCGATTCCCTTGCGCCAACCCTCGTCTGGCAAGATCGAATTGAAGATCAAGGCCCATCGGCCGATGGCGGCTGAAGAGAAGGTTCTTCAACTGACCTTTCCACAACCCAAGGTCGCTACGCCTGGTCCGGCGGTCGTGGTGCTTGTGGTCGCGGATAACGTCCAATTGACCGTCGACTCGAAGGCGACGCGGGGCCTCACCCGGCAACAGGTTTCGCCCGTGATGGCGCTTCCCAAACGTCAACAGACGCCACTTTTCTACCGGGGCGATTTGGCCAAAGCCGTTTTCGTGGCCCAACGCGAAGTGCAGCCCCAGAAAGTCGCGGTCAACTCGACCACCATGGTGTTCTTGGATCGACAAGCCCCGGTACTCAAGCAGAAATTCTCCTACAAAATCGACTACGAACCGCGAGACACGCTGGTGCTCGAAGTGCCGCGTGAATTGGCGGACTCGGGAAATCTCGAGTTTCGGATTCAGGGTCACGAGGCGTTGTCCACGGTCGTATCCGAGAATGCTCCGAGCGGCGAGTCGGATGGGAACGGTCCGGTACGCATTCAAGTCGCCCTGCCCTCGCCACGAATCGGCACGTGTGATCTGGAAGTTCGCTGTCCGCTTAGCCCTCATCGACTTGTTCCGCGGTCTTCCATTCGGCGCGCCATTCCGTTGGTCGTCCCGCTCGACGGCGAGGTGATCGGCAATCGACTTGTGGTGACGGCTTCGTCGGAACTTCAATTCTCGATGTTGGAAGGCCCGTGGAAGAAGCAAACCGCCGCGACGTCGCCACCTTTGTCCGTGGCCGACGCCGGCCAGTCCACGTTGGAGTACGTGGCCGAAGGTCGAGTCGGTCAGGCCGAATTGGAGTTGCGTCTCGAATCACGTCGCACGTCGCACGCGACAATCGTCGAGCGTGCCATGATCCAGACGTGGCTGACGCAACATGCCCGCCAGGATCGTGCCATTTTCCGCTTCAGCACGCACGACAAAACACTGAATATTGTCTTTCCTCCGGACACGATTACGTCGGACGTGGTCGTGTTTCTCGACGGAGTGCCGGTCGAGACGTACCCGGTGGGCGAGACGACGCGCCGAGTCGATTTGCCCGAGACGACTCCTGGTCGCCAATGGCTTCTCGAGGCGCGCGCCTACAACTCGAATCCCCAGATTCTGCGAGGTCATTCCACGTTGGAGTTGCCCCGGTTGGAAGGGAACACGTGGATCCGGCGGATGTACTGGCAATTGACTTTGCCGAAGAACGATCATGTCGTCAACGCTCCACCGGGCTTGGTGCGCGAGTTCCGCTGGGGTTGGAATGGTCTGTTCTGGGGACGCGACCCGCTTCTGAAAACGGCCGATCTCGAGTCCTGGATCGGAGTACCGGAGAACGCCGAATTGGGTGCCGGCGACGACAGCTATTTGTTCAGTGCTTTCGGATCGTCCGGCCCGTTCGAATTGACGATAGTCAGTCGATCATGGATCGTGCTGGGAGCGTCCGGCATGGCGCTTGTGTTTGGTTTGGTTCTCCTTTACGTACCGGCAAGTCGTCATCCGGCCGCTTTGTTTATATTGGCGGTCGTGTTGGGATGTACGGGACTCCTCTACCCAGAGCCAACGTTGCTCGTACTGCAAGCGGCCGGACTGGGACTGGGATTGACGCTCGTTGCCGGGTTGTTGGAACGCGGCGTCGCCAAGCGGCGTCGCAGCGCGATCACCCTGGAGACATCGGATTCCGTGATCGACAGGGACTCGACGCAAACCCAATTCGTGATCGGTGCGGCGACCGACGGGGACACCACCGACACGGCCCCACAAACCAAGCCCGCCTCGGACAAAACCTCTTCGATCATTGACCGGCCTGGTTCGGAGAAGTGAAATCGGTAGCGCAATGAGCATCTATCCGAGAACCACAACCGGAGTGAAGCGAGTCGTGCCGCGTCTGCTTTTCAGCATTTCCATGTCGGTTATCGTCTTGCTGAGCTTCTGTCTAGGATGTCCCCCGCTCGGCGCCGCCGTGGCGCGGGAAGTCGGCGCGGCCTCCACTTCGAAAGACGCACCGAAAGCCGAGTCGACCGGGGTTGCGGTTCAATCGATTGAGCCGACTGCCTCGTCGAACCGCATTCGGTTCCAACGGGCCTATGTTCCGGCCGACCGGGTCGAGGACTGGCCACTTTCCGACGACCGTTATCTGCCGCTGGACATGGCCGATTTCGAGCGGCTCCTCAAGCGAGTCGAGGCGTCGGCCAACGTCGACTCGCCTCGCATCGTGCAGGCCGAGTATCGCGCCTCGCTGTCGGACGATGGCTTTCTGAAAGGCAACGCCTTCTTGCTGATCGAAGCTCCCATGGACAGCTCGTCGCTCTTGTCGCTAGGCGCCAGCCGCATGGCGATTGAGCACGCCCGCTGGCGGGACTCCCGCAAGACCACGACGCTGGGGTTGGGACGCGAGGGCGACCTTTGCCTGCAAGTGCAAGAACGGGGGCAGTTCGAATTTGAGTGGAGCTTGGGATGCGATCGCGGCGCGGACAACGCGAGGCAATTCGTCCTGGAATTGCCGCCGACCACGCAAACGACGCTCGTCGTGGAACTGCCCGAGAGTGTGACGCCCATAGGCGACCGGGGTGTCTGCGTGGAGACGACATCCACCGTCGCGAACCGGAAGACCTGGCGGTTCGAGTTGGGAGGCCAGCGGAAGATGACGCTCCGGTTGACTCAGGCGGATGCCGTAATTCGGCCGGATGATCAACCCGACGTAAGAGAATCGTTCGTGTACGACTTCTCGCCAGAGGGAGTCGAACTCAAAGCCGATCTGCGCATCGAATCGCTCGGGCAGCCACCGAGCCGCGTTTGCTTTCTGCTCGACCCGGAGTTGAGGTTGGTTACGGCCAAGTACGGTCAAACGCCGGTGCTCTGGTCCATCTCGTCGGCGTCCGGCGAGAAAGCGGCGCGCATCGTGGTGGAATTGCCGAAAACGTTGTCGTCCACGCCGCGCGTGCTTCATCTGAACGCGTTGTGCCCGCTGGTCCTCGACCGGCCGTGGCGTTTGCCGGCCATTCGTTCCCAGGAGGTGTTTTGGCGCGAGAGAAGCGTGGCATTGCTGGTTCCCGCTTCGCTGCGGGTCGAACAGATCGAGGAGATCGACTGCCGCCAGTCGCGTTGGAGTTTGCTGCCGGGTTCGGGCGAAGCGACGCAGTTTCAGTGTTTTTCTCCGGAGGCCACGGTCGAACTGGTGCTGTCGCAGCCTTGCTCGCCGATTGAAGTCGACTACGGGGCTGCGGTCGAGTTGGACGGAAGCGAGGCGACCGGCAAGCTGACTGCCCGCTTCAAGGCCCGCGACTGCCCGGTCTTTGAACTCGAAGCCCGGGTCAACCGGCCATGGATTGTTGACACCGTTACTTCCGACACAGCAGGGACCGTACGCGATTGGCGGCTTGACCCAGACCCGTCGGGCGGCAGTCGGTTGATCATTAGTCTGGCGAAAGCCCTGCCACCCGATCGTGGCGCTGTCCAGGTCGAGATCACCGGCCGACGGCTCCAATCACCGTTGGGACGCACGTTGAAGGTGGACGACTTGACTCCGGTTCGCTTTCCCGCAGCCGACGTGCGAAAACGTCTATTGGATGTTCGCGCTCGGGTGCCTTACGAACTGGTGATCCACGGCGATGAGCGTCTTCGGCGAATTTCCCCGGCCGACCTCGATAGTGAAACAAGGACACTCCTGCCGGTTACCTCAAACGGGTTGCGATTTCTTCGCGACGCCGGTGCCGACTTGCTTCGAATCGGATTGCATGAGCAGCGGCCAGGTTACTTGGGCGAGCTTCAGGTCGAAGCGACCGTTTCGGACGAGGCCATGCTCGAGTCGTATTGCTTTCGGTGCACTCCGCAGTCGACACCGATGAATCGCCTTCTGGTCCACTTTGCGCTCCAACGTGACGCACCTTTGCGTTGGAGCCTTGATGGAGAGGAAGACCAACCGCTTTCCGCGCGCCGATTGACCCCGGAGGAGCAGGCCGCGGCCGGTGCGGGCCCAGGTGGAGAAACCTGGGAAATCGCGCTGCTTCCCTCGCACAGCGAGCCCTTCGAAATTCGGGCAAGCCGGACGACCCGGACGAGCGACAAGATGACGGTCAGCCTGGCCGCTGTGCTCGAAACGGACTCCCAGACCGCCATGCTCGTTGTCCGCGCGGCCGAGGCCACTCCGCTGCGGATCGTGAACCGTCGGCTCGAACCGATTCCTACCGAACCGGCGCCGCCGGGCGAGTATCAGACGGCTCGGGCAACGTTTCGCTATAAGCCCGAAGACGTCATCCGGTCATCCGTGATTGATCCCGTGACTATCTCGATCAGCGAGAAAGCCGCGTCCGGCCCAGCCGTGTTCGCGTGGAATTGCCGGATAGACTCGCGATATGGCGAGAGCGGTGGCTCGCAGCATCGGGCGACCTACGAACTGGAAAACCTCGGCGGGCCGGATTTTGGGGTCACTGTACCAGTGTCGTCGCAAACGATCCAGGTCCGCGACGTCAGGGTCGATGGTGAAGCAACTCGATGGCAGTTGGAGGCAGCCGATTCGGACAGCCAGAATCTCCTAATCGACTTACCTCCCACGAAGCGTTTTCCCCTCGTTGTCATCGATTTCTCAATGGACAGCCCGGCATTGGGTTTTATGGACAAGCTTGAACCACCCAAGCTGAAGCCAGACGTTCCAGTTTTGGCGATGCACTGGATCGCGTGGTTTCCGGCGAACTACCACTGTTATTCAACCGACAGCGGTCGGCAACCGTATCAGGACGACGGGACAAGTTGGCGCGAGCGGCTTTTCGGTCCGCTGGGGCGCCCGACGCGAGTGAGCCCGTTCGATCCGTTCTCGTCGGACGATTGGGCGAAACTCAACCTGCTACGCAGCGAAGAAACAGTCGATCAAACGGCCCGGCGATTTCTGACCGCATTGGGAACCTTGCCCGAGACCAGTGGATCGAAGGACCCGGCGCCGAAAACGACGCTTGGCGAAATCTTGCGGGGAGCTCCGATTCGCGGGTCGGGTCTGACGGTGCTGGTGGACGGAACAGCCCTGGTCAACGCCGGGGTTTCTCCGACGACCACGATCGATGGAAGCAAGGTTTCGACACGGCTCGAGCGGGGCACGTCTCTGCTGCGACAAACGGGCCTCACCGCCCTAGTGCGGGGCCATGTCGTTCTGGTGACCTCGTCGTTTCGTGCCTCGTTGCTTCATTCCTATCTGGAGCCGACCGAGCACGGCCTCGTGTGGCAAGTTGTTGCAGGGCCACTGGCGCTCGAAATGAAGGAGGCGGCCGGAGTGCGAGAACACGATCGTTGGAGTCATGTCTCCGACTGGCTCTGGCAATCGGGCCCGACCGGCTCGCCCTGGCTTCGTTTGCAGCAAGACATCTCCGCCGCCGGCGACACGCCTGGCTGGAACGCTTGTTGCCAGGACCTTTCTGTCACCCAGTGTGCGCAAGTGAGAGTCATTCACGACCGGGGGATCCAGGTAATGCGTTGGGTGGCGTTCTTCATGGCGATCGGCTTCGGGCGATGGCGATGGGCCAGTCAACCGGTGAAACTCGCCTTGGCCGCGGCGCTGGGTGCGATTTTGGCGCTTCTCTTCCCGCTCTTGTTGGCGGCAGTTGCCTCGGGCGCGACGATGGGGATTCTATTTTGCCTGGGTGTTTTGTTGTTTCGTTTGCCGTTGGTCCCTAGTACGACTCCCGAGGTGTCGTCTTCCGCGATCAGTCGCAACCATTGTGCAGGGCCCTGCGATTCCACGCAATCGCTGAAGATCTCTCTGTCGCTACTGCTCGTCTTGGGCTGTTGTATCCCTTCGATTGCCAGCGAACCGAATGTCGACGCGGCGCCTTTTCGAGTGCTTATTCCCGTTGACGAACAACGGAAGCCCACGGGCAAGAAGGCCTTTGTTCCCGAACCACTCTATCGCCAATTGACCCAACAGGCCGTCATCAGTCTCGGCGGCGGCGACGATTGGCTGATCGAACGGGTCAATTACCAGGGGGAACTCGTATGGGAGGGCATACCTAAACGTCTGGTGCCCGGCGAAATGCGAGCCGTATTCCACATTCGAGTGTTTGGCTCGTCCACGCGGGTCCGGGTGCCTTTATCTCGAGAGAACTTGTCTTTTGCGGATGACTGGGCTTTTCTCGACGGTCGCGCGATTCGGCCGCAATGGGAAGCAGACCAGCAATCATTGAGTTTCATAGTGTCGGGGGAAGGATACTACCGTCTGGAAATCATCTTCACTCCGACATCACACAGCCAGGTGGCCACGCCGACGCGAGAGACTTCGTTGCAGGACGAGCGAGGCTTTGACGTGCGTATACCGCGAGTGCCGCGGTGCCGGCTTGAATTGGCGTTGCCCTCCAACGTGCCCGCGGTCGAGGTGCCCTCGGCGCAAGGTCGTGTCGTCCTCAACGGTCAGCAGCTTTCGGCGGATCTTGGAGCCACGGATGCACTGAGCGTTCGTTGGCGAGCCGACGCGGGTCGGCGCAGCACCGACGCGACGGTGGAAGTCGACCAACTTCTGTGGCTCAACATCACGCCCGGTTCGGTCTTGGTCGATGCCCGATTCCACGTCCGGGTGCTCCATGGTCGCGTGAACGAAATCCGACTCTCGGCCGATCCGCGTTTGACGCCGCTGGGCGAATGGTCACTTGGCCGACCTGAAGCCGTGCCCGGCGATCCAGGCAGCCTGCGAGTGAAACTAGCAACGGCGCAAACCGAGAACTTCACGTTTGATGCCCATTTCTCGTTGCAGGACACATCGGGCGTGGGCCGCCACCGTTTGCCGTTGGTGAAGATCGGCGACGCGAAAATCGTCGGCTGCTGGTTTGCCGTGTCCGTCGACGATTCGTTGCAGTGGATAGAGTGCACGGCGGGAGGGGTGCCTTCGACGGACAATGATCAGCCGACAGCCAAGCCAGGCGTCACGGCCGAAGCCCAGGGCACGATCGAGAGTGTTGCCGTTCCCGACTTCCTCGCTGCCTGGGGAGACACGGATGCCTCGCCTCGGTTGGCTTATCGCCACCGTGGCGGACCGCCGTCGTGGAGCATTGCCGCTCGCCCACGTCAACCGCGAACGGTCATCGATCAACAACGACTCACCGCCAGTCTCGGTGAGAACCGAGTGGAGGTGCGTTACCAAGCCGAGATTGACGCGACTGCCGGAAGCGGTTTCCGCTATCGATTGCATGTCCCGCCCACGTTGACGATCGACTCTTTGGCCGTTCACGAAGAAGATATGGATCGTCTGGCTCGATGGAGCCGGGCCATCGACGGGTCGATCGATATGGTTTTCACCGGGCCGGCGACCGGACGACGCCATCTGTTGCTGGAAGGCCACGTAGCGGTGCCCCAAGACGGATTTGTCGACCTTCCCATCCCGAGGCTGGCGGATGCCTACGTGCAGTTTTTCCACGTCGCGTTGTTTCGGCAGTCACCCGTCCTGCTTGAACTGGACCGGTACGAAGGGCTCGAGGAAGCGGAGCCCGAGGTCGCCACCTCGGATCAGTCGTCGTTGGGGCGACTTGTGGTCTCGCTGATCAACAGCGGTCAGAAACGACCCCGATTGCGGATCAAAGTCTCTCCCAATCGACCGAGACTCGATGTGCATCAAACATTGTCGATGGAACAGCTCGACGGGAAGTGGTATGTGAAAACGCATATTGGGCTTGAGTCGCGCCACGGCTTGATCGACGAAGTCCGCTTGAGCGTTCCACCGGATCTGACGGGCCACTTCGAGATCGAACCACTGCTGTCGACGACCGAGACCGTGTTTGCCGACGGGCGCAAGGAGTTGATTATCCGCGGCGCCCAACCAATCACCGATCGCCAGGAGTGGTTTTTGTCGATTCCCTTCACGCGGGACCGAGTTGTTGTCCCGAACATCGCAGTCCAGAATGCCTTCACGCAAGAACGCCATCTGGTCTTGCCTCGCCGTGCCGACAAACGCCCTCTCTATTGGGATACGCAACAGCTTGAGAAGATATCAAGCACGTCGGAGACCACGACTTACCGGATAGTGGGCAAGGATTTTCGTGTTTCGCTATTACCCTCCGGTGGGTTGGGCGCCGCGTCCAACGTCTATCTGGCCGAAGTGCAGCTTGCCTGGCGCGAGGACGGCACCTGTCAGGGTGTCGCCCATTTCGACCTGGAACGAGCAGGCCGAGGTTGGTGTCCTCTGTTCGTGCCCAAAGGTTATCAGCTCGTTCATGTCTCCGTCGATGGTGTACCGACAACACCCACGCCGAGCAAAACCCCCAACAAAAAGCAGGTCGGAGGATCGTCTTTCAGGATTCCTCTCGGACTGCGGCAGTTGCCTCGGGGGATTACCGTCGTGTTTACCGGCCGGATTCTTGGGAATCCAGGCCGATCCTCGTGTACGTTCGACACGCCTCGTCTGGGAGACCTGCCTGTCGGAAAATCGCTCTGGTTGGTTTCGGGTCCAAGGTCGTACGAACTTCTCGACAAGACGGTCGCGTTGCGATCGATGTTCGACGTCCTGCGAGCCGACAGCCTCGCGCGAATGCTCGAAGTGGCTACCAAGAGCGACGCCGAAACCTCGGACAAGGGCCGTTGGTGTCGCGCGTGGCGCGGTCGTTTCTGCCGTTTGGAGTCTGTTCTCGAAGAATCGCTCGCATCGTCCGAGACAACGTCTGAACGGCAACCGGTCGAGAAGACACTCCAAGCGTTGCGCCGGCGGTGGACGGCCTTGGGCGAGCAGATGGGAGACCTCCGGCAGCTCGACTCCGACCCGCGTCCCGCGACATCGTTCGGGACGATCGGCCAGTTCTGGCAGAATTCGCTCGATCGGCCTGAATCAATAGTCGTGGTCGACCAACAGAAACCACTCACGTTGCACTATCGCCGAACGTCTCCATCTTGGGCATGGCGACACTTACCGGCCGTTTTCGTTCTTGGGCTTTTTCTTCTGCTGGGCTATCAGGCGGTGGCTCGTGGTTTTGGTCAGGTGGCCATTTCCCATTGGCCGCAGGGGCCTCTGGTCGGTTTGGGGCTGGCCTGGTGGCTGCTGCTGACGCCGAGCGTCGTCGGCCTGGGGATCGTGCTGTTGGGGCTTTGGTTGACGATTCGATCCAGGTGGCGTAATCGTCGGGCGTCGAATTCGTTGGTCGTCCCGCTCGGGTAATCCGAAGGGATAACTCGTCGCCAGAAACCCCCCCATCGGGTGCTGATAACATCCTCCAAAATTAACCCCTCGACGATTCCTGAGAATGAGACAACGTCAGCCAAAGCCGGATTCAGCCAAGGGGTTTTGCGATCCGATAGGCAGACCAGACGCGCTAATAGGCCGGGCGAATGCGACGGCGCGGCCACGGTGAACGTCTGTCAATAGTCCGAGATGTTGTCAGCCGTTTCACGGCCCATGAGGAAGGCCATCAGTTCGTCTTGGCAGATTGGCGGTCTTTTGTTACCGTACTGGCTCTTGTTGAGGTTTGCATTAGCAGTGACCTTAGGGCGACCATCATCCTCCGCCATGGGCTTCGGTCGAGGTGGTGACTCGCGCAACGCGGAGTCATCGTCAAACCGGCAGCAAGACGACCAACAGACGCACCAACCGACATGATTCGTGTGTTGCATTGGCCAAGAGGGACTTGCGCGACTGACAGAAATCCGACCTCCGACAGTACGCCGGGGAAACGATTTTTTTGATGTTGCATTGAGAGCGTTCGATGGGTTATCGTCGTGGCTTGAAATATCAGGTTCCACGAAGAACCCTCCACTCATGGATTTTGTTGACGTCACGAGACGCATCGAGAATTCCGAGAACGGCGCAAGGTCGCTTGAAGCATTGGCAACTGGCCGACAAGGAAGGAGGCCGGCATGAGTTACGATCAGAAACAGGAACTCCAGGTTCATATTCGGTGGATGATTCGCCGCGATATGCTCGAGGTCCTCGATATCGAAGCCGAGAGCTTCGAATTTCCCTGGCTTGAAGAGGACTTCATCCGATGCTTGCGACAACGCAATTGCATCGGCATGGTGGCCGAACATAATGACTGTGTTGTCGGCTTCATGGTCTACGATCTGAGCAAGACCCGGCTCCACCTGCTTAATTTCGCGGTGGCCCGCGATTTCCGGCGCTACGGCGTGGGCTCGCAGATGATATCGAAATTGGTCGGCAAGCTTTCCTCGCAGCGCCGCACGCGAATTGTCCTCGAAGTGCGCGAAACCAACCTGGCCGCGCAGTTGTTCTTCCGTTCCAATGGTTTTCGCGCGGTCTCCGTGCTGCGCGACTTCTATGAAGACACGCCCGAGGATGCCTATCTCATGCAGTACCGCTACCGGCCCGAAAGCCAGGCTTTCGTCGAGTCGGAGAACCGAATCACGCGGCTGGCAGGCTAGAACGTGTTTCGGACAACGGCAGCGGATGCCATGGCCACGCTTGCGTGGCCATGCCGTGCATTCTACGGAGAAACATGCCCACGACAGGCGATGGGCATGGCACTCAAGACGCTACGGTTTCGTGAAATGCGATCTAGTGGGCCAACCGTGCGGGGCGGCTCGGAATGAGCGAACCCCCATTTCCGTTCTCCGGAAACGTGCATGGGAGACTGTGCTCGAAGTCTTCTCAAGGTGTGTTCCGCGTCGGACGCGGAATCCGCGGATCAGTCCAGCGCGATGTGCGAGACCGTCATCGACGGCAACTCAACCGTGGCCACGCAGCTCCGAGAGGTTCGAGCGACGGCCCCGGGGTTGACGATCAGCGTGCCACCGTCGCGCTGCTCGGATGGCGAGTGCGTGTGGCCGTGGCAAATCAGGTCCCATTGGCCGCTCCGAATGGCGTCCCGCAGCCGGGCCGCGTCGTCCCCATGCAGCAGTGCGATGGACTTGCCCTGCAACGTGAGCGATCCAAACCGATCGTGGCAAACGTGGCCGGCGTGGACGATCACGTCCCCAATCGTGGCGGGCCGATCGACGTTGCCCAAGACGAAATGGCCGGCCCACGAAGAGAAAAGCGAGACCACTTCCGAGGTGCCCACATCGCCACAATGGATAAATGTTTCGACCTCCAGGCTTTCGAAGATTCGAACCGCGCGGCGAGCGGCGTGAACGTCACCGTGCGTATCGCTGATGATGCCGATGAGCACGTATACCTCCGGTCGGTGGAGTCAGAAAGCGAGGCACGTGGGGGCCCAAGGACCCAACCGCTTATGACGCGAAAGCCGCCCGCGCCGCCGTTGCCGCCGTCGATTTTGCCATTGGAGCCTGCCGGACCGAGCTATTATTCTTGGAGAGGTCGGCAAATCGCCAGTATGGCCAATCGGGCTCCCCGAAACAAGTGAAATCACTCATGCTTTCGGCAAACGACACCAAGGTTCTGGCGGCGGTCGTGCTGGCCGGTTTGGCCGCGGCACTGGTTTGCGGCTTGGTCCACCGGATTCGGCGGTCGCCCTATACGACCGTGCAGGCCGCGCTGTTGACGCTGAACAAGCTTGTCACGCGAATCCTCTGGCGAGCCGAGGTTGTCGGATCGGTGTCCGTGCCTCGCGATCAGGGGGTCGTGCTCATCTGCAATCACCGTTGTCCTCTGGATCCAGGCATCATTGCCCTGGGGGTCGACCGCATCATGCACTGGATGGTGGCCAAGGAATACTGCGACCATTGGCTCTGTGGGGCGGTTCTCCGACCGTTTGGCATGGTGCCCACCCGACGCAGCGGCCACGATACGGCAGCCACGAAACTCATCGTCCGCTATGCCCAAGAGGGTCAAATTGTCGGAGTGCTTCCCGAAGGGCGGATCAATGACACCGAGCGGTTCATGTTGCCTGGCCGGCCCGGCGCCGCGATGATCGCTCTAAAGGCCCGGGTACCGGTCGTGCCGTGCTATATCGACGGGGCACCCTACGACGGAACCATCTTGGGCTGCCTGTTCATGCCTGCCCACGTCCGGTTGACAATCGGCCGGCCGATCGATCTCTCGCCTTACTATGGTAGGGAGAACGAGCGAGCGGTTCTGGAAGAACTTACCAAGCGATTCATGCTCGAAATCGCCAAGTTGGCCGGCCGGTCCGACTTCGAACCAGAAATTGCCGGACGCTTCTACAAGCCCGACACCACCATGCCGTGAAGAAAGAGCGGAAGGCGGCTGGGGCACGGCGCGGCGGTGTCTCAGAGGGCCAGAACCCGGGACTTCGCCGCGCTGAGTTGCCCCAGCCGTGACCTTTCCCAAACGCGGGACTACCGCCGAAACTGCTGGCACCAGTAAATCGTGCCGCTTGCGGTCCGATAGGCCGCCACGCCAATCCGCCGGTAACCCCGGTTGAGAATGTTTGCTCGGTGACCCGACGAATTCATCCAGCCACGCACCACGCTCTGACTGGACGGATAGCCCATTGCAATGTTTTCGGCCACCGGCCTCCTGGTGTGCTGGAGCGTGCGATTGCGGGTCATCCAAATGGCGTGGTCGCGAGCCGAGGCGACCAGTTCCTGATCGATCTCAAGCGGTGCCAAACCGTAACGCTTCCGTTGTTCGTTCGTGTAGGTCACGATGTTCTTTTCAATCTGCAACAACTCGAATTTCGCCTTGACAACGTCTTCGGGCTTCACACCGTGTGGCGTCTTGCCTTCCTTGGCATAGGCCATGCCGGTTGACAAAAGAACCATTGCGCAAATCGCAAACCGAGTAGTCATACGAGCCTCCTCTTTCCATAAAACGAGTCACTGAAACCGTGTCGCGACGTTGCGCACGGTCGCTACCCAAGGCATGGGACCACGGCAACATCCTCGCCGAGGCACCAAGACGCGGTAGCACGGGGTGGGCATGGGTCAACCGACGCGTAACGGAAGGAAGGAAAACGTCTCGTTACGCGACCGCCGACGGCAGGAATCCTTCTCTACGCTCATGTCCCGGAAACCAGCTTCGCTCCCGCTTATCCAATAGAGTGGGAGTTCTGACGAAGCTTTGCCGTTTCTGCCGATCAGGATAGTCGACTAAGAGGGCTTTGCAAGGGGGTGAATCACGTGATGGATCGAGAACGATGAGGGCATCATTCTCCTCTGCAGTAATGATTCGGGGCACGATGGGGGGATTGGTCGTGCCGCGTTCGCAGCGATGATCGCTGGTTGAGCGACGCCGGGATGGGGAAACCAGTGCCAGCGGTGCCCTAGTAGCTCGCTCACCAGATTACTGCGAATCAAGCACGCTCTGATTGGACCTCCCTACTCCAACAGCGACCGCAGTGGACCCGTCTCGCGCTTGGCAGAGACGACAATCCGGTTGAGAAACGCTGAACGCAAGGGGCCAATGTTCAAGGCGGCTTTCAGCACCGGCGTCTTTTCCACCAGTGAAATTATCCGCCCCAACGCGCGATGGCCGAATCGGTTGGGTGCGTCGCCGATCAACTGGCCCAGCTTTCCTCGCTCGATCGCCATGAGCACCGTGCGATCGAACACACTCTCGGGCGTATGGACACGCTGGGGACGAGGTTTCATACGGCTGGCCGTCTCGGGACAAGCCTGGCAGCAAACACCGCAGCCCAGGCAGAGCTTCTCGTTAACGACGGCTCGGCGCCGCGTTGTTCCGCCTTCGTCGCGCGCGACGATTTCGATGGCGTCGACCGGACAAGCCTTTGCACATTTTCCACAGCCGTTACACGTAGCCTCGTCGACGGCCACGATCCAATTTGACGTGGCGATCGCTCGTGGCAAGTCGAAACGTTTGAGGGCATCGATCATGCCACAACAACACGAACAGCAGTTGCAGATGTAAGCGACCTGACGTTGTACGTTGTCGCCGATTTGCATCAGGCCGGCGTCTTTGCATTGCTGAAGTATTTGCATGGCCTCGGCCGACGAGATGGGTTCGGCGCTGCCGGCTCGAACCAACATGTCGGCCGCGAAGTTCAACGAAAGGCAGCATCGTTGTGGTGCGTCGCACGCACGACCCAGGTGCGTGGCATGGTGGCGGCACGCGCAAAGCGACACGCCCAGCGACGACGCCGAGTCGATCACGCGGCTTGCCTTTTCCCAGTCGAGCACCTCGGCCGCGTCGTCCGGCGGCAACGATTCCTCGCGAACCAACGAGCGCCCCAGATTGGTCTGCCCGGCAAAAACCGAACGGGCAAAACGATCGTCCTGTCGGGCGTATTCGTCGAACAATCGAGACAGTTCGCCGATGGGCAGCGCCTCGCGAGTTCGCATGAACGTGAATTCGTAAAGCCCGATCACCAATGGCGGCAGGGCAAAGTAGCGGACTTCCTCACACTCCAGATCGAGAACCAAACCCCGTTGGGCCCAATCGGTCAGTCGCTCTTCGAGTTCTCGCTCGGGTATCCCCAGCCGGGCCGACAACTCGTCGAGTCGCGTGGGACGCAAGGGGAGTTGCCGGGCCAATTCGGCTTCTTCCGGCGAAAAAAGCAATCGAAGAATCTGTAGCAACACGGGCGAATCGGGAGCGCCCGTCAGACTCTCGTCGAGGCGACGCTGCAAAAGTTGATACGAACGGTCGGAAGATACCGAATGTCCCATGCTGTGGCTCGCATGCCTGCGGTTGATGGTCGACGTCTTCTCGGACAACGGTCGAACGAACGATCGATTGGCCGGCCGAACCCCAGTATACCCGTCGGCTACGATTCGGAGGAGATGCCAATGAGTGCTGGAATACTGTCATCTTCGGTGTAGCAAAGGCCCAGTTGGTGGCCTTTGGGTCTTCGCCCCGTTCATTCCGGTGGTTTGACGAAGATCTTGGGGTTCGTGCCGAGGGCACCCACCCGAAAAAAGCCCCCATGACAGAGCAGTAGCGTCGGTTGCCGATACCGAGAACATCTCAATTCAAGGCGGTGATGCACTTTACAGACTGGCCGAAATTGTGCAGAATACGGGCCGTGGGAACGTCCTGTTGACGCCTGCATTGTCAATCAGCGGAGAGTGACCGGGCCCTCATGCCAACGCTGGCCCAGTCTCGTCGGTGGTTCATTGGCTGTGCGGCGATCGGTAGGCAAACAGATCTCGGCGGCCTTGAGTGCAAGGTCGCGTTTTTTTTGCTTTCAAAAAATGGGTGTGCTATGAGCGAACCTACGCCAATGACACGGGCGGGCTATCAGAAATTGCGTGATCAGCTCGATCATCTGGAAAATGTCCTGATGCCCGAGATCGAGAAGCGGATCGGTGAGGCTCGCTCCGAAGGCGATCTGAGCGAAAACGCCGAATACCATGGGGCGAGGGAGAGTCAGGGCATGCTTCAGGCAAAAATCAACCTGCTTCGCGGCAAGCTCGCCAATGCCTCGATTCTCGATCCGACCAAAATGCCCAAGGATCAGGTCTCCTTCGGAATGACCGTGGTGGTCAAGGATCTCGATTGTGACGACGAGGAGGAGTATACGCTCGTCGGTGCCGGTGAAGAAGACTACGATTCGGGCAAGATACTTGTCACCAGTCCCTTGGCGCAAGGCTTGGTGGGCAAGAAAAAGGGCGACAAGGTCGATATTCCCGTCCCGGCCGGCACACTGCGATACGAAATCCTCGGCTTTCGTTTCGACGACGCCTGACACGCTGCGGATCGCAAAGTCATTTCAGGAACCGGTTCCGCCGGGCGAATGGGCTCACCACGGTGGTTCGATCACTTCTTCGCCGTCGATTGTGGCGAGCTGGGCCAGTAGTTCCATGTCGATCGACGAATCAATGAAATGGACCGACCCATCACAGCAGAGAAAATGTAGTCCCCCGGCATGAAAACCGCCCCAACCGCGTTTGCACGGCAGGTCATGGCCCGTGCCGCCGGCGGCCAGGCACGCGTCGTAGTCGCCGAGCAAAATCCGGTTCTGCGGCGCGACGGCCGACACCGAGAAGTAGGCGTAGGAATAGGCCCAGAACGTTCGCCAGGGACGGTTGGTCCGCGTGGTCGACTCGCCCGCCAGGAGCGTTTGCGACAGGCCGTCGCGAACGTCGCGGATTCGTTCATTCTGAAAACCGTAAACGCCGACCGCGTGAATCGGTCCTCGCCAACTGCTCGCGTAGCTGGTCAGCTCCGATGAGTCGAGAAACCGCCAGCCGTCGCTCCGGCCGCTCACCGCTCGGTACGAGCCCGGCATGTAGGGCAAATTCAGGAGATACGCCGACGCCGGGCCAACCGCCGGAACCGACACTTGATCGGGTTCCAAGTCGGACGGACAAGCATAGATGGGCACGAAAGTCTCGCGCGCCTGGCGGTTGATTGCCGCCTCGTTATAGGCGTCGAAGTCATACTGGTCGGCCAGCGGATTCTCCTCGACATAGGGCAAGATGGCCAAGAGCCAGTTGGCGCCGCTGTCGAGCCTGACGTTGGGAGTCTCGCCCGGACAGTAGCCCGCCTGCTTCAGCACGTTGCCGGCCGGGAACTGGCCCCGAGCAACATGATAGGCGTGCACGGCCAGCCCTATCTGTTTCAGATTGTTGGCGCACTGCATGCGCCGCGCCGCCTCGCGAGCCGCCTGCACCGCCGGCAGCAGCAGCGCCACCAAGATCCCGATGATCGCAATGACTACCAGCAGTTCCACGAGT
>JAFGIR010000429.1 GCA_016929515.1 Pirellulales bacterium | reverse complement strand
GGGGTACCACCGCTCCGGCCCCGGCCAACGGATGGGCAATCCGGCTCCGCTCGAATCCCAGCGACACGATGGCCGTGCCCGAATGCTCGACTCGGCCAAGTAGTTGGCCCAACGTGGGGTCAAGCGGCGCGAGTAGTCGGCCCGACACATAGGACGGCGTGGCCAGAATCACCGCGTCGAACGTTTCTTCGGTCTGGCCCGAGTGGATCCGCCACGCGCCGCCTTCTGCCCGATCGATCCGGTCGACCGGCGAGTTGAGCCGCACGGTCCCCTGGGGCAGCCGCGAGGCAATCGCGTCGACCAGCGTCCCCAGCCCGTCGCGCAGCGTGACAAACATGCTAAATCGGGCACCACTTTCGGTTTCTTTCGCACGTGATTTGCGACGTCGCTCGGCCATTTGGCGGCGCATCGCGCGGATCAGGCTGCCGTGCTCGCGTTCCATGTCGCGGAACCGCGACAGAGTGGCGTCGACGGAGAGCTTCTCCATGTCGGCCGCATAAACGGCACTCACCAGCGGCTCGATGAGCCGCTCGAACGACTCGCGGCCCAACCGCCGCCGGCCGAACGCGGCCATGCTCTCGTCGCCCGTGTCGCCGCGCGGCGGAATGAAATACTCCATGGCCGCGCGGAGCTTGCCCCAGGGACTCAACAACGGCGTGAGTGCCAGTGGCCACAGCCGGGTCGGAGCCATCATCAGGAACCCGTCGGGCAGCTTGTGCAACCGGCCGCGATAGACCACGTAGGTTTGCCGATGGGTCGGGTCGGTTTGAACCAACCGATCCGCGAGACCGAGCCGGCGGCACAAGTTCAGTCCGTAGGGGACCGTGGTGATGAAATTGTCGGCGCTTTGTTCGATCTGAAAGCCCTGTTCGTGGACCGTTTCAATCACGCCGCCGAGTCGTGACGATTGTTCCAGCAGGCGAAGCTGGCAATCGGGAGCCAACTCGATGAGCCGATGGCTCGCGGCCAGCCCGGCGATGCCCGCCCCCACCACGGCAACGCGGCGCGCGGGTCGCTCGTCACGCATCGTCGTCCTCCGTGGGTGTGTGGCTTTCGCGTTTGCGGAGGTAGAGCTTGATCGGCACTTCGCCGAACGGAAGGTGATCGCGAAACACGCCCAGCAGGTAACGGCGATAGGTCGCCGAAAACCCCTTGGGATTGTTGCAGAACAGCAAGATGGTCGGTGGCTCGACCGCGACCTGCGTGCCGTAGAAGATTTTCGGGCGGCGGTGGTGGACCACCGGCGGCGCGTTGTGTTCCAGCGCGGCTTGCACCAGCTTGTTCAACTCGGGCGTACCGACGCGGGACCGCGACTGTTTGAAGAGCATTTGGGCATGGTTGAGCAACGTCTTCAAATTATGGCCCGTCTGCCCCGTGATAAACGCGATCGGCACGTACCACATGGTGCGGAACGTATCGCGCAGATAGGTCACCCATTTCTCGGTCGGCATGGTGCCCACCAGCAGGTCCCATTTGTTGACCACGAAGATGCAAGGTTTGTATTGTTCGGCGATGTAGTCGCAAAGCTGACGGTCGACCTTGCTGATCCGTTGCGTGGCGTCGAAAAACAGAAGCACGACGTCCGCTCGGCGGATGCTCCGTTGGGCTCGGTGGGTGCTATAGAAATCGACGTCGGTGCTCACGCTCTTGCGGCGGCGGAAACCGGGCGTGTCGATGGCGATGAAACCCTTGCCGTCCATTTCGAAACGGACGTCGACGCTGTCGCGGGTCGTGCCGGGCACCTCGCTGGTGATCAGCCGCTCGCTCTCGACCAGCGTGTTGACCATCGTGCTCTTGCCCGTGTTGCGCCGCCCGACAATGGCCACGCGCATCTCCGGCTCGCCCATGAGCGTTTCGTCTTCTTCCGAGCGCTGAGGGAGCCGCTCGGTGATGGCGTCGAGCAATTGCTGCTTGCCGCGGTTCTGCGTCGTGCTGACGGCGATGATTTTGCGCCCAAACCGGTAGAACTCGTCCGCTTGGCTCCGCAGTTGCTCGTGATCCGTTTTATTGGCCACGCAGATGACGGGCACATCGACGTAGCGGAGTCGCCGGGCAACCTCCTCGTCCAACGGCACGATTCCCTCGATCGTGTCGACCACGAAGAGAATCACGGTAGCCTCGTCGAGAGCCGTTTGGATTTGCCGTTCGATGTGCTGGGTCAGATTGTCGACGTCCTTGACGCCCATGCCGCCCGTGTCCACTAACTCGACGAACTGATTGTTCACCAATTCCAGGAGATGGGTCACGCGGTCGCGCGTGACCCCGGCCGTCGGATCGACGATCGCCAGCCGCCGCCCGGCAAGCCAATTAAACAGGCTCGACTTGCCGACGTTAGGCCGGCCGACGATGACCACTTGCGGTACACCCATCGATTATTTCTACCCTGGTTGGTTGAATTCTTGCTCTGACGACAAGATACTCTTGGAATTGTGACCATCGGCTGTCGCTACGATAGGACAACGGGCCGACTCGTGGACACCCCCGTATCCCTATTTTATGATACTTTGCTCGAAGCTCGGGCGATAGTCCTCTGGTGGTAGGGCAAATGGAGAACATACGGCAATAGACCACTCGTCAACCGCAACCGGCCCCTCCCCCGGTTTCGTCGCGGCCGCTTGGCCCTTATACTTGCCTACGAGTCATTCATGAAAAAGGGTCGTCGGGTCGCGAATCACCGTGCAACCGACTGCCGATCGAGAATCGCCTGCGAGCAAAAACATGGCTGCTGGTTCAGCAGACCGAATTCTCTTGCACCGCCTGGAGAGCCTCCAGCGGGCCGGGGTTACGCATCTGATCCGCCGATCGCCCATCGATGTTTGCGCGGTCGATGAAGTCTCCGCCGGCGTCGAACAGGAAACGGCCCCCTCGAATACCGATACCAAGAAAACGGACCATGTGCCCATGATCGCCGGATCGACTCACTCGGACCAACAGGGCCGACTCGACGTGCTTCAGACGACCGTGGCTGCTTGCACGCGTTGCGAGGAACTGGCTCGAACGCGGACCCAAACCGTTTTTGGCGCGGGCAACCCCAACGCCCGGCTCGTCTTTCTCGGCGAAGCCCCGGGCGCCGACGAAGACCGGCAGGGCATTCCGTTTGTCGGCCGGGCGGGCCAACTGCTGACCAGAATTATCGAGGCCTGCACCCTCTCGCGCGAGGACGTCTATATTCTGAACATCCTCAAGTGTCGTCCGCCGGGCAACCGGAACCCTCTGCCCGAGGAAGCCGGCCACTGCCGCGAATACCTTAATGCCCAATTAGCCATCATTGAACCCGAGTTCATTGTTTGTCTTGGAGCCGTTGCCGCCCACAATCTTCTGGAAATGGACGCACCGATCGGGCGCATGCGAGGCAAGTTCTATCTGTACGAAGGCATCCGCGTGCTCTGCACGTATCATCCGGCCTACCTGCTGCGCAACCCGGCCGCCAAACCCCCGGTCTGGGAAGACATGCAACTGTTGATGAGCGAGATGGGCATCGAATTGCCGGGGAAATAGAAGACCGTTCACGACCACCGTGAGGGTGCCTGGGCCCTAGCGCAGCGCCGGCCCAGAGGGTCGGGGAGTTGCGACCACGAAGGGTGGCTGGGGCATAGCGCAGCGGTGCCCCAGACGGCTCACGACTGGGGCTTCGCTCAGCCGCCAGCCACCCTCTGTGCGAAACGCGGTTTTCTGCTGAGCAGCTTGGCGGCCCTTCGCCCACGCAACGAACAAGGCCGAGCGCCCGCTGAGGACACCCGGCCTTGTGTATTTGCGAAGCCGTGAGGTTTGTTCTTCTCAGAAGCCGTACTTGGCCATGTACTCGAACCGGACCGATTCACCCGGTCGCTCGTCGTTGTAAAGCGTCTTCCAAGAGCTCACCTCGAAACCCATCTTGAACTGCTTGGTGACGTCGTAGGTCAGATTCACGAAGTAAGCCTGGTTGTACGTTCGCCCATGGGTCATCAGGTCGATATCCTGGTCGAACGGGTCGTCGATGGTGTAGCCGGCGTACGAGTGCCAGTCGGACGACCAATCGTACCAAATCCCGACCCAACCGCCGGTCGAGCGGATGGACCGCGTGGTGATGGGGTTGACGCCCTGCAAGATTCCGCCGAGATAGGCGCCGAGATTCTCGCCGGTGAAAACCTCACCCTGTACGCCAAAACGACTGGTAATCGGCACTTGGAAATCGACATTGACCGAATAGGTCCGTCGGACATGCTCGCCGGGGTTCAGGCAACCGGCATTGGCAAAATCAAATTCCTGCTCGCCGATATGGCCCGACATGCCCACTTGAACTGGCTGCCCGCCTTTTCCACGATAGCCCAAGGTCCAAGCAACTCGTCCTTCGATGAGCGGCCATCCGCCCCGGTCGCCCTGGATGCCGTCGGTAGCACTCGTAAAGTCGCTAACGATGTCGTCGTTGAGCGAGCCCTGCAAAGTGATCATCGAATAGGGCGAGAATTTGAGGTAGCGTTCGAAACGAAGCTGGGCACGACGGTAGCCGATGTTGCCCGCTCCCCAATAGACCGAGTACATGATTGTGCCGGGGTTGAGCGGCGCGATGACATCCCAGGTTTGGCCCATCAGCAATCGGAAGTCGTCATTTTTGACTTCCCAATAAGCGTGGCGAAGCAATACGCCCGGCTTGTTCTCGGTGACGAAGTTGCCCTGAAAATCGAACTCGACCTTGCCGCCGCTGGCGGCGCAATTGAACAGCCACAGACGCGGCCCGACGACGTCGAATCCAATCCGCGTGGAACGGGCGTCGACTTGGAAAGCGTCTTTGCCGTGCGTGTCGACCGAGAAGATATAGAGCGCGTAGTCGCCTACCTGAGAGCGTTCCGTCTCATAGACCATGCTGCCCCAGAGAAAGCCGTAGGGGGTGATCGTGAAGCCGCCTTTGCGCCAGGCATACTTCGACGCCGTCGCGGCCATCATTTGCTCGACCTGCTCGAACGTGTAGTAGTCTGTCTCCTCCGCGTTGGCCGGAGCCCAATTGACTGGTGTCGCCTGGACCTCGGGCGATTGGACAGGCCGATCGCGTAGTTGTTGAAGCTGCGCGCGCAACGTTTGCGTTTCGGCTTCGAGCTGTTCGAGCCGCGCGGCAATGGTCAATTCGTCAGCCACCAGGGGAGACGTGACCAACAGTACAAGTCCGAATGCGAGGGGCAGTAGTCTTCGCATGATCCCTTCAACCTCCGTGGTGTAATCGTAAAGCTACTTTGGGGGGATCGTGGATCGAGTCGCTCAGCCCCAGACAGCGTGGCGCGAGACTCCCCCCTCTGTTTGATGCCTGCACTGCCAGTCGTCGGACGTTCGTCGCAGAATGCCCTATACGCGTTCCACTTTGACCCCGCGTTCACCGAGGGAAATACGGCCTGTTTTCCCGAACGATTCACGGGTGATGGAGCGAGAAATCAATCGAGAGCTTGGAAAACAAAGGCGTTCTACTGGTCATTTGCCGGCCAACAACCGTGCAGATATCGACGAAAGATCCGTTGTATGCAATATCGTCCGCATTTTCGCGAGACTTGATAGACGGCTCAACATGAGCAGATTGCGACTATTAGGAAAACCTAGTGCAATCAGAAGATTAGGGTAGTTTGGGATGTTCGTTCCAGGGGGTGCCCCGTCCACAGGGCTACATCAGCGACGTCCGCAACGCCGGCGTCCGTCGTCTTGATTTCCCTGTCCATCGGCACGGGTTTGTCAAAGTCATGCGTCCAGGTTAGTTGGCACATTCGGCCGTTTACTCCGTCGTCGAAAACCTCGCCAGCAGAAGACGCCCGATTTGCGGCGAGAAGGCCCGAGTTCTGTCCAAACACTCGCGTGTCCCGCAGAGGCGATTCTCTCCGGGCTCTGATTCTGTTAGAATGAGCGGATTCGATTCGGACAGTGTGAAAAACGGCATCTGACGGGAGTATCGAGGTCCAGCGTGAGGAATACTGTCTCTCTGGTATTGGGTGGTGGACGCGGCACGCGGTTGTATCCGCTCACGCAACTGCGTTCGAAGCCGGCAGTTCCGGTGGCAGGCAAGTATCGCTTGATCGACATTCCCCTGTCGAACTGCATCAATAGCGGATTGAATCGAATCTACGTCCTCACGCAATTCAACTCGGTCAGTCTCCATCGCCACATTCGCAGCACGTACACGTTTGATCCGTTCGATCGTGGTTTTGTCGAAATCCTGGCCGCGCAGCAGACGTTGGGCAGTTCCGGCTGGTATCAGGGCACGGCCGACGCGGTGCGCCAGAACCTCCGCTATATTCAGCAGCCCGACATTGACTACGTGTTTATCCTTTCCGGTGATCAACTCTACCGGATGGACTTTCAGGACATGCTCAGAACCCATCGGGATTCGCGGGCCGACGTGACCATTTCGGCCGTGCCGGTGGCCGGACAGGATGCCGGCGGGCTGGGAATCATGCGGCTGGACGATTCGGGACGCGTGCTAGGTTTTCTCGAAAAACCCCAAACAAAAAAGGACCTCGACCTGGTGCGGACCGATCCGGCGTGGATCGACGCGCGGGGAATCGAAAGCCGAGGCCGCGATTGCCTGGCCAGCATGGGCATCTATCTGTTCAACCGGGACGCACTGGTTGACGTGCTCGAAAAAACCGACTACCGGGATTTTGGTCGCGAGATCTTTCCCGTCTCGGTCCGCACGCGTCACGTTCAGGTCCACTTGTTCGACGGCTACTGGGAGGATATTGGGACAATCAAGTCGTTCTATCAGGCCAATCTTGATCTGGCCGCGAAGGTGGCGCCGTTCGAGTTGATGTCGGCCGACGCGCCGCTTTTCTCGCGTGCACGGTTTTTGCCCCCGTCGCGTATTGATGGAGCCACGGTTTCGGGGAGCCTCGTGGCGGACGGCTGTATCATCGAAGAAGGCACCGTGATCGAAAATAGTGTGATCGGTCTGCGGTGTCGTATTGGTCGCGACGTGGTCATTCGTAATTCGATCGTGATGGGCAACGACTACTACCAGGCGCCGGCCGAGTTCGAACATGACTCGTCCAACGGTTGGCCGCCGTTGGGTATCGGTCAAGGTACACGGATTGAAAAGGCTATCATCGACAAAAATTGCCGTATTGGCCGCCGCGCACAGATTACGAACAGCCAGGACATCGACTGTTCCGAGGAAGTCGACTATGGCATGATCCGCGACGGGATCGTTGTCGTGACCAAGAACGCGGTCTTGCCCGATGGATGTGTCATCTAGCCTAAACCTTTCGGTTCAACGAAAACTCGTTCACCGTGCACCGCGATGACCGAAGGCACCACGGTCGTGGCTACCGTGATTGTGGCCGCTTGTTCGATTCTACTCTTCGTTGCTATCGACATTTCCGCTCGGTGGTTTGCTCAAGGGCAGTTCGACGTGCAGGTGTGTGCCCTGCCCCGGCTTGGTGTCGATGATCATCAGCCCGCCCAAGAGCCGAGCTCTCTCGCGAAGTCCTTCGAGGCCGAAGTGGCGAGCTTTGACCTTGGTGGGGTCGAAACCGACTCCCCAGTCCCGCACGTCGATCTGAAGACGCCCGTCGCGTTCCAGAAGCGTCAGCTTGACACGGTCGCTCTGACTATGGTGTCGGGCGTTGGTAAGCGATTCTTGGACAATGCGAAAGATGGCGATTTCCAGTGTTGAAGGAAATGGGCTGTCCTCCAAGTTGTGGTGGAACTCAACACGAGGGCCGCCCTGTTCTTGACATTCGCAAACGAGATATTCGATGGCGGCGACAATTCCCAATTCGTCGAGAATCGGCGGTCTCAAGCCGCTAATCAGACTGCGTGTCTCCTTGATGCCTTCGGTCAGCAGGCTGAGGCCCGTGTCGAACGCGTTCCATGCTTCTTCGGTATTTATTGCGAGCAATTCCCGAAAAGCTTGAAATCGGAAGATGGCGCCGGTCAATTCCTGGGCCAACCCATCGTGGATTTCATAGGCGACGAGTTGTCTTTCTTGTTCTTGAAAATCGAGCAACTGATGCAGAAGTTGTTGCTCCTTGCGAACTTCCTCTTCCGCAATCTTGATCTCGGTGATGTCGCGAGTGAAGATGGCCAGGCGAACCACGTTTTCTTCCGCGTCGAGGACGGGGTGGACATTGTTGTCGCAAAAACGCCCGTTGTATTCATCTTGAAAACGGACCGGTCTGCCCGTCCTTATCACCTGTTCGGCGTAAATTCTTCGCCGGGAAACCAGTTCGGGCGGCATGAGGTCGATGCACGGCCGACCAACCAACTCATCGATCGATCCGCCCAGCCGTTGGGCTGCCGTCTCGTTGAGCGTGACAATGGTGCTGTCCAAATTGATGAGAATGGCGGACTCGGTAGCCACGTTGAGGAGTGCCCGGGCCGTTTCCTCGCTTTGGCGCAACGCTTCCTCGGCTTGTTTGCGTTCCGCAATTTTCTGCCGGAGCGCCGTGTTGGCCGTGGCCAACTCGGCCGTTCGCTGGGCAACCCGCTGTTCAAGTTCGTCGTGTGCCCGGCGAAGTGCTTCTTCGTTTCGCTTTCGCTCGGTCACATCCATCACGGTGGCGACTGCCCGAAGCGGCTTCCCCTGGGGATCCCTCTCGACCACTCTGCCGCGAACGAGCCGCCATCGCCACTCGCCCTGCTTGGTGCGAGCGCGGTACTCCAATTCGACAGCCGGAATTTCACCCCGGAGATGCGATGCCATCAACGCCTTGACGACCGGAACATCTTCTTCGTGCATGAGAGTTTCCCACGCCTGTGTCCGGGGAAGAAACTCTTCGAGCGTGTAGCCGAGCATCTTGGCTCCCTGGGCATTGGGGACAACCTCGCCGGTGGTCAAATTCCAGTCGAGCGTTCCCAATTCGGCCGCCTCGATCACCAGTTCCAGACGCTGCTTCACCTCCTGGAGCGACTGTTCCATTTGTTTTCGCTCGGTCACGTCGTAGACCACGCCCTCGTAGGCTACGGGGACGCCGTTTGGGTCGCGGGCCAGCTTGAAACTGTCGTGAATCCAGCCAATGGTTCCGTCCTGGCGGATAATTCGATACTCCGTCTCGTATGACTCGTCCTCGAAATTCGCAAAGCGAGCGATTGCCTTGAGGACTCGCTCTTTGTCCTCCGGCGCGATGATATCGGAATGAGCGACTCTCCCTGACGTGAAATCTTCGCTGCGGTAGCCGGTAATTGCTTCGACGGCACCATGCATGAAAACGAACTTGTGGTTCAGATCGATCCGCATGGCGATGGCTTCAAATTTCTGCAAATACTCGCGATAACGCTGCTCGCTTTGGCGCAGTTCTTCTTGAAAAACCTTCTGATCGTGAATGTCCAAAATCGTACCGCTCATCCGCAATGGCGCCCCCTGCTCGTCTCGTTGAACGACCTTGCCACGAATGAGTGTCCACCGCAGCGTGCCCGAGCTGGTCAAAAGACGGCGTTCCGTCTCGAAATACGCAGTCCGGCCTTCAAGATGCGCGTGCAACTCTTGTTTTACTTCGGGGAGATCCTCCGCGTGGACGAAGCTCTCCCATTGCCGCAAACGGCGGGTCAATTCGTCCACCGAATATCCGAGCATTTGGGCCATCTGCGCGTTGGGGGTCATCTCGCCCGTGGACAAGTCCCAGTCCCACGTGCCCAGGCGGGCTCCTTCGATGGCCAATTCCAGCCGTTCCCTGGTCTGCCGGAGCGATTCCTCGATTTGCTTCCGGTCCGTGATGTCGATGGCCATCTCATAGCGGACCGTGCGGCCGTCGGGCCAAGGGATTGCCTTGTCGATGCAGCGGAACCAATGGCCGCTGAGTTCGTTCTGAAATTCCCAGATGTAGGGCTGCCCTAGGTGCTTGCCGAATAGTCTGTCGTTGGTGCAAAAAGGGCACGGCTCGTCTCGGCCTTGGAGATAGCGATAACACTTCTGGCTCAAACCCTCCCCCCACATCGTCCTGGTCGCTTGATTCACGTAGAGGATTTCATAGGTGTCGGGATCGGCCACGTAGACCGGCTCGTCGATGCTGTCGAAGATCGAGATCAATTCCCTGAGCGCCAGGCTGCTTCTCTGGGCTTCGTTGCAGCTTGTGGCAAGGGCCGATTCGAGTTCAGCAACCCGCGATCGAAGCCGTTCCACCTCGTGACGAAGTTCGTCGTTCGACATCGACTGTTCCATGGCCGGGCAAGGTATCGTCGGAAGGCCCGCTCACCCCCGTGATCAGAGATATTCTGAAAGTATATCGGCACGTGCCGGCCCAGGGAAGGACTTGCAGTCGGCGGAAAAACGCGCTGCGGCATGTGTAATACGGGCATTGCCGACCGAAATTCGCTTTTCGTCTACTGATATCTGGATTGTCGACAATCAACCGTTCGCCACGAAGTGTCCCGCGGACGGTCCCCCGGCCGGTCCAATATGCGTAAGCGGGCGTTCGATCGCATGTCACTTTCGCTTCGCCGCGGTCTTGTCTAGAATTGGCATAGTCCTCTTATTGACCGCTGCATGGCCAATGAACCCAGGCCGCCTAACGGGAGGCCGGTTCGCATGGCATTTGGTCCATTCATTGAGGATCGTTAACCATGCAGCCAGGAATCAGTTTCGTTCCTTCCATCGACAAGCCAAAATGGCCATCACGAATCAGTCGGCCGGTCCGAACGGTGAATTTGAGCAGAAGAGGTCGCTCTTCGCCCGCCCGGCCGCAGTTCGTCAGGTGACGCTTTGGGGACTGGTTGTGAATCTGGCTCTTTCGGCCATGAAATTTCTGTTTGGCATTCTCGGTTCCAGCCAGGCCTTGGTTGCTGATGCGGTCCACAGTCTGTCGGACAGCGTGACGGACATCGCCATCCTGGTTGGCGTGGCCTACTGGAATGCGCCGGCCGACGAGCAGCATCCCTATGGCCACGCACGCATCGAGACCATGGTCACGGCGACCATCGGCATCGTGCTGGCCGCCGTGGGGATCGGCATCGGCTATCACGCCATCGCGGGCATCAACGAGAAAGACGCAACCCGGCCGGAGTGGATTGCCCTGGTGGCCGCTTGTCTCTCGATCGTGGCCAAAGAGGTGCTCTATCATTGGACGATCCGCGTGGGCAAGCGTGTCCGATCGTCGGCCCTGTTGGCCAACGCGTGGCACCACCGCAGCGACGCACTGAGCAGCGTGCCCGTGGCCGTGGCCGTGCTCGGCACGCGGCTCTGGCCGGCTTGGGGAATGCTCGACCACGTTGCGGCAGTGGTGGTCTGCGTGCTCATTGTGCACGCCGCATGGAAGATCGCCTGGCCCGCCCTGCGAGAACTTAGCGACGTGGGCGCCGCCGACGAACAACGCCGGACGATTCTCGCGATTGCGTCGGAGACGGTAGGCGTCCTGTCGGTCCACGGACTGCGGACGCGTTATCTGGGACCAGGCCTCCAGATCGATTTGCACGTTCTGGTCGATCCGGAGTTGACGGTTCGCGAGGGCCATGATATCGCCGGTGCGGTCAAGCGGCGGCTTTTGGCCGAGGGGCCGGAAGTGCTCGACGTCCTGGTGCACGTCGAGCCGTTCTCGGACCAACCCGGCGCGGCGTAGAGAGTCCCGGGGACGGGGCCGTTTTCGGCATGCCGGCGCGGGATGGCCGTGGACAATTTTGCTGAATCTGCTAGAAATGGGGCTTGGCGACCTTCCTCATGGTGATTGCCGCGCAACCCGTTCGTTTCCCTCGCTCCCCCTCCAACACAAGGTGTTAGCGATGATGCTCAGTCGAATTTCCTCGCCGTTAACCTATGGAATCGCAACGTTGCTCACACTGGCCACGGCCGCGTTTGCCCGGGAAGTGTCGACACCGGACGCTTCCTCGCCGGCCGGCTACGCGCAAATCGAAAAACTTGAAGGCAACCTCACGCTCGCCAAGCTGGACAATGGGCTGACCGTGTTGGTCCAGGAAAACCACACGGCCCCGGTCGCGACCGTGCGGTGTTTCGTCAAGAACACGGGAGGGGCCTTCGAGGGCAAATGGCTCGGCATGGGCCTCAGCCATTTGTGCGAGCATCAGATCTCCGGCGGAACGACCAAGAACATCACGGCCACCGAGAAGGAAGCGATCGTCGATACCTTTGGCGGCGCGTGCAATGCCGCCACGAGCTCGGATATGACGGTCTATTTCATCGATTGTCCGGCGCGCCACGCCATGACATGCATCGATCTCGTGGCCGACGAGATGCGAAACATCGTCTTTGAACAGGAAGTGTTCGATCGCGAGTTCAAGGTCGTCCAGCGCGAACTGGCCGACGGCGAAGTCGACCGGCGACGCGTCATGTGGCAAATGCTTTCGGAGACGGTCTACACGGCAAGCCCCGCGCGCAACCCGACGATCGGCTACCTCGACGTGCTGCGCGGTGCCACGCGTCAAGACTGTATCGACTTCTACAAGTCGCGTTACGTGCCGAACAACCAAGTGTTCGTGGTCGTCGGCGACGTGAAGACCGACGAGGTGCTCGCGCGAGTGGCCAAGGCCTATCAAGGAACGCCGCGGTCCGTGGAGACCTATTTGCCGATGGTCGAGGAGCCCGACCAGATCGCCCCGCGCGAAGCGGTTCGCGAAATGGAAGGGGCAACCTACGATTTCACCGTGGCCTGGCCGACCGTCGAACTGTCGCACCCGGATTTGTATGCCTTGGACGTCGCGTCCTACATTCTCAGCCAGGGCGAAAGCTCGCGGCTGGTGCAAAAGTTGAAATACGAGCACCAATCGGCCCTGTCGGTCAGCTCGGCCAGCTACACGCCCCACTACGTCAAGGGTATGCTGGCCGTCTTTGCCACGGCCCGTTCCGACACGTGGCAACAAGCCTACGAGGACATCCTGGACGAGGTCTATCGGCTTCGCGACGAACGGGTCGGAGCCGAGGAACTGGCCAAGGCCAAGAAGCAGAAAGCGGCCGAACTGGTCTTTGGCCAGCAGACCGTCCAACAGGCGGCCAGCGGGTTGGGTCAAGGCTATCTGACGGCGGCCGATCCGTTGTTCGATAAGAAGTACGTCGACGCCATCCAGAAAGTCACCGCCGAGCAAGTCCGCGACGTCGCGCGGCGCTACTTCCTGCCCGAGCGACTCAATCGCGTGATTATCGCCCCGCCGGGCGGTGGGCCAAAGCCACAAGCGGCTCGTGAAGCGGGCAAAGAGAACAAGATCCGCGCCGTGAAACTCCAGAACGGCATACGCGTGCTCATCAGGCGGAATTCCAACCTGCCGATGGTCAACATCCAGGCATTCGCGCTCGGAGGATCGCTCGTCGATACCGACGAAACGGCCGGACGCTCGGCGCTGGTCGGCGCGATGCTCGAACGGGGAACGGCCAAACACTCGGCCCAGCAAATCGCCCAGTTCTTCGATTCCGTTGGCGGGCAGTTCTCGACGGGGGCGGGCCGCAACACGATCTACGGAAGCGCCACCGTGCTGGCCGACGATTTTCCGAAAGCGGCAGCCTTGTTTGCCGAGTGTCTCACCGGCGCGACTTTCCCCGAAGACGAGTTCCAGAAGGTGCAGCGGCTTGCCTTGGGGGCCATCGCGCGCCGGGCCAACAGCCCACACGCCGAAATCATGGAACTCTTCTCCGACACGCTTCCGGCCGGCTCGCCCTATCATCTGCTCGAAGGCGGCAAGAAGGAAACGGTCCAACGGCTCACGGCCGAAGACCTTCGCGCCTATCATGACAAGTACTTCGTGGCGCAAAATATGATTGTCACCGTCTTCGGCGACGTCGACCCGGACGAAGCTCTGGCGATCGTCCGAAGCGGATTCGGCCAGGTGAAGTCCAACCCCGAGTTGCCGCCCATCTCCTTCGACCGGCCCAACGC
>JAFGIR010000428.1 GCA_016929515.1 Pirellulales bacterium | reverse complement strand
GCCGGTCGGCCAAGGCTTGGCGAATACGTCCTAGAATGGTCTCGCGACTGCTCATCGTTTCGGATTACCTTTCTTTCCAAGTCTTACGAAACGCCGGGCCCGGCGCCTTGGGCAATTCTCGGCCGCGAGCCCACGCACCCAGGTACCAGGGTTTCCATGGCAGGAACTTGGCCAGCGGCGTGCCGATCCGGAGGGCCAGCGCCGCCAATCGGAATCGCCACGAGCCGCCCATCGCCCAGGCCCACGATTTCCACATCAGCCGTTCGATCCACGAATTGACCGACGAGCGTTCGTTGGCTCCGCGTTTTCGCAGGTAGACCAATTGATGCGGGATGTCGATCTTCACGGGACAAATCTCCGCGCATGCTCCGCATAGCGACGAGGCGAACGGCAGCTTGGCCGCCTTGTCCAGCCCGACCATTTGCGGCGTGATGATCGAACCGATTGGGCCCGGATAGACCCAACCGTAGGCCCAGCCACCCACGCGGCGATAGACGGGACAACGGTTCAAGCAGGCACCGCATCGGATGCAGCTCAAGGCACTTCGCGTATGCGGATCGGCCAGCATCCTGGTCCGCCCATTGTCGATGATGATCAAGTACATCTTGCGTCCCGGCGCCGGCCCATGGATCACGTGCGTGTACGTCGTGAGTTTCTGGCCCGTGCCGCTGCGACCCAAGAGATTCAGAAAGACGGGCAGGTAGTCGATGCGGGGGATAATCTTCTCGATGCCCATCAAGGCCACGTGCACCGGTGGCACCGAGATCGATAGCCCGCCGTTACCTTCATTTTCGACGATGACCAGCGAACCCGTATCGGCCACGGCGAAGTTGACGCCCGAGATACCCAGATCGGCCTTGAGATACTCCTCGCGGAGATGGCGTCGGGCAATATCGGTCAGCGCGCGATGCTCGGCCGTGTAGGGCTCGCCGAGCTTGTCGGCAAACAGCCGGCCAACGTCCTCGGCCGACAGATGCAGGGCAGGCGTGACGATGTGCGTGGGCCGCTGGTCGGCCAGTTGGACCAGGTACTCGCCCAGATCGGTCTCCAACGCGCGAATGCCCACCGCGGCCAACTTATGGTTGAGTTCCATCTCCTCGCTGACCATGGTCTTGCCCTTGACCACGTTCTTGACATTATGCTTTTTGGCAATTTCGATGACCAGCCGGTTGGCCTCCGCGGCGTCGGCGGCATAAATCACCTCGACGCCCTTGGCCGCGAGGTTGCGCTCCAACTCGACCAACAGCTTGTCCAGGTTGGCCAAGGCGTATTGCTTGATCCGATGGGCCGCCTCGCGCCAGTCCTGGTACGGTTTAATGGCGTTCAACAGTTCGTAAACCTGCTTGGCCGACCGCTCGCATGACTGACCAAGCGCCACCGAGCCGGCCGGCTCGGCCAGCCCCGGGGTCTTGTCTTTCAGAAACGGAGCACCTTCGAGAGATCCGTGTTCATTTGTGTTCATCGGTGGTTCCTTCACTCGTCGGCAACCAGGATTTCCGCAATGTGTTTCACTTGAATCCGCCGACCCGCCTCGCTCCGCTGGAGGATGCCGCCGATGTGCATCAGACAACTCGAATCGGGTGAAACGAGCACGTCGGCACCGCTGCGGAGCACATTTTCAACCTTCGTCGCCCCCATCGCCAACGACGTGCCCGGCATCTTCACGCTGAACGTGCCGCCAAATCCGCAACACTCCTCCATGTCGGGCAGGGGGCAATATTCGAGGTCGTGGACGTTTTTCAGTAGCGTCAGCGGCGGCTCGACCACGCCCAGCTCGCGCCGTGTGTGGCAGCCGTTGTGCATCGTTACCTTGTGCGGATAGCGCGCCCCGGTGTCCGTCACGCCAAGCACCTCGACCAAGAACTCGGTCAACTCGACCACGCGGCTGCCAATCTCGACGATGCGTGGATCGGGATCGACGTGCTCGAAAAACACGCGGCACATCGCCGTGCACGAACCCGACGGACCGACGATCCATCGATAGGGCTCGAACACGTCGCAGAAATGGCGAACCACGCGGCGTGCCTCGTCCCAATAGCCCGAGTTGAAAGCCGGCTGGCCGCAACAGGTCTGCTCCTTGGGAAACACGACCGAAATGTTCTGCCGGCGGAGCAACTCGACGGCTGCCTCGGCCGCGGCCGGGAAGAATTGGTCGATATAGCACGGGACGAAAAGGGCGACCGGCTCGCCCGGCTCGTACTTCGGATAGTCCCACGCCGGCGGTGAGCTTTGTGTGAGTTTGATCATGGGGGTTTCCACGGATCGAACGGATGAGTAACGGCATATCAACATTCTATTTGTAACGAATCGTCCAGACTTTTTCCACGGGGGGTGCTTTTGCCCTGCTTGATGTGGTAATATGACGGTTTTCTCGAAACGTGCGAGTTTTTCTCCCGAATCTCCCGGGCATGCCCGTTTCGCGACGGTTGCTCTGATTGGCCCGACGACGGCTTGCCATGACCGCTCCCTCTCAAAACGCCATCGACGTTCGCGATTTCTCGATTTCGTTGGCCGGCCGACGCATTCTGAACAGCGTTTCGTTCAGTGTGCGTCGAGGCGAGGCGGTCACGATCGTCGGGCCCAACGGTGCCGGAAAAACCACCCTGCTGAAGTGCCTGGCGGGGCTTCTGTCGGGCGACTCGGGCGAAATTCAGCTCGACGGCCAACCGCTGGCCGACTACGGCCGAAAACGGCTCGCCCGCCGGATGAGCTACGTGCCCCAGGCCGACTCGCAACCGGTGCCGTTCACGGTCGAGCAGTTCGTATTGATGGGTCGCTATCCGTACCTGAGCCCCTTCTCGCCGGTGAGCCGCGAGGACCGCGAAGTGGCCCACCAGGCCATGGCCGCGACCGACACGGCACAATTTGCCCCGCGGCGGCTCGATACGCTCAGCGGCGGCGAACGTCAGAAGGTCTATCTCGCGGCCGCGCTGGCCCAGGCGGCCGAGATTCTGCTTCTGGACGAGCCGACCACGTTTCTCGACTATCACCATCAAGAAGACATCTGCCGGCTGCTGCGCCGCTCGGCCCGCAGCGCCGGGTTGACCATGATCTCGGTGACCCACGACGTCAATCGGGCCGCGCTGGAAAGCGATCGGATCGTGGCGTTGCGCCGGGGTCGGGTGGTTTTCGTGGGCACGCCGCGCGAGATCATGCGGCCCGAGGTGCTCGGAGAAGTCTACGGCTGCCAATTCGTTCTGGTTGAGCATCCACATTCGGGCATGCCGATGATCGTTCCGCAATCTCCGCCGGAGGATCTGCCATGAAAAGGCGGTGGATTCTCGTCGGTTTACTCGCGTCGGCAGTAGCCGTTTTATGTGTCGCGCCGTTTATCGGCATGATGCGCGTGCCGGCCTCGGCGCTCTGGCGTGCGTGCGACGATCCCGTGCTCGTCGACGTGCTGTGGAAGATCCGCCTGCCTCGCGTCGCCATGGCCTTCTTGGCCGGCGCGGGACTCGCCACGGCGGGCATGGCGTTTCAGGCCATGTTTCGCAACCCCTTGGCCACCCCGTTCACGCTCGGCGTCGCCAGCGGCGCTTCGCTCGGTTCGGCTCTGGCCATCCATCTGGGCCTGACCGTGTGCTTTCTGGGAATCTCGTCTGTGACCCTCGCAGCCTTCGCCGGGGCTCTGTTGACCATTGTGTTGGTTTACGGGCTGACCCGCTCGCGACAGGGTTTCTCGACCGCGACGATGTTGCTGGCGGGCGTGGCGCTGAGCTTCTCGTTTTCGAGTCTCATTCTCTTCCTGCAATATCTGAGCGATTTCACGCAGACCTATCGGATGCTTCGTTGGGTGATGGGTGGGCTGGACCGGATCGTCAGCTTCGTCGATGTGCTGGATGTCGTGCCGTTCGTCGTGGCTGGGTCACTCGTCGTCCTGTATCTGACCCACGAATTGAACTTGATCGCCACCGGCGAGCAGTTGGCCGCCAGCCGTGGCGTCGAGGTCGAACGGACCAAGCGAATCCTCTTCGTCGCCGCCTCGCTCATGGTCGGCGCGGTAGTGGCCGTCTGTGGGCCGATTGGCTTTGTCGGACTGATGGCGCCACACATCTGCCGTGTGATCGTCGGGCCCGACCATCGCTACTTGGCGCCGGCCAGTTGGCTTTTTGGCGGGTCGTTCCTCGTGGTTTGCGACGCGGTTGCCCGCACGGCCATGGCCCCGGCCGAGCTGCCCGTCGGCATCATTACGGCCCTATTGGGTGGGCCGTTTTTCTTGTGTCTTCTCTTGGGCTCCTCAAAACGTAGCGAGCTTGTCTAGACCAATCGGGTGGGATGCCCAAATCGTCGCCATGGGTATGACCTCGATTGCCATTGGCGGCATTGCTAGCCATGCCTTTTTGCCTCGGAACATATCACGCGGCCGTTTGGTCGAACTTGCCTATGTCCCTAGCGTGAGCTAAAATTCCGATAGCAATTTCCGTCGTTCCATTGGGGCATGGATGATGGTTTTTCGCCACATCACGCGTTTCCAGAAGTGAACAGGAAGTGAGGAGTCAAGGCCCATGAAGAGTATCCTTGCCGCATTGGGAGTCGTTTTGTTGACCGCCTCGGTCGCGTCGGCCGGCTGGGCCTACGTTCCACCGGCTCCGGTCGTCTACGGCCCCGCCCCGGTTGTGGCCAACTACTGGCCGGTTGGTCCGGCGTACGCTTATCCGGCCCCGTACGTCGTGGCACGTCCAGCGTATGCCTATCCGGCCGTCTACGGTTATGCGCCGGCCCCAGTCGTTTACGCCAGCCCGTACGTCGTGCGCCAGAAGGTCTTCGTGCGTGGCCAACCGGTCCGTAATGCACTTCGGGCAGCATTCTGAGCGTGCTGCTCGGCGAACGCCCGGCGACTGTGAATCCACCTGAAGCCCATGTCTTCGAAAGGCATGGGCTTCATTTTGCGCGCGGCGTCGATGTCAGAGACGGCTGGGCCCCAAGTTTGCTCCTGGCGACCTCAACACGGTTTCCCGTCATTGTTACGGATCGAACAACCGGTTGATTTGCCGGTTCAGTTCGCCTTCGAGAATATTTCGCGTCGCCTTGCGGATCAGCTTCCGGTTGTATTCGTCCAGCTTGCGGTGGTCGATTTGCGGCTTCTTGAGCGTTCCCCGGATGGGCACTTGGAGAATCTGACCGCGCAGGGCCGAATCGAGCAATTGCTGGCCGGCGAGCCACTTGGGCGGGATGGGCATTTCGGCCACCAGCGACAGGCTCTGATCCAGCCCAACCGAACCGTGCGTGCGAATGGTCAACTCGGGAAAGACCAGTTCAAGCCCTTGGTGGTGCACTCGGCCGTTGACGAGTTGAAACTGGATAACCGATTCCTTCTGGAGCTTGGCGGCCGTGGCCCGATTGAGCACCACCGCCAATTCGCGGAGCAGCGCGCCCGGACCGACCTCGATCGAATGGACCGTGAACCGGCCGGCCAGTTCGCTCCGCGCCGGGTCGTCGATTCGGATCTGGCACCGGTCCAAATCGATCGAAAACGTTCCCTCGGCCGTGGCCACGCCGGCAAGAATCGGCGCGATGTACTGCAACCCCTGGGCACACATGTCCGGATTGATCCGTACCCGGCGAATCAATTGGCCCGGTTCGATCTCCAACAAGGTCGGCGAAGGCGCCAGGCGAAGTTGCGGCCGTGCCTTCACGCGGCCTTCACTAACGGCCAGATCGATGGGATCGCACCGCACGAGCCCTCCGGCCAGGTGCATCTTGATCTCGCCCGGGCCGACGCGAAGACCATAGAGATAGGCGCCCGACCAATCGAGCCCGGCGGTCGCCTCGGCGGTGGCCGGATCGAGTGGCCCGTGGAACGAGAAGGGCCGATTGCCCTGCCCGTCGATCTTCACGCTCTCGCCCACGTAGGGCTGCAGCAAGGGCGCGAGCCGCTGCCAGTCGTAGCCGATTTGGCCGGCCAGCTCAAGCGTGGTTTGCTGCCCAAGCTGATCGGCTCGCCCCGACGCGCGAATGCCGGCCGGGCCGATTGCCAGCAGAAACTCGTCAAGCGCGAGCCGCTGCGACGGGGGATCGTAGCTGCCCCGGACCATGAGCTGCGTTTGGGGTTCTCGAAACGATTTGCCATCCGCACTCTGCAGCAGGAGATTGGCTACGATCGTGTCGAGTTGTCCGCTGATCGTGCCGGCCGTTTGTTTCAACTGTCCCTTACCCTGCAACTGGCCTTGTGCCTCCCACGCGGGCCGTGTACCGGGCGGCGTGATGCAGCTTTGCAGCCGTGCGAGATTGCCACGATAGGCTACGTTGCCCGAGAGTTCGAGCGACCCGTCAACCGGCATCACGACGACCATATGGTCGCCTTCGAGCGACAGGGTGTTGGAGTCGAGTTTCACCCGACTGAGCGACAGGTTGCGTTGGGCGTGATCGTATTGACCGTTCAAAGCGAGTTGGACTGTCGGTTCGAGCAAATTCAGGCCGTTGCCGACCAAACGCAGTTGGCCGAGTGTCAACCGTGCGTCGCGCAGTTCGACGCCCGTGCCGGAGCCAATGATTTTTGCTTCTGCATGATACGTTCCGGCGGCGTCCCAATCGGCCAGCAGATTCCACGACCTGGCCCGATTGACCCAATGTTCCAAGTGACCCTGGGCTTCGACGTCCAACGCCCAGCGGCCGTCCAACCGGAACTCGGTCACCGGCTCATCGAGGCGTGCAACCCATCGTTCCACACCGGTTCTCACGTCGAGCGTGGCCGAATCGAGCCGGTCCACGCGGTCCAGGTCACCCGTGCCGGCGGCCGAAATGAGTGCCACGAGATTGTCCTCTTGCCATGGTTGGCGGCCGGACGTGCTCAACCGGAAATCGCGAATTCTCAGGTCGGTGTCGACGCGAAAACGATCTTTCAGGTCACGGCCATAGGTGAGGTTGGCGGAGCCGCTGCCCGAGAGTTGCAGCCCACCCAAATCGACAAACCCGTTGAGTTGTCGAACAAGCTGATCCAGATCGAATTGGGCGAACGCGGCCAGCTTCTGGCGGCTTCCGGCGCCTCGGAGCGTGAGAAAGGACGACTGGCAGTCGAATTGGTCGACAGTCGGGCCCGCGTCGCTCCGTCGGATGCGGATTGCCGCGATGACCGGCTTCTGCCAGGCGATCGCCTGCCCACGATGCACGGCGGCCAGATCGCTCGTTTCGATCCGACCTTGGCAAACCATGCCCTGGGGGCTCGGCCCACTGGCCAGCGTGACATTCAATTGGCCCGCGGTGATTCGGGTTTGCTGGTCGATGTGCAACGATTCAGGCAGCATGGCGGCTACCGGGGCCAGATCCAACTGGGCCTTCAATTCGAACGTCTGCCGCAGGAGGGATTCGAACAGTTGGGCCGGATCGGCGCCGGAGAGTTCGAGGCGGCCGTCGAGCGAGACGCGGCCGATGTCGGAGTCGACGGCGGCTTTCTCCACGAGAAGCTTGCCCGATTGCCAACCAGCCTGGCAGTCGGCCTTCAAGCTCGCCAGGCGGATCTGATCGCTACCCAATTGTGGCGAAGCCATGACGAACTGATCGAGGTTTAGCTTGACAGCGACACGCATGGGCACGGTCTCGGCTCTGGCCGATGTCTTGCCCCAGTCGCAGTCAACCTGGGCATCAAGCCGGCCGGCCAATCGAGTTTGGGGAGCGAATCGTGCCACGAGCGCGTCGAACTGGGCGAGCCCCAGCCCGGTGGTCTGGAGTTCCAGATGATTTTCGGGCCCCATCGTCATTCTGACGCCGAGCGTTCCTTCTCGGCCCGCCTCGGAAACAATGCCCTTGGCCGCGAGCCGCATCGGCCCGTCTTTCTGGTCCGACATGCTGAGGAAAAGACTGAATTTTTCGATGGTCCAGGAGGGTCCACCAGCCTCGTCTCGCACGTGGATGGTCGCGTCGATGACTTTGAGTTCGACGGCCACTGGTTCGCCGCTAGGGCCGGTCAGGTACTTGGCGATCAACTCCTCGAGGTTGCTTCCGTTGGGACGAAGCACTACGTTGATCGTCGGCCGCTCCAAGGTAAACGTTCCCAGTTGTGTCCGATTCAAAGCCAGCTTCAGCAGAGACGTGTCGCCGGAGACCTTGGGCAAGTCGACGACCAATTGGCCTTGGGGATCGTGAACCTGGAACCCTGATGCACGCACCGGCGAGAACCAGCCCAACGACGCGGAGTCGACCGTGGCTTTTCCGTTCAAATCACCGGTTGCCGTGGCAACAATCCAGCCCAGCAGTGGGCTGTGCGCGACCACGAGAGGAATCGCCCAGACAATCGCCGCGAGGACGAGCAGGGCGACGACGAGCCACTTTCGTCGATGGCGACGCCGAGCCGTGGGCCGTGGATGGTCCTTCCGCGGTTCATCCTGCCCGTCGGCCGCCACGGACCGACGCAGCTTTTTTCGGTGAAAAAGAGAAGATGGGGACATGAGACGCCTCCAAGAGCTGAAAAGGGTGAGGTATTCTAGCGAGAGAAAGGGGCCAAGAGCCAGATGGATTGCCGCTGCCCACTCCGATAGGACAATAGGCAACTTGCGAGTTCTAGGCTCTGCTCGCGAGGCTCGAACTAATGGTTCTGGCAGGCTACACTCGATGAAAAGGAACAGAGGTATCACCGCACTGTCGATCATTCGATCATGGATATCACAAAATGAAGCCGTTTCCCGAGTGCTTCCGACTTCGCCAGCATTTTGACGCAACCCACCTGGCCGATGTGGCCGCCGTGGCCGAAAGCCAGCTTGCCCGGTTGAAACTCGACGCACGAATCGGCCCCGGCCAGAGCGTGGCGGTCACCGTGGGCAGCCGAGGTATTGCCAATCTGCCTACGATTCTCCGCGCGGCGGTGGCCCACCTCCGGCGACTTGGTGCCGAACCATTTTTGGTACCGGCCATGGGCAGCCACGGCGGCGCGACGGCCGAAGGTCAGCGCCGGTTGATCGAGTCCTACGGCGTGACCGAGTCGCTGGTCGGCTGCCCGATCCGCAGTTCGCTCGAAACCGTGGTTGTCTGCCGCACGTCCGAGGGCATCCCGGTTCATTTCGATCGGCACGCGTTCGAAGCCGACCACGTGTTGGTCTGCAACCGCGTCAAACCCCACACCATGTTTGCCGGAGAAATCGAAAGCGGCTTGATGAAAATGATGCTCATCGGGCTGGGCAACCACGAAGGAGCGCGCGTCTATCATCGAGCCATTCAGCAATACAGCTTTGCCCAAATCATCCGCGGCGCGGCCGGCGAGGTGCTCCGGCGTTGTCGGGTCGTGGCCGGTCTGGCGATCGTCGAGAACGGCTACGACCAGACGTTGCGAATCGAAGCCATGGGCCCCGGAGATTTCGTGACGCGCGAGAAGGAACTCCTCAAGCTGGCCCGGCACTCGATGGCCCGGCTCCCGTTCGACGACGTCGACGTGTTGTTGGTCGATCGGATCGGCAAGGACATTAGCGGCACGGGCATGGACAGCAACGTGATCGGCCGGAAGTACAACGATCATGCGGCCGCCGAGGGCGAGACACCCCGCGTCCGGCGAATCGCCGTACGCTCATTAAGCTCGGGCAGCGGCGGCAACGCCCTAGGCGTCGGCATGGCCGAGTTCTGCCGATCGCGCGTCATTCGCGAGGCCGATTGGCGCGCGACGCGATTGAACGTACTGACCTCGGGCCACGTTGCTGCGGCCATGCAGCCGTTGGACTACGAAACCGACCGCGAAATTCTCGAAGCCACGTTGGGCACAATCGGCCTGACCGAGCCGGCCGCCGCCCGGCTGGTCTGGATTCCCGACACGCTGCATTTGACCGAGTTGGAATGCTCAGTGGCCTATTGGGAAGAAGCTCGGCGTCGAGACGAGCTGGAGATACTCACACCGCCGCGCCCGCTGCCACTGGACGAAGAGGGGAACCTGCCTGATCTGGCTGTAGGGTAGGCCGGATCGCGACCCGACATGACCGTAGATTGTTGCCAGGTTGTGACCCGGTCTCCAGTTTTGTTGAGAGCCTTATTCCGCAGAGAGAAACGACAGGTATAATTGATGGTTGCCACGCAATAAGATAGGCGTGACGTTCGACGTTGGTGTCAGAGCGGAGGACCTACGATCATGTCCGCAAGCGACCCTGTCCAAGCAGATGACAGTCCGCGGACGGTCACACAAGAACGCTTTGGCTCGGAGTTATTTGGCTTCTGGCTTCTCGTGTGGCTCGGAACGGCGCTGGCTGGGTCGCTATTTGGGCTACTGCTTGGGCTGGCCCTCTTCCCGAACGAGGGCGCAGAGCCTGCTATCTCTGGGGCAATTGGTGGAATTATTGTTGGACTGGTTCTTGCCGGCATACTGGCTGCTCCCGTCGTCGTCACGATCGCAACCTTATCCTGGGCGATTGGGTCGAGACGGTGGCGAGTGTACCTGGCAATCATTGCGGGTGGCGCAACAGGCACTTTTTCGACGTTGCTCATCGCGGATTTCGACATATTCGAATCTAGCTCCGTGGCGTCTGGCGTTGCGATCGCACTTGCCACGTTGCTTGGTTCGATGGGAGCTTGGATCAGTGCACTCGCGTGGGCAAGGCGGGTCGGACAGACTGCCCAGGCCGACGACGACAGTGTTGTCGATGCGGAACTCCCCATCTCCAACCGCCTTTTTCGCATCGGAGTGCTCGTGGCAGTGATCGCGGTTGTTCTTGGGACTTGCCTCGGAATTGCGTATCTTATCCAGCTAGCAAGAGAGACAGCTCGCCGCAACGAATGCAGGAGCAATCTTAGGCAAATCGCGCTGTGTCTTCATAACTACCGTGATGCGCACCGCCACCTCCCACCGGCCTACATAACCGACAAGACGGGCAAGCCAGTGTTGAGCTGGCGGGTGGCCGCGGCACGGCACTGCTACTATGATACCGATTTTTCCGAGTTTCTGGACTATGACCAACCTTGGAACTCGCCCAAAAACGCGAAGTTTCTCAACCACCTCGGTGGCTTTCTTCACTGCCCTTCGTCGGGCAAGAAGCCCGAGAATCCGCTGACCGACTATGTTGCCGTGGTCGGGCCGGATACGCTTTGGCCGGGCGAACAGCCGGGCGATCTGAAGAAGCACCCGAAGGGGATTCTCGTGGTAGAGTGGCCCCGCAGTGACATCCATTGGGCCGAACCGCGCGACATCACCGTCGAGGAGTTCTTGGATTGGTTCCGCGCGAAACCGGCTAAGCCTGACAGCTTCCATCCTGGCTGCCTGCTCTACGTCGATGCTGAAGGGAACGTCGGCGAGCTGCGAAACGACACCGACACTGAAATCGTGCGAAGACTGCTGGTCGGGCAATCGACGGTCGGCGCCGCTTCACCTGCTCCCAGCCAGTAATGAACGCATGGTCGGCGGAGGGTAGGACGCGAACTCGGTCGTTGACGAGGGCATGTTCCGCAGGGCAGCGGCGATCTCTTGACGGTTGCGGGAAGCCGCATGTCGCGTTTTTTGGGGGTGAAAACGTGTCACTGGCTGCCGCGGGGTCGCAACTGGAAGCGGCTACAGCTTGAAGCGGATGAGTTGGTGGAGCAGTCGCCGGACGCGTTGGGCGATGGTTTGCGGGGCCGTGTGGATTTTGGCTCGGCCCCGTAGCCCGATCCGCAGCATTCCTTCGGGATCGTCGATCGGGACGCTCGCCTGAAACGAGGCGCTCTGGGGTCGCGAGATGCCCGCCTGGTCGGTTTTCGAGGCCAGATCGCCACCAGCCTGGGTCGAAAGTCGGCGCGGCGTGACTTTCGATTCCGACCCGGCGATATTTGCGATCTGGCTTTTGAACACATCGAAGGGCAGTTCGTCGAGTTTGATTTCGACCTTCTGATCCTTGGCGACAAACTTGACGTCGCCCTGGTCGATGTAGAGGATGGCTTCCATGTTCCGCGGATCGCCGATCAGACAGAAAACGGCATCGTCGTCCAGCGGCGCGCCCAGGTTGCGCGGCTGCAGCGGCGTGCCCGACCAGGAGGCCAGCTGGCCCTCGACCTCAGGCCGATCGTCGCGCCAGGGCGGGGGCATGACCGTGCCAGCCCGCGGCGCGCGAAGGACGAGATGTTCTTGATCCAGCTTGCGCCGTTCAATCTGCTTGACCACCGACTCGTGCGCCTTTCTCAGGGCGGGAACGTCATTGAGCAACTGAGGGTTGCGCAACCCCATGAGATCGAGCATGGTCAACTGGATTTCATAGTCGTCCCGTTCCCCCGAGAGTTCGGCGATGTTGAGATCGATGTCCGTATTCTTGAGTCGACCCAGCATTTGTCCTTTCTCGACATATTGACCAACACGACAATCAATCGATTCGAGTATCCCGGGGACGTCAACATAGACGCGCGCCGCGTTGCGAGGACGGATTTCCAGCGAGCACATGACACTGTGCGGAAGCGGCACGAGAAAGACGAATAGGGCGATCAACACCAGTCCGGCCAGCGTCGCGTACATGCGAGGTTTTTTCACTTTTTGCATCCTCCCGGGCACGTAGAAGAACTTGCCCAGTTTATAGAGGGGCATGCCAATCAGTCCCACCAGCGACATGGCGACAATGGCATGACCGATAATGTCGAGGCGATACGGTTTGAAGACTTTGTTCAAGAACCAGAGAATCGACAGCACGACGAACCAGCGATAGCATGCCGCCGCGATCGAGTAGACCACGAAGAAGATCTGATTGCGTTGGGGCAAGAAGGGATCTTCAGTCGGTTCGATGCCCAGGAACCAATCCGCCATCTTTCGGCTGAGAATAGTCGTTGCCTTCTGGCGCAAGTTGGGAATCTCGGTCACGTCGGACAGGATGTAATAGCCGTCGTAGCGGAGTAACGGGTTGGCGTTGAACAGAATCGTGGTCACCGAAGAGATGAAGATGACGTTCAGGCAGACCATGCTTAACAGCGTTGAGGAATCCATGCTGAACCACCAAATGAACGTGGCCAGCGAAGCGAGCACGACCTCGACGTACATGCCGGCCGCGCCGATTGCCGCGCGGTGCCACTTGTTCGGCAGCATCCACGAGTCGGACACGTTGCAGTAGAGGCACGGCGTCAGGACCAGGATCATCACGCCCATCTCGTGGCATTCGCCGCCGAAGTGCTTGCACGTCAGCCCGTGGCCCAACTCATGGAACACTTTGGTCGCTCCGAGCGTGATGGCCAGCCAGAGGGCGTTGGCGGGGCTGAAGAACGTGTAGAACCCCGGCAACGCGGCGCGGAACGTGTTGAACTCGACGAGAACCAGCGTCATCGCCGAAAGGGCGAAGATGAGTGTCAAAAAGAAGACCGGCAGACTGAAAAGCCATCGGACCTTCGGATAGAGCCAATTGAGAAATTGCTCGGGATCGAAACCCTTGAACCGGATGCAGAGAATGTTGCTCATCGCGCCGAGCAGTTCCTTGCGCCGACGATCGGTCCTTCGTTCGAGGAGTTGGGTACCCTGTCCCGGTACGTCGGCAATGACCAACCCGCTGCGGTGCAACATGCCGACGAACCGCTGCAGTTCTTCGAGCGTGATCTTCTGTGGCGGAAACTCTGCTTCGAACCACTCCTTGAGCTGATCGAGGCTCGTGCGACCGTCGATGCGTTGCAGGATGGCGTATTCTTCTTCCTGGAAGCGGAAGTAGTTCAAGCCGACCGGTTCCTTGATGACCCAGTAGCTCCGTCCCAGGTAGGTCTGCTTGCGCGCGGTCAGGTCGGGCCGCTTCCGGACGGTGAGCCGCCGGGCAGAACTCGATACCAGACTCTCGCTGAGGGTTGCCATAGTGGTGCCGGATTGTTCCGTATTTGCCTTTGCCGCACGACCACGAGCCGCCATCCACGTCTAGAAATCTGTCCCAGCGTTTGGCCTCCCGGGGCAGTCCATCGCTGGATCTCGACGACTCTCGCCCCTAGTTCAGTTCGATCGCCATCGTGGCCCACCTTCCGTCTCGCAACACCAACTCGCCGTTGCGCTCGCGGTTTGCAAGGTCCGTCCAGACTTGGAATTCGCCGCTGTGTCCGATTACGGGGCTACAGTTGGTGATCCGGCCGGTGAAGACTTCCTCGGCTCCTCCAGGCAGTGTGACCGTGACGGTCACCGGGCGGTCCTTGACGTCGGCGGGTGTGTACTTCAAGGCATCGAGACTGCACGTCACGCGGAGAACGTCGGTTCGAATCATGCGCAGGATCGGGTCGCCCGGCTTGACCCAGTCGCCCGTGTGATGAAACACTCGATCGATAACGCCTTTCCATGGGGCCCTGATCTTGCTGCGTTCGATGTGTTCGATCGCGGCGGCCATTTTTGCTTCGCTGACCTTCATCTCGAGTTCGGCGATCCCTTTCTCGAATTCGGATTTCTCGGCCTGTAAATCGAATTGATCCCACTTCAACCGAGCCAGTTCGATGTCGGTCTCGGGAAACGTTCCGTGAAACTTCTTGTTCGCCTCTCTCATGCGCCCGTAGTCGGCTTTGTAAACAGTCGCCGCTCGCCGGGCATACTTGATGCTGATTTCGTCCTGCGACCGGCGCCGGGCGACTTCCAGTTCGGCGTTGGCGACCTGGTGCTGCAGTGTTACCAGTTTGTCGTCGATCTGTGCCAAGACCGTGCCGGCCTCTACTTGCTGGCCATCTTGGGCAAAAACCTGCTTCAGCAGACCTTCCTCCTGGGCTGGTACCCGCGCGTCTTCGATGAAATGGATCGAAGCGTTCTTCTTCGTAATTACCTCGGCCTGCGCCAAGCGCGGAGCAACGACCACCACGGCGGCGGCCAAGAATATCATCGAAAGAACTCGCATGAGAAGAACCTCCTCGTGACTTCTGTCTAGAATCGGAATAGAACGCGCGACTGAATGAAGGCCCACAAGTCACGAAACAACTTGTAGCCGATCGATCGGTGGCCGCAGTAGACTTTGGCTTTGACTTCGGTGCCGGGGCGCAAATCGGCCAGCTTCTCGCGATCGACCGAGTTCTCGATGTCGACCTTGATCAGTACCGTGTTCCCCTTCTCGTCGTGAACCTCGGCACTCCAGTCGATTTCCTTAATTCGGCCCTCGTGCTTCACCCCTGGCTCGGTTGCCAGGATGAAGGTCACCGGCAGGTCGTCGCCGAAGTCCTTTTGTGCCTGGACGATCTGCCCCATCCGGTCGTCGGGCATCATGAGTTCGACATACCACGGTCCCTCGGTGTCGGCGACTTCCATCAACTCCTGGCCGAGCTTCACCGGCCGATTTTCGAGATCATATTGCAGATCGTACGTCACGACGCGTCCGCGGCGGGGGCTGAGAATGCGCAGGTCTTTTTCCTTCTCTTGAAAAACCCGCAACTGCAATTCCAGATTATCCTCTTTGGCCACGAGTTGGCGCATTTCGCCACCGAGCCGGGCAATGTCTTCCGGATTGGAATATTCACCGGTCTGATACGCGCGGCGCTTGTTTCGGAGTTGCTCGCGCGTCGTGTTGAGGTCGCGGCCGATCTGCAATAGTCGCATTCCCACGTCGGTACTGCGCAACTCGAGGAGGAGCTGGCCTTGGTCAACCTCGTCGCCGTGCTTAACGTGCATCCGCTGGACCACGCCGTCCACCCGCGCGAAAACAAAGCTGCGGTCGACCGGCTCCAGGGTTCCGTCGGCCTGGACCTCGTAAGGCCAGGGCACGAAGATCAAACAAAGCAACACCGCGACAACGGCGCAAGTGATGGCCACGGTCTTGGGCAAGGTCCGCGCGCGAAAAACCCACTTCGTCTTACCCAACGCTCGCCAAACCGGCATCAGGAAGAGATTCTGATGTTCCATGGCGTTGGCGATGGCAATCGAACTGTGTTCGGCGACCACCGCAACCCGATGCACCATGGTGTCGGGTATTCGGCTGTCCTCGATCTGCTCGACGATCAGAGCACCAATCGGCTCGTGGGGCGCATAGACCTTCTCGGGATCACGCTGTTCTTCGGTCAACTCGGGTCGGATCAAGGGCAATACGGCCACCGTCTTCGAGTGCGACTCGTCGACGTATTCCTGCACGGCGTCCTCGACCTGCGGGGCCATGTTGCTTGTGTCGCCCGTGTACCAGACCGCGTCTCCCGTCTCGACGACCCGGGTGGCAAGCTGGCCCAACAACCGGATCGTGTTCGATCGTTTGTCAAAGAGGTCCTGGCCGCTGACGGCCTCGACGCGGCACTTGCGGCCGTGCTGAATGGCCACGCTGACCCGGTCGCATTCGATCAAGCGCCGACCTTCATTGGCGATTGTATAGGCCGTCAGGTAGGGATCGAGTGTATCGTGAACACGACGCGTGAAATCCTCGAGCTGCGACCACAAGACTTGCCGGTCCGAAAAATGACGAAGCTGCCGGCTCTTGATGAAGTCAACCGCTAAATCGCACATCTGCGCGAGAAAACGCAGGTAACCCCGCTGGGCGCTGATGCCCGTCTCCGGTCGCTGCAAAATCTCGATGATGCCGACCACGTCCAGGTCGATTTTCAGTGGTCCTAAGACAATTAGGAAATCGGTTGGGTTGGCGATGTCGTCGTCCTCGCCGACGCCGCTGTGGGGCGGCACCATCAGGGCCTCGCCGCCGGTCATCACGCGTTGCAACAGTCGGCTGTGTTGGCGTTGTCCTTCTTCGTTGTCGCGCAGCCCGCTTTTCTGAAGATTGGATTGATACTTCAGCGCGAGCCGGCCTTCGTCCTCGACGATCCAAACCGCTCCGCCCACCGCCGCCAAGGCCGACACGACCCGGTTGAGAAACTCGGCGTAGAAATCCTCGGGCGCAATGTCCGAACGGGACAACTGCGAAATCTCGCCGACCAACGTGCGAATCTGTTGCTTGGTCTGTTCGATCAGATCGGGATTCATGGATTGTTCTGTGCTCATACCAACCGTTCCGACATCGAGTGTCGCAAGCCCAGGGTGAATAGTGATTTCACCGGTGCCGTCCGCACCACGCCGCATCTTGCCGAACGGCCCTTGATGCGTCGATTGGCCATACGGCCAGATGCACCACTATCGCAGCGAGGCGGCGGATCCTATCCTTCTTGTTTAGTCACTCTTTGCCCTATTCTCAAGAGTAGCTTGGACTTAAAGGTTCCATTATCGGCTAGTGGGGCAATCTGATTCGTCTAATCCGGATAATCCTGGTTCTAGTGGGCGGGCACCAGAACCGGGGGCACGCCAGCAGGGGGTGGCGATCGCGGACTTCGCCACAAGACGCAAGGACGCGAATTCCGTCGAGCCACGAAACGTCGAAAACACACAGTTCGCCAGGAGGTGGCGTTCCCAGGAACCTCCATCGACCGATTTTGCCGCAGTTTGCCCGATCTGGCCCACTCGGACGCGCAGATTACCCCTTTTCACTACGCCCTGCGTCCATGAATGGTTGTGAAAAAACTCGCGAGTTTTTCCCGAACTACTGTTTTTGTAGTTGACATCTACGGTTAAAACCGTAGAATCCGGGCCAGATGCTTTCGCCGCAACCGTCTACGCCGATCGCGTCGCGGAAAGCCCGATCCGTTTCGAGCCAATGGCCATGGCAATAAGGAACCCGACCATGCCTCGTCCCAAATACGAACACCCGACACCCGGCGAGCTCGAAGTGCTCAAAATCTTGTGGGATCGCGGCCCCTCGACCGTCCGCGACGTGATGGACGTGCTCAACCGCACCCGTCGCCGGGCCTACACCTCGGTCATGAGCTTGCTCGGCGTTATGACGGATAAGAAGCTCGTCCGCCGCGAGCCCCAGGGTCGTGCCTTCCTCTACCGCGCGGCGGTCGGCCGAGACAAGGCACTCGGCCAGGTCGTCCAAGACCTCGTGGGTCGGGTGTTCGAAGGCTCGGCGCGCGATCTGGTGGCTCATCTGCTGGACGAAGCCGACGTGTCCGAGGACGATCTGAAGGAAATTCGTGCGCTCGTCGAACAGTACGAACAGAAGCAGGGAGATCGATCATGATGCCCTTCGATAGTGATCTGTTCACCGCCCCCGTGTGCCAGCGGCTCACTTGGACGCTGCTGCATTTCTGCTGGCAAGGCCTCGCGGTCGCCGCTTTCGTGGCCGTGTGGCTCCGGCTGTTTCGTCCCGCCCGGGCCGAGACCCGATATGCCTTCTGTCTGATCGGTCTCGTGCTGATGATCGCCGTACCGGTCGCCACGTTCCTGCTGATTCCCTCGCCGCAGTTGCCAAGCGTGGCCGTGCGACCGATTCGCGAGCCGGCCGTCGTCGAGTCCCCTGTTTTGCCGCCGGCCATTGAGCCGGTTGCGCTGCCGGCCGTCGATGCCGTGATCTTGAACGAACCACCACGCGTCGAACCGGCTGAGATGCCGATCGTGGCCGAAGTGCCCGACGCGCCGACGCTCATCCAGCGATTGCCCGCCATCTTCCAAAACAGCCAGCCGTATCTGCTCGTCGGATGGACCCTGGGCGTGTTGCTTCTGGGCATGCGGTTGATGATTGGTTATGCGGGTGTGCAACTCTTGCGGCGGCAGCGCGAGCCGCTGGCCGACGTGTTGACGGCTCGCATTGTCGAGCTAGGTCGACGCGTCGGGCTGCGCGGCTGTCCTCGCGTGTTTGCTTCGCGAGTGACACGCGAGGCGATTGCCGTCGGTTTCTGCCGGCCGGTGGTTCTTGTTCCGGCGGCCTGGTTGCTGGAGATGTCGCCCGAGGCACTCGAAGCGGTAATCGCCCACGAGTTGGCCCACCTGCGGCGTTGGGATCTTTGGGTCAATCTGATGCAGCGGATGGCCGAGACACTTCTGTTCTATCACCCGGCCGTCTGGTGGCTGTCGCGTCGCGTCCGGCTGGAACGAGAAATGTGTTGCGACGCGCTGGCTGTCGCGGCCACGGGCCGGCGGATTGCCTACCTGCGGGCGTTGGAATGGGTCGCTCGCAAAAAGGCGATGCCCAGCCGATTGCTGTTGGATACTTCGATGTGTGGTCGAACGCCGAGCCTGCTGAGTCGCGTGCGTTATCTGGTCGGCTTGGATTCGCATTTGGAGAAGACCCGCTGGTGGCCCGTCGGCTTGGCGGCCGTGCTGTTAGTCGCGACCACGTGGATCGTGATGACCGGTGGTGCCGCGTCGGGCGGGACGAAGAATGATGTGGCCAAGGAAAAGATCGAAAAAAGTCCGCAAACCGAAGCGTCGCCCTTTCCTTCGGGCCCGCACGTTCACGTGGGGCGGTTGAACCAATATCTCGGCAAACGGCTAAGTCAGGTCGTCTATTTTGAAGCCGGCAGGTATGGGAACCTTGGAAGGCTTTTCGACTTTGACAGCGAACGAATCGTGCAAGTGCCTCCGGTCCCTAGCGACGTCGACACGTCGAACGAGAAAGACTATCTGTCTTGGGCTGATCGACAGGGGGCCGACCTAGTGGGTGCCGAGTTTCGAGTCGATGACAAAGACGTCTTGTCTTGGGCTCGCCGCAAGGGATTTGATCCTGACGCCACCGATCCGATGGTCACGCACCCCGGCTTCTTCTGTCCAGCGGTCAAGGCCAACGGCATGCGGCTTTGGCAGATCGACAACGGCCGCTGGGACACGATTGAACGGGAGCTTCAAAGCGGCAAGCCACTCAAGTTGGGTCGCCCGGCCAAGGATTGGTTGATCGATTTTGATACCAAGACGAAGCGCTACCGGCCCTTGGAACCGTCGGGATCGACCCTAAAGTTGCGTCAGGCAACGTTCTTGTTTGTCACGCGCGACGGAGCTTGCGGCATCCTACGAACCAACAGCGATGTCCTATTGGAAACGCAAGAACGCATTCGTAGCATGAATGAATCCGGCGATTTGTGGAACACGGGCGTCGAGTACCGGCTCTTCTACGCGTCGGGCAGGGGGGAAGGGAATTCGCGATCCGGTCTCGGCCCCGGCACTGGCGGAGCCAGTGGCACACGGACGCCAAGTAACGCGCCCATGCCCGACGAGCGCGAAACACACGGCAAAGCGGCGTTCGTGTCACTCGAAGGGACCTTGAAACCGGTCAATTGCAGTCGCGTATTCGCGGCGGTCGACGGCGTCGTCAAACGGGTCCATGTGAAACACGGCCAGGCGGTCGAGAAAGGCAGCTTGTTGCTCGAACTGAGCAACAAGAATCTTGCCTCGCACTTGCTCGATTGCCGTCGTGAACTAGACATGCTCCACGAGCAACTCCGGAGCAAGCGCCGAGCGTCTAAGGTGGGCAAGTTCGACGACCAGGACCAGCACGATCGGCTCCTCGGCGAGATCCGGCAGCTCGAGACCAAAGAAAGCAGTCTCAAGCTCCAGATAGAGACACTCCGGGAGAAAGAAGACTCGCTCAAAATCCTCAGCCCCCGCGACGGACGCGTCGTCGGTTGGGATCTGGAAAACAACCTAGAAAACCGCCCCATTCGCCGCGGCCAGCAACTGATGGAAATCGCCGATATCGACGGACCGTGGTGCGTCGAACTCACGGTGCCCGAGGATCGCGTGGGCCAGATTGTCCAGGCACAGAAGAAGTTGGGCAACGACCTGCCGGTGACGTTCATCCTGGCGACCGAACCGCGTGTGAAGCACAAGGGCAAGATTCGGGCGATTGACGCGGGGAAGTTCGAGGTTTCCATCCACGGGCTCAAGCCACAGGTGGATCACGAGGGCCGGATCACGGCATTCGAAGGGAAGATCGAGGCTTCCGGCAAGCGAGGAAACCGGACGGTGGTCCACGTCGACATCGAAGACGCGATCGACACCGACCACCTGCGCCCCGGCACCAAGGTGCGAGCGAAGATTGACCTCGCGCCGGCGGACGCAGTCCCCGCGCCGACGACCGAACCGGCACTCACGCCCGAGCAACGTAAGACGTTCGACGACGCCATCCGCGTGCTGCGGACGGTCAACCATGGCAAACACGGTTCTTGGGAACAATGGGCGCCGGCCGTCCGCTCGCTGGCCGCTCTGGGTCGTCCGGCCGTGCCGCTGCTAATCAAGGAAATCGAGAAGACCGACGATCGCTACTGCTTCAGCACGTTGGTCTTCGCCCTGCGAGCGATCGGCGACGCCCGGGCCGTGCCGGCGCTCGTTCGGATGATCCCTCGCACGCTCACCATGCCCATGGGCGACTACGGCGGCATGACAGTTAAAGACAAGGAGCTACACGCGTTCATGTGCGAGCACGACATGGACGACCGAGAGGGCGAACAACCGGATCAGCCCGGGTTTGCCTTCGGCAGCCCTCGCAATGAACTGTTCGCGACCCTCCGGCGACTCACCGGAAAGCGTTTCGCCTACGACGAAATCACCGCCTTGGAACTGGTCGGCACACCGCGACAGCGGGCCATGCAGCGGCGACTGTTCCACGACGAGGCCCAGCGTTGGGCCAAGTGGTGGGAGGCGAACTGGCGGAATTTCACCAAGGACCCGGCCTATGCGAAAGTCAATCTGGCGCCACTGGACCCAGCCGACCTGGTCCTGTTGGCCCGATCCGGCAGACCAATTCGCGGATTTGCCACGGGCCCGGACGTTCGCATCTGGCCCAGCCCCGTCGACGGCGTGGAGCAAATGGGCCAGGTCATGTTCTTCTTCCGCGACGACCCGGAAAAGAGAATGCGTTGTCTCGATCTGGACACGTTCCGGGTGCCCCGCTGGCCCCATGAGTTGCCTTCGCCCGAGAAACTCGACCCATCGCACGAGCCAGCCCTGGCCGCCTGGGCCCGACGCGACGGGGTCGATCTGCTGGGTGTGGAATATCGTCCGCCGGGCAGCGATCGAATATTCCACGTCGTCAGGGCATTGGGCATGAAGGTCTGGCAAATCGACAACGACCGCTGGCCGACCATTTCCGAAGAACTCGCCGACAGCAAACCCCTGGCATTAGGCCGCCCGGCCGACGATCTGCTGATGCACTACGACACGAAGACCGCCCGCTATGTGCCTGACGCACCGGCCACGTTCCTGTTCATCACGCGTGAAGGGGCCCGCGGTGTTCTTCAGGTGAACAACGACAATCTGAAACAAATCTTCGCGTCGATGAACGCCCAGCGCGCGCTGGTCAAGGAGTTCCCGCGGGTCGACACGGGCGTCGAATATCGACTCTTCCTCGCGGCGGATGAGAAGGAAGAGGGTTCGCAATCCGGGCCCGGCACCGGAACTGGCGAATCCGGTGTCCCACGGGCAGCTGCAACCGAACCGGCACTCACGCCCGAGCAGCAGAAAACCTACGACCAGGCGATCGGCGTGCTGCGGACGTTCGAATTGAAGAGCCGCCATGAAGACGACTGGGCCCGGGCAATCCGCTCGCTGGTCGAGTTGGGGCCGCCGGCCGTCCCGCGTTTGATCGAAGAGTTGGAGCGAACCGATCGAAATCTGTCGGTTCGAGCACTCGCCTTCACGCTCCGCGCGACGGGCGACCGCCGTGCCGTGCCGGCGCTCGTTCGGACGATTCCACGCGCGGCCACCATGCGGCGCGGCGATTACGGTTTGCTCGTCGAGGATCCCGGACTGTTGAAATTCATGCAAAAGCACGACTGCGGTCGAGGTAACGGTGGGCAGCATTTCGACTTCGGCTGCCCCATGCATGAAATCCTCACGGCGCTGGGTCGCCTGACGGGCCAGCGATTCAAGGCGGGCGAGCTCAACTTCGTCCATTTCGGCGGCGCCGCCCGCCAGCGGGCCATGCAACGCCGCGTGTTCCACGACGAGGCCCAGCGCTGGGCCGCGTGGTGGGAGGCGAATTGGAGCAAGTTTACCCAGGATACGGCCTACGCCAAAGTCAACCTGCCCCCGATGAGCAAGGAAGATCTGGCCCTTCTCGCGAGCCCGGCCGACACGTCGAGCCGATTTCCCTCGGGCAAGGACGTGGAGTTCGGCAACGGGATGACATCTACGATCGGTTGGCCGCCCCGGCATCTGCACAAGTACGATTTCGACACGGGCCGAGAAGCGAGTTGGCCGAAGAAGTTCCCCCGGCCCGCGAAGCTCGATCGGTCGCATGAGAAGTCGATCACCGAATGGGCTCGGCACGAGGGGATTGATCTTCTGGGGCTCGAATTCCGTTCCGCCGGCGACGACCGGCCCCATGCAATCGTCAAGGGCGTCGGCCTCCGGGCGTGGCGACTCGACGAGAGGCGGATTCCGAGCCGCGAACGCACCCCTTCGGGTCCCTATTCCGCGTCGCCATCCTCCGAGGCGTGGGACGCGATCGAGGAGAGCTTGAAAAGCGGCGAACCGCTCGAACTGGGCGAGCCGGCCGGCGAGGTCCTCATGGCTTTCGATCCGGCGGCAGAGAACTACGAAGGCGAGCAGCAGGCCACCTACCTGTTCATCACGGCCGACGGCGCGCGGGGAATCATGCTGCTGCAGGCACACATTGGCACCCGGCGGCTCCGCAACGGCAAAACCGAACAAATCCTCGACCTGGGCGTACGGCGCCGGTTGATCTATTCGACTAGGAGCGATCCGTCGGAAGCAGTCGAGCCCGGAGTCCATTCCGGCTCAGCCGTCGAGGAAACCGGAGAGCCCGAGACAGAGGCCTCGGTCGAGGCCTTCTGGCGCGCGGTGGACGCGCGGCGCGAGGCCGTCGAATCGTTCGACTGGCAATTGGACGCGCCGAGTCTGACCATGGCTCCCGACCGTGCGTCGTCCAAAGGGCCTGTGCGCGAGCACGTTATGGTTGACGGAAATCGCGTACGGATCGACCGCCGCGGCGTTGAGGCAATCGTGATCGAGGGTCCCGACGGCAAGCACCAGACCACCGCACCGTTGGGAGATTTTTCATGGACGACCGTGCTCGTCGGCCCCCCGACGAAATCCGACTCACCCACGGCGGGAGAAACTGCTCCCGCAGGCCGCGCCGAAAGCGCCGCCGACGTGACATGTCAGGAAAGCGTTGCCCATCGTCCGCTCTTCCTGTGCTACCGTCTGCGAGAGTGGATCTCCTGGAATCAACAACACCGAAAGGGTGGCGACGTGACCGTGCGGCCGGAAGTCGTTGACGGCCGATCGCTCGTTGCAGTCAGTTGGCGGATGGGCAGCGCGACGCCGGTCTACACGCGGAAGATCTGGTTCGATCCGGAGCGAGACTACCTCCCGGTGCGCGAGCGCGACGGCATGGAAGACGAATATCTTCAGTGGGACGTGCAATACGCCGAGGATGGTCGGCACGGATACATACCGACGGCCTGGACCGTGTCTTCAACGCATCCCGGCGGGAAAGATCAGCCCCCGCAAGTCCATCGAGTGACCCGCTGGGAAATCAACACGAAACTGCCCGCCGGCACGTTCGATCTTCCACCGGTATCCAGACGCAGGTGACCGACTCGACGGGCCGACCAGCTCACTTCTCGAGCACCAGCCCGACCATGTTGAGGATGAGTCCCTGGCTTCCGTGAATGCCGAGGACCCGCTTGCCCGAGCCGCCGAACGTCTCGACCAACTCACCCGCCGGCTTGCCCAGCCAGTCGCCTTCGTAGGAATCGGAGGGGTCCAGTCTCTTTCCTTTGACGCGCATGAAGATCGGTTGCACGGCGTTGACGTAGTCGCGGCAGCGAACTTTGAGCGATCCGACCGCGTATCCCGGCTTGGCGAGAATCACTTCGCCTTCGCCGCCCCGTGTGTCGCGGTCGAAAATCGGGTCGAGTGACTTGAGCAGGTCTTGACCCGCGAAATGGCCGATGCGCCATCGGAAACCGACGACCGGACGGCGATGGCGATCGACCTTGAAGAACGTCCCTCCTCCCTTGCCGCCCACCATATCGGTCAGTTCGTCGGTCCTGGGCAAGTAGCCCATGTGCCCAAGCCAAGTGAGATCGGTTGGAGGTACCTTCTCTCCAATGGGTGCAGGCAACCGGTCATTCTTCGAGGTCTGCTTCGACCAGTCGGCCAACAGCTTCCGGGCTTCGTCGGGCACGGTGTCGGGGATTTCCGGAGGCTTTCTTTCAGCCACAGGCTGTTCGGGCGCGGGCGGTTCGGCCACGGGCGCGGGAAGCTCGTCGCCGCTCGGCCGGGCCGTCGCGAGCACGAGTCCAACCATGTTGAGGATGAGCCCTTTGCTGCCGTGGATGCCAACGACGGTCTTGCCCGAGCCGCCGAACGTTTCGACCAGATCGCCCGCCGGCTTGCCCAGCCAGTCGCCTTCGTAGGAATCGGAGGGGTCCAGCTTCTTTCCTTTGACGCGCATGAAGACCGGCTGCACGGCGTTGACGTAGTCGCGGCAGCGAACCTTGAGTGCCCCGACGGCGTAGCCCGGCTTGGCGAGGACCACCTCGCCCTCGCCGCCGCCGCTCGTGTCGCGATCGAAAACCGGATCGATCGACGCAAGCAAGTCTTGGCCCAAGTAACGTCCGACGGTCCATCGGAAACCGACAACCGGCCGGCGTTGGGGGTCGACCTTATAGAACGAGGCTCCCCCTTCGCCGCCGAGCATGTCGGTCAACTCGGCGCTCGCGGCCGAATAGCCCAACTGCTCAAGTCGATCCAAATCGGTCGGAGGCATCTTCTGGCCGACGGGCGGCCGCGACGTGCGGTTGCTCGGGATTTTTCTTACTCCGGGCCGGTCTCCTCCCCGCGAAGACAGCCCTCGGTGACCCCGAATTCCCTCGGGCCGCGGCAGCGCATGGTTGGGCAAGGGTTTACGCACGAGGTTTCGAGCCACGGGCCGTTGGGCGGGAGCCGGCGGGGGTTCATCGTCGCCCTCGACGGCGATGACAAAGACCACCGTGACCAGCAACACGCCCACCACGCCTCCGCCGCCGAGCAACCCGGCGAAGAATCCGTGCTCGCGCAACAACCCGATGCAGACCAACAAAGCCCCGATCAAGGTCATCACGATGCCGACCACCGGATGGTCGGCGCCGATCCGAGCAAGGATTCGGAATTGCAGACCCAACAGCGGCAGAATAAGACTGCCAATGCCCAACAGCGAGACGGTGATGCCCCATCCGAGCAGTTTATTGTCCGATTCGTCCGACGAGCCTTTTGCCGTCGTTTTCGCTTTTGCCTTTGCCGGCTTGGGCAGCGGCGCCAGCGTGGTCGCCGACGACACGTCGCCCGACGGCGCCGAGAGCGATTCATCCAAAAGGCTCGTCATGTCCTGGGGCGGAGGCACTTCGGCCGCCGGCGGACTTGGCTCGGGCATCCGGAACGTCTGGCCGCATCGCTTGCAGCGGACCGTCTTGCCGGCATACTCGGGCTTGAGCGGGTATTGGGTTCCACAACCTGGACAAGCTACGCGACCCATCGTCACACCCCTCCCATGCTAATCGAAAGGCGAAACACCGGCTGCCATTCTACAACAAGTCCGCGGCCGTGTCGACCAAGAAGGTCGTCGGCGCTACGTTATAACCGATAGTCAGCACCGCGACGCCGGAGCCGCAACCGCCTGTCTACGAAGGGAGAAAAGAAACATGAATCGAACAGCAAGCCGCCGCTTCGCATTGCTGATTGTGACTGCGACCGTGTTGTTCATGGCGATTGACGCCCGAGCCAACGACGAGAAGCAAGAACCGGCCGCAACCAGCACTTCCAAACACTTGGTCAACCCGTATGCCAACCCCAAGGAAAATCCGGCGCTGCCGAACGTTCTGCTCCTGGGCGATTCGATTTCGATCGGCTACACGATTCCTGTTCGCAAGGAGTTGCAGGGCAAGGCGAACGTCTTCCGCCCGGCGACCAATTGCCGCTACTCGTCCTACGGCGTGAAGAACTTGAAGTTGTGGCTGGGCAACCGCCACGCCCGTGCTGAGCCGCGGGGAAAAACGCGTTGGGGACATCGACCGATACAATCGAGCGGCCGAGAAGCTGATGAAGCAGCGCGGCATCGCGATCGACGATCTTCACGGTTTCGTGTCGCCGAAGCTGGATAAATGGCAAAAGGACGACCAATGCCACTACAACCAGCTCGGCTGCAAGGCACTGGGCGAAAAGGTGGCTCGATGTATTGAGGACGCGCTGCCGGAGAAAGCGAAAAAGGAGAAGGCAAGTTCACCTTGACACTTTGTCGTGGCAAAGCGGACATGGTTCTCGTGGCGAAAGGCCGCCGCCCGATCGGCCCACGCGAGCCGACTCAGGCAGTTCTTAGCCTTTTGGGATTTAGTCCCCACCCCCTCGACTTGGACTTTAATTTGCGTCGATTGGAATTTCTGTAAACTGCTTTTTTGCAATATCTT
>JAFGIR010000427.1 GCA_016929515.1 Pirellulales bacterium | reverse complement strand
TGCCACCCAGCGGTCTTTCTTGTGCATCGTGTTCATCCTGTCGAAAATCGGGTGACACCGATGATTCCGCGGGGCAAGGCATCCTCTTGATGCAAAGCCATGTCGCGGAATCGTCGGTGCCGCGCTAGCGGCAAGAGGCATTCCACCCTCGACACACAAAGCCTCTTGTTGCTACGCAACACCGACGATTTTTCGAAAGCGCGACAACTCATCGCAACGTCGACGGCGAAAAATCATCGCTGCCACCCAGCGGTCTTTCTTGTGCATCGTGTTCATCCTGTCGAAAATCGGGTGACACCGATGATTCCGCGGGGCAGACCGCTCCCTCACGGTCGCGGCTCGGTTTTTCGCGAGTGCGGTTTTCGTGAACCTGCTTTTGGCGAACCTGGTTTTCGCGAGTGGGGTTTCGGCGGGCCCCCGGGCTTCGGCGTTTCGCCGCGGATGCTCCGCCCGTAGTTCGGGTTGTCAGCCTGCCCGGTCATCTCGTAGAGGAATCGGCTGGGGATGGTCGGTCGCATCTTTCCCCATTTCATGCGGTTCAGGGCCAGGGTCAAGGTCAGCTGGCGTTCGGCCCGGGTCATGCCGACGTAGCAGAGCCGGCGTTCCTCGTCGACCGTCGAGTCGGCCTCGTCGATCGACCGCCGGTGCGGCAGCAGGCCTTCCTCCATGCCGACCATGTAGACGGCCGGGAACTCCAGGCCCTTCGCGCTGTGCAACGTCATCAGCACGACCGCGTTGCCGGCGATTTTCGACTCCTTGTCGGGCTCGATGTCGCGGTCGCCGAGGGCCAACTCATGCACGAATCCGGCGAGCGTCGGCGAGCGTTCGCGGCGCACGTAGGCCGCAACCGAGTTGATGACCTCCTCGACGCTTCGCCAGCGCGCTTCGAACTCGTTCGGATTGTTGTAGAGCCGGGACAGCTCGTCGCGATAACCGATCTCGTGAATCAATCCGGCGACCAGTTCCTTGAGGTTGCCCGTCTTGCTCGCTCGACGATATTTCGAGATCAGCTCGCGAAAGCGGCCGACGGCGCCGGCGGCCCCGAACGAAAGCGGAGCGTCGCCGAGCATTTCCCAGACCGGTTTGTGCCGGGCCAGCGCGGCGGTGACGAGCCGTTTGACGGTCGTCTGACCGATACCCCGCGGCGGCGTGTTGATCACGCGCAACAGCGACACGTCGTCGCGCGGAAAGACCAGCACCTTCAAATAGGCGAGGACGTCGCGGATTTCCTTGCGGTCGAAGAACGACGTGCCGCCGACCAACACGTAAGGAACCTTCTTGCGGCGAAACTCCTCCTCGAACACGCGGGGCTGCTCGTTCGTGCGGAACAGCACGGCAAAATCGCCGTAGTGATAACGCCTCGCGTCGACCGCCCTTTTGATCTCGTCGACGACGAACTCCGCTTCGGCCGCTTCGTCGGGCAACTGCGTGATTCGGGGCTTGTCGCCGTCGGTCGTGGTGCGAAGCGTCTTGCCGTGGCGGAGCGTATTGAAGGCGATCAACCGGTTGGCCCACTCGATAATCGGCTGCGTGCTGCGGTAGTTGGTTTCGAGCCGAACGACCTTGGCCTCGGGCCAGTCCTGTTTGAAGCGGAGGATGTGGGTCACCTTGGCGCCGCGCCAGCCGTAGATCGACTGGTCGTCGTCGCCGACCACGCACAGATTGCGGTGCCCGGCGGCCAACGCCTTGACGAGTTGATATTGGTTGTCGTTCGTGTCCTGATACTCGTCGATCATCACGTGGTCGAAACGCGCGGCCTCGGCCTCGCGGATCTCGGGAAAACGGGCAAACAGCTTCGTGGTCAGGCAGAGCAGGTCGTCGAAATCGACCGCGCCGACCGTTTTCAGCGTGTTTTGATATCGCCGGTAGACCGACGCGGCCAGATGTTCCTTGTCGGAGCGTGCCTGGCGCGCGGCCTGGGCCGGATCGAGACCCGACGTTTTCCAGCCGCTGATGAACTGGATCACGTCGCCGGGGCGCAGGGCCGTCTCGGCGATTTTGACCTCGCGCAGCGCTCCCCGGGCGACGCTTTCCTGGTCGCCCCGGTCGTAGATGGCGAATCGCGGGGGATAGCCCAGCCGGTCAATCCGCCGGCGGAGGATGCGTACGCAAAGGGAATGAAACGTGGAGATTTCGGGCTTCTCTTCGGCCCGCGTGTTTCGCAACAGCTTGCCGGCCCGCTCTTGCATCTCGCGAGCCGCCTTGTTGGTGAAGGTGACGGCGAGAATGCGTCCGGGCCGGGTGCCGTGGCGAATCAGGTTGACCACGCGCTGCATCACGACGCGGGTTTTGCCCGTCCCCGCCCCCGCCAGCACCAGCATCGGGCCGGAAAGCGTGTTGACGGCATCGCGTTGGGCCGGGTTGAGCGACATGGGCGATTCTGGAGCGATCTGGGTAAACTCGGTCGGGAAGCGCGGCTCCCCGTCGGGCCACCCCCCGCCGAAGGCGTGGTGGCCGTCGCGAAAGGCTAGATCCTACGGGCCCACGAAGCCCGAGAAAAGGGGGCCGGCCCCGGGGCGATCGGTCGACTGAGCGGGCGACCTTGACCTGGGAGCGAAAAAACACTTAAATTAGGGGTTTGTCCCAGAATACCAAGGCTTACGCGTGTCATCCCAAGCGAAGCGAAGGATCTCGTTGGCTTGAGATGCTTCGGCCGGCATGGCGAGTCGAGCCGGATTTTGGAATTGGTTGAAGAACGAGTCCTGGTGGCCAATGCCCACCTACTTCTTTCCATCATCGGACCCCAAGAATGAAAAGCGAAAAACGCCACCAACTAGAGCAGAACTGGTTGGCCGACCAGATGGGCAAGACAATCACCGCGGCCAAACCCTATGCCAATATCGTCCTCGGCGTCGCGCTGGTGGTGGTGATTGCGGCGGTCGGCCTGACGCTTTGGACGCGGAAAGCCAGCACCGAGTCGGCCCGGGCATGGCAGGACTTCTACGCCGCGCTCGACAGCGGCAACGCCATTGAATTCGAGAATGTCGTCGAGCATTATCCCGGCAGCGTCGCTGCCCATTGGGCCGAGGTGCTCGTTGCCGATCTGCACCTGAGCAAGGGATGCGACGAGTTGTTCAAGAGCCGCGCCGGAGCCAACCAGGAACTCAAAAAGGCCATCGAGAGTTACGATCAACTCCTCGATACGTCGTCGAATCCCGCGATCCGCGAGCGGGCCACCCTTGGGCTAGCCAGGGCTTGGGAATCGCAGGGCGACCTCGACAAGGCCGCGAAGCACTACGAGGCGCTGGTCAAGCAGTGGCCCGACGGACCGTACACGACGTTTGCCGAATGGCGCATAGCGGCGGTTGCCACCCCGGCCATCCGGAAGTTCTACGACGAGTTTGCCAAGTTCGACCCGAAGCCGGCTTACAGCAAACCGGCGCTCGACCCATTGAAATTCGACGACTTCGACATGCCGTCTCCCGACGAGCCGCTGGTGCCGAGATTCGACCCGCTGAACCTCGACGAGACGTCGGCCACCGAGTCGAGCAAGACGGATTTGCCGGAGCCTGAATCGCCCTCGACCGAGACCCCGGCAACGCCTTCGACCGAGGTTCCGGCAACGCCTTCGACCGAGGTTCCGAAAGCGCCTTCGACCGAGGTTCCGGCAACGCCGGCCGATGCGAAAAGCGACGCGCCGGAGGAAGAATAGGGTTTTCGACGGCCGCCCGTCCGCGCGGTCGGAGTATCCTCCACTGGCCATGCCTGCTCCCGATGCGACCTCCGAGCCTGTCGAGTTCAACGTCGGCCCGGCCGAGTCGGGTTGGCGGCTTGACGCGTTCTTGGCCCATTATCTGACGGACTACAGCCGGGCCCATCTTCGCCGGGTAATCGTTGCCGGGGGCGTCAAGGTCGACGGCGCCGGCTGCAAGCCGAGCTATCGGCTCAAGCCGGCTCAGCGAGTCTCGCTCGTTTTGCCCGACATTCCACGCGAAGGCCCGCGTCCTGAAGCCATCCCGCTCGACATCCTCTACGAAGACGACTCTCTGGCCGTGGTCAACAAACCGCCGGGCATGGTCGTTCATCCGGCTCGCGGCCACTGGTCGGGCACGCTCGCCAGCGCGTTGCAGTATCATTTCGGCAATCGCTTGAGCACGACCGGCGGACCGACGCGGCCGGGCATCGTCCACCGGCTCGATCGCGACACGAGCGGCGTCCTTCTCGTGGCCAAGAACGACCAGGCCCACGCCCGGCTCGCCGCGCAGTTCGAGGCACGCACGATCCGAAAAAACTACCTGGCGATCGTCGCCGGACGGCCCGAGCGCGATCGCGACGTCATCGAGGAGCCGATCGGCGTCCATCCGCATCAACGCGACAAAATGGCCATCCGACGCGCCCATCCCGACGCCCGCCGCGCCGAGACCTTCTACGAGGTCGTCGAGCGGTTCGACGGCTTCGCCCTGGTCCGCGCGACGCCGAAGACGGGCCGCACCCACCAGATTCGCGTCCATCTTGCTCACGTCGGGTTGCCCGTGCTGTGCGATCGGCTCTACGGCGGCCGTGCCGTCATCACGCGCGGCGAGATTCGGCATGAACCGGAAGACGAAACGGTCTTGCTCGACCGTCAGGCCCTGCACGCCCGCCGGCTCCGCTTCGTTCATCCCGAGACGGGCGAGCCGCTGGAGCTCGAAGCCCCGCTGCCGCCGGACATGGAAGCGGTGCTCGCCGAATTACGGCACTATCGCACGGTGTAGCGCGACGTCCTGGGTAAGGTCGTCGACTGGCAAAAAACCGGGTGACACCGATGATTCCGCGCGGTAAGACTTGCCGCTTGCACATACTCGCGCCGCGGAATCGTCGGTGCCGCGAAGCGGCAAGAGGGACTCGGGCATTGAGACACAAAACCTCTGGTTGCTTCGCAACACCGACGATTTTCCGAAAGAGCGACGAGAAATCGCAACGTCGGCGGGCGGAAAATCATCGGTGCTACCCGCACCGGAATTCCCGGACGGCCTCCCGCTTGTCGTGAACATGGCGCCCAACCCAAGTTCTGAATTCCAACACGGCACCGGCTGTGCGACCGGCAGACGCCGTCACGAATCTCGACGGCCCAGGGCACGGAGCTTGTCGCCGTAGCGGCCCAGGGCTTCGCCGAGCAGTTGCTTCTCGTCGGCGTTGAAGATCCAGCGAGTGGTCGGGGCCAGCACGGCGATGGCGCAAACAACTGCCAGCAGTACCCAGGCGCTCCACCGCTCGCCAAAACAGAGCAGGCCCGGCGCGAGCATGACCACCGTGGTAGCCCATTCGAGGCGGAAACCGAGGGCGTGGTTGAAGAGGAACATCAGCGTCAGGGCGACGAGGTTGGCGACCGTCGTGGCCCAAACCGCGCCGAGCAGGCCGTATCGCGGCAGCAGCATCACGTTCAAGACGATATTGACCGCCAGCCCGACCAGCAACGCCAGGCTTCCCCACCGCCCTCGCTCGGCGCAGAGCAGATAGTTCTGCGCGGCCAGTGTCAGGCCGAACCAGATGCAATAGGTGAGCGTGTAGGGCAACACGACGCGGCCGTCGTTGAATTTGCCTTTGAAGATCACGTCGAACAAGATCGGCTCGG
>JAFGIR010000426.1 GCA_016929515.1 Pirellulales bacterium | reverse complement strand
TTGGGTTGCGAAGGCTGTTCGGCCGGAGCCCAGGCCGACATGAAAAGCCAGGCCGACACCGTGGCAATCGCGAAAACCGAAAACACTCCGACGCGACGGACTTTCATGTTGATTTCTCCGCAATGGGCCGTCGCGCTTCGCAAGGCGCGCGGCATCAGACGTTTGTTTCTATTGGCGTTCGCGCGGCCGGTCATGCCGGGCGGCCGACGGCAGCCCGGTGATCACGGCATTTCGTGATGATCCATCGATCATCGACAAGGCAGGCATCAATCATCCCTTGCGAGCGCGGCGACGGTAGGCACCGACGTGGGCCGCCACAATCCAGGCCCCGATAACATTGTACTGCCCCCATGCTGTTGACAAAATCACCACCTGTCAACGTACGTATTGTCCCTTGACGGGCTTGCCCAGCACCGACTCGGCGATCAGCCGGGTGGGATTTCCCTTGTCGTCCAGCTCAAACCGGACCGGCAACTCGACGTCCTCGATCATGAATCGTGTTTCGGACGTTGGTTGCAGCAGAAAGCGTCCTATCTTGGGACTCTCGAGCATGAGATCGCTGCCCGATCTCTTGATCGAGAACTCGAACTTGTTGAATGCATAATGACCGACGTATTTTGAAAGCGTGTCGGGATCGAGCTTGACGATATCGGCCCGCTCGCGCGAAACCGGCAGGGGAACCAGTTGCGGATCGTCCTTGGGCGGGGCGACCCGTGCTCGCAAAACCAAATCAATCAGTCTGAGACGGTCCGGATCCGACACGATGTGCATTTTGAGAGGAAACGCCGTATCGCCGAACGTATTCACGCGGTGCACGAACACGGTGTTGGCGCCCGGGAGGACGTCGATCGAGTGACCCCCGTAGCCCCGGGCGGAATACATTTTGAGCGCGGCAAGCGGCTGGCTGACGACCGGCCACCACAGGTAACCATAGCCATAGTCGGGATACCGTGTCACGTTGCTCCCGGTGAGATGCGAAACGAAGCTGTCGCGAATCCACTGTCGCGGGAGAATCTGCCGGTCGCGCCACTGCCCTTCGCGAAGGTACAGCAATCCAAGCCGAGCCATGTCGCGGGCCGACATCCGAAACGGGTAGGCCGGGTGGATCGAATGGCGTTGTTCCAGGTGATAGTAGCCGTCGTCGACGCGGTAGTCTTCCATGGCCAAGGCGTCGGCGAACTGCCGGCCGAACTCCTCGAATATCTTCGTGCCGGTTTCCTGCTCGAATATCGTCCCCAGTGCGTTGAAATCCCAGTTGTTGTACCAGAAACGCTCACCGGGCTCGTAGGTGCCGCGCGCGGGCCGGTCGAGCTTCATCTCGCGCGTCTCGTAGGCCGCCGAATGATAGACGCCCGAACGAGATCGGAGCAAATCGAGCACGCGAGCCCGTTTTTCGGCGTCGGTCAACGGCGGATCGTCGTCGATCCCGAGTACGGCCAGCGTCTTGTTCAGATCGAGCGTACCCCGGGCAACGTGGATGCCGACCAGGGCGCTCAGGAGACTCTTTCGAACCGAATGGCACATGTAACGCCGAGTGACGTCGCCCCAGGCGACGACGACCGCGCCGTCGTGGACGACCAGAAGCGCGGCCGACCCGATCGAATCGAAGTGCTTCTTCGCTTGTTGAAGCCTTTCGGAAGACCAGCCGGCCTCCTCCGGCGTGGCATACATGCGCCAGGTTTTGCCTGGGCAGCGATTCGTCGATTTCTCAACCCACATCTTCCACAGATCCGTTGGGTAATCGGCCGCCACGGACGGCGACGCAGCGGCGAGGAGCGAGAGGCCCAGAATCGACGCCACGGCGCGTTTCATCGTGCCGCTCCGCGTGGTGGTTCTTCCTTCTTGGGCTCCAGCGGTTCCCATTCGCCGTAGCGGGTCGACTGGACCTTACAGGGGCCCTTGTATTGCCACAAGTCGTTGGCGTTGTACTCCCACCCGAGATGTTCCGACGGACCGCCGCCGATCGTCGTGATCAGATACTTGTTCAAGCGATAGCCGATGACGTTGGATTTTTCCGCCGGATTCTTGAAAATACCACGACCGCTGGACGGGTCGATCGGAACCCAACCGTAGTTGGGCAGATAGACCTCGGGCCAGCGATGGTAGACCTTGTCGGTCGAGGCGTCGTCGTAACGCAGGACGACCGAGCCGACGTAGCGAGCGGGCAACCCGGCCGCGCGACACAACGCAATATAGACGAAGCTGTATTCCGAGCACGACCCGCTTCCCCGCTTCAAGACGGTCGGAGCGATGTCCCAAACGCCGTCCAGATCGTACTTGATTTTTCCGGTGACGTAGTCGAGGATTTTTCTGGCAATCCGATAGCAGTTGGTTTCATTGCCGACGATCTGCCTGGCCGTCCTCTGGACGAAAGGATCGCTGACCCAGAACTTCGACCCATCTTGCAGATAGCGGTCCTTGACTTCCTTCGGGACGTCGGCGAGGGCGCCGATTTTTTCGGGGAAGAGAAAATAGCGAACCGTGAACAACTCGACTTCGGCGTTCATTTTCGCGGCGACCATCTTGCCCGCGGCCACGTCACGGAAGTGATAGTGGACCGACTTCTGGCCCCATTGGTCGGTGACCACGTCGGTCGGCTCGGGCGTGAACTTTGGAGGGCTAAGCAATTGCTGGCCCGGCAGATTTTTCGGTATGGCCAGGTAGATGTCCGACGACGTCACCAAACCGGGGCCGAGATTGCGAATCTCCTGCACGAATTCGAGTTTTTCCTTTTTGCCGTCGGTGCGAATGAATTTGGTGCCGTCGTCGCGGACGATCTTGTAGAGGGTGTCCGATACATAATCGACGTTCCAAAGATACTTGCCGTCGAAGGCGAGGCCCCGGCAGTGCTCGCCCGGCGCGTCGAGCGTGACGATGACGTCGCCATTTTCGGGCGAGACCATGTAGAGTTTGTCGACGAGGCGGTCGGCGTACCAAAGGTACTTGCCGTCGAACGTCAAGCCGTGGCAGCCCTCATCGGGCGCGGGAATGCGCCGGATTCGTGTGCCGTCCTCGGTCGAAAGTTGGGTCAAATTCCTGTCCCGGTAACCACTGAGCCAAAGATATTTGCCGTCGAAGGCCAACGCGGCGGGGTACGCCCCCCGGATCGGAAACTCCTTTTCCGTGATGCCCGTCTTGGGGTTGAATTTGAAGATCTTCTTAGCGTCCGGATCCATCGCATAGAGGTAGCCGTCGCCGCACGCAAGAGCCTCGACCGCGAAGCTGGGGGCCGTCAACGTGCGAATCACCTGACCGTCGCTCGGGTTGATCTCGTAGAGAAGGCCCGAACGTCGGTCGGCCAGCCAGAGCGACTTGCCGTCGAATGCCAGTCCGGTTGGGTGCCGACCGGGCGTGGAAAACTTCGCGACGACGTCGCCGGGCGTGGCCGACGCAAGAGCCGGCGGAAGCACGAAGAGCGCGGACAACGACAGCATAATCAGAGAACGAAATCTCATGGTTTCCTCCAAGAGCTAGGGAATTCGGCGGGACGCATTGGGTCGGCGGGGCGGATGCTTGAACCTTCGAGCGTTATCGAGCAACGGCACCGGCTACAGGATTCATGAAGAAACGGGCATGAACGAATCCATCACTAGATTCGCCAGTCAAGCCGGCCGTCGACTCTTCGCGAGAACGCCCGGCACGAGGATGGACTATCGAAAGTGCCTTCTAATACCAATCGCAACGTGAAATGGCGCGGCACCGCGGGATTACCCTTCGGGAAATCCCGCTGGCTTCATGCGGATGGCCGCGCTACTTCAGATTGTAAAGCGTATAAAACTGAGCGAAAGCGTACTACCATTATGGTCCATGCGGCGGGTCACTGCAATCCTTCGCTCGTCTTGATTCGGCGCGCCGGCCAATTCGTTCCGGAAGCCCCGTTCTCCTGCTTCAGGGTACCCCTCCAGGGCAAGGGGGAGTGCTGCCTCGGGATGCCAAATTTCGGCGAGAAACGCGCGCCCTGGCCGATCCGGCGCGCTGGTCCAGTGGAATCCGGGGACGAAGCCGGCTGTTGCCCCGCCGTGTCTGGCCGGCAACCGCGGCGCCAGCCGGATGACCGCGCTAGGGCTCGAAGGTCTTGCGAAATTGGTAGGCCGGGTTGCGGTGGTCGAAATCGCGATTCGACAATCCGACGTTCAATTTCACGTCGACGTGGTTGTATTCTTCGATCAGCGGCGGCGGCGAGCCTTCGGTTTCCGGCCAATCGTACGACGCGTAGCGTATCGGGAGCATTAGCTCCTTATCGATGAAGATGCGCGCCATGTGGTAGCGGAAATGATCTCGCTTGATCGGATGGGTTACCTGAACCACCAGGCAGGAACGCCCATTCAACTGGGCCCCGTCGAGATACTCGACTTTGCACTCGTCGTACGCAAGTTCGTCCCTGCCCACCTCGAGCAGTCGGCGTATCAGGTTCTTCATCCCGATATTGGTCACGGGGTAATGGTTCCCGCGCAGCGCCAACTCGCTGTCCGGCGCGACCGACGTGGTCACGTAGGCAAAGCGTTTGCCGCCCCGGCGGGCGATAATCTTGCCCTTGTTATGACCGTGAACGTAAATGACTTCCCGGCCTTTCAACTCGGCCGGCGCCAAATATTGGAGGTAGACCGAAAAGGGCACGGCGACCTTTCCATCGACGATCTGCTCGTGGCGAAGCTTGAGGAACATGTTCTCATACGGACTCAGCCGTCCGTCGATCCGTTCACGCTTTACGAGCGTGCACGTGTAATCCTGAATTTCACGGTCAAGCGATTCAAGGCGCGCCTCGGCAAATCGGATCAAAGGCTCCACGGGATGCTCCGCCGCCGCGCGAGTCGCGCAAAGCGAACCGGCGAGAGCGAACATGCCGAGGCAAATGAGCGCGCGGGCCGCTTTCATGGATTTCGACAAGGTCGATGAATGGAGCGGGTTCAGGAGGAGTCGGATTTTTGGATCAGACGATGCGGACATCATGAAGCAACCTTCCAAGCGCCTTCAGGGCCTTGCATTGTCGGGACAAGCATCGGGCATCCAAAGGGACGGCGTCCAAGAACGCGTAGCCATGGCGAGAACACACCCATGAGTCATGGGAACGACAAGTCTCTTCAGAAACAGACGAACCATGTCCAGTCAACCGCTTGTGGTTGGCGCCGACAAGACTGGCCACGGACCGGACGACGCGAACAGAGTGCGGACCTGGTCGCGACACTCTTTCCAAGTGTAGCTCACCCGTCGGATTTGACCAATTATCCCGTGAATCACGGCGTGAAAACCATCTTGGTTGGCGGGACTATAACGGTTAGGGAAGATGGAGTCTATCCGAAGGGCCGTTTTTGTCGTGGGCACGCCACGGGGCGACGCTTGCCCCGAAACCGCGCCAAACACCACGGGAAGAACGTAAGCCGCTTGCGTATCAGGCAAGAAATAGCGGCTTGACGTGTCGCTCGAAGATGTTTTCGGTGACATGCCTCCCGATCACGTCGGCGTGCTTCTCCAGCGCGAGGAGATACCGGTCTCCCATCTCGGCGGCCACTTTGTATCCGACATGCAGTAATTGTCGCAGGTCGGCGTTGTAGGCCGCGCAAGACGGGTCGTGACAGAGCGCCGAAGCATACGTCGTTTCATCCCAGCCATCGACGTCGTCCGGCGAGGGCAGTCTTGCGGAATCAATGTCGATTACCGATGCGTAGGGGCCGCAGAGTTCCGCCTGACGAGCATGGGCGGCGCGGTAGACGTTCTTGGCGGTCTCCAAACCGTCGCCGCCGGCCATCGCCAGACCGATGATCTCCTCGAGCCACGTGGTTCCGGCCGTTTTAAGATGAATGCCGGTGTCGCGTTTCCGAATTGCCTCGCGCACGGGGCCGTAGATCGAGAATTTGTCGCTGCCCGAGTGAATGCTGAGCTTCAGATTATCCGGCAACCCAAACTCCTCGATCGCAAAAGCGATCACGGCCAGGTCTTCCTGAAACTCCTTGGTGAAGCGCGATACGTCACCGACGTAATCGACGCCCTTGTTGAAGCGGCCGGTGAATCGCGGCGCTATGGTTTGAGCCGGAATTTGCCGGTCGGCTGCCGCCGCGAGGATGAAAAGAAGCTCGACGGGCGTTTGTGGCTGGTCGGTTTCGTCCATGGAGATTTCCGTGACGAAATCGTCATTGCCCTTGGTCTCGACGATCCTGTGAAAGACCTTTTCCGCTTCGTGGACGGCCAGAAGAAACTTGGCCGCCACGGTTTCAACCGTCTCGCGGTCGATCCGTAAAGGCTCGGCGACGCCGGGTATGTCGAGCACGCCGACGTACCTTGCATGTTTCTCGACGAATCTCGCGATGTCGCCGTCCGCGGCACGATGACCGATCGAGTCGGCCACGTCGATGGTGAAAAAATCGCTGGGGGCCGCAAACCGGTCGACCTGGGCCAGTCCGATGTGGTCGGCATCGACGAAGTACGGATCGGTCCAGCCAAGCGATTTCACGGCAGCGTCGGCCTCGACACGCACGTCCTCTGGTTGGGTCCCGACGATCGTGTGTTCTCGGTGGGATTTGTTCCACACCGGCGCAATATCGACTCCGGATTGTCTCGCTTTGGTGAGGGCCCGCAATTGGGCCACGCCTTGATGGGCAAAACGATCTCCCACTCCAATCGAGTATTTTGGCAATCGCATGACGGCTCCTAGATCATTGACGGCGGCATTATAGCAGGTCCGCGGGAAGCGGACGAGCCGCGAGGGCGTCGAAAAGACTTGGTCTGGGTGCGTGGGCGCCTTGGCGGAAAGGGATGGTCGGTCTGCCGGGACGGCTTGGGTCGAGAGAAACAGCGGCGGGGGGATTTTTTCGCACGATTTGACGGGTTGGGCGCCGGGCGAGTCGACGGACACCACTGACTTCCGCCTCGCATTGGGGGGGCATTGCGGCTTTGGCGACCTAGACGTTTCGTCAAAATCAGAAGAAGCCTTCCATGAAGTATCTTCCGCCAGAAAGCGGAACGCGAGAAGGAGCCTTCTCGCGCATGAGGATAAGCTATTTACTCATACCGATAGTCTTGTGACTACTCGGCGGCCATATCGTGTTGTCGCAAGCAACTGCGTTGCCGCTAGAGAAGCTCGACATTTCCGTACCCACATGATGATGGATTGACACTCAATGATTCCGGGAATGCCATGCGTCTCCCGTTGACAACGAGGCACGAGAACGAGCGAGGGCAAGGCGCCGCGCTCGTCAGCCTTCCCGATGGCGACTCCTTTTCGGAAGGGTGCCTTTTGACTGAAGAGGCTCGCCGCGAGGAAAAATCGGATCGACTGCCCAAGAGAGGATAGATATGCGGAGCATCAAGCTGCGAACCAAATTGAGCCTGGCCTTTCTACTCGTAGGCCTTCTTCCGGCCGCAATCATCGGCTGGATCTCGCTGTCGAAAGCCAAGACGGCGGTTTCTGAAGAGGCCCTGAGCAAACTGCGGGCGATCCGAGAGATGAGGAAAACGCAGGTCGAGGGCTTCTACCAGCAGTGCGCCGACGACGCCAAGCAAATGGGAACCAATCCGTTTGTGGTCCAAGCGTTCAACGACCTTGACTCGGCATTGGACATGGCAGCCGGTGAGACGCTGAAGGCCGCGACGAAAGGGGAATACGAAGCCCCGAAAGCCTATCGCGTCGTTCATGTGGATATTATTGACGCGTTGAAGGCATATACCGAATCGGGACGCTACACGGACGTGTGCTTCATTCGCGGAGAAAAAGGGCAGGTAATCTTCTCGATTCAGAAGAACTCGGATTTCGGTACGTCGCTCACCGAGAACGCGTCCTTGCTGACCAAGGTCTGGAAAATGGCCAAGGCGGGCGAGGTGGTCGTCTCCGACTTGGCGCCCTACGCGCCGACCGGGGGGCAGCCCATCCAGTTCGTTGCCGCGCCGATCAAAGAGGGACGCGAAATACTCGGCGTCGTGGCACTGCAGATTTCTCGAGATGCCCTGGAACAAATCATGGGTGGTCGCGCGGGGCTCGGAGAATCAGGCGAGACGTACTTGGTCGGTTCCGATTTTCAAATGCGCAGTGATTCCTATCTTGATAAGATGCAAAGCATGGCGGAGAACAGAAAGCCCACTTATACCGTGGACAACTCCTTTGCCAAGGGAATTACGTGCATGACCAAAGCCACGCAAGCCGTGTTCGATGAAGCCGAATCCGGAAACAAGGTCATCAAATCATATCATGGTGGAACCGTCCTGTCCGCATTCACGCCGGTCGAAGTCGATCAGGGTTTGAATTGGGCCTTGATCGTCGAGATGAACGAGGCGGAGGCACTGGTGTCGATACGATCGATTCGCACGGTCATTGGTTTCACGGTCGTCGGACTCGGCGTGCTTGTGGTCATTCTAGCGTTGTTCCTGGCCGGGGCGATTGTCGGACCGATCCGACAGTGCGTCAACAGCGTCGTGGCTCTGGCCGGTCAAGATTATACGGTGAAGTGCAATGTTCATAGCACCGACGAGATCGGCCAGATGGCGGACGCCATCAACCAGTCGATCGATGCGACCAAACAAGCCTTCGAGGAGATTCAAGAGGCGGCTGAACGCGAGAAACAGATCCAGGCCGATCAGGCCCAAGAAGCGCGCGGCCGCGCGGAAGCCGAGCGTCAGCAGGCCGAACAGGCGGAGAAAAAAGTCAGCCGCATACTTCATGTGGCCAATCTTATTGGAAAACGCGACTACAGCGAGCGGATTGGTATCCGCGGCGAGGATGCCCTGGGACAGCTGGCCGAAGGTCTGCAGAAATTCTTCGACGAGCGACAGGAAACCGAGCGACGCGCCGAGGAGGTTGCCCTGGCCGAACGCGAGGCCGCCGAGATACTCCGGCGAAAGGTCGATGGCTTGCTCGAGGTTGTTGGTTCCGCCGCGGAGGGTGATTTGACCAAAGAGGTCATAATCCGAGGCGACGAGCCGGTTGATGAATTGGCCTCCGGAATTAAGCGGATGCTCGGCGACCTTTCAAACATCATCAGCCAGGTAACAGAGAGCGCTGCGCAGTTCAACGAAGGGTCGCGCGTGATTGCCGAGAGCGCGCAGCAACTTGCCCACGGAGCACAGGCACAGAGTTCCGGTGTGGATCAGATCAGTGCCTCGATCGAGGAGTTGGCCCAGTCGATCAACGGCATCAAAGAGAGCACAAATGAGGCTGATGCGGTGGCTCGCCGGACGAGCCAACTCGCCGAGCAGGGTGGCGAAGCGGTGCGTAAATCCGTTGAGGCGATGGAATTGATCAAAAGCAGTTCGGCCCAGATTGCCGAAATTATTCAAGTGATCTCCGAAATTGCCAGTCAGACGAACCTTTTGGCCCTGAACGCTGCCATCGAGGCTGCTCGGGCTGGGGAGCATGGCATGGGATTCGCCGTTGTCGCCGATGAGGTCCGCAAGCTGGCTGAACGTTCTAATCAGGCGGCTGGCGAGATTTCGTCCCTGATTAAGCAGTCGACACAACGGGTGGAGGAGGGATCCCACCTTAGCGAGGAAACCGGTAGAGCCCTGGCCGAAATCATCACCGGCGTGGAAGCCACGGCCGGAAAGATTTCCGAGATTGCCGAAGCTACCGTCCAGCAGGCCGGAAATGCCCAGGAAGTGTCCCTCTCAATTCGCAATGTTGCCGAAATTACCGAACAGTCCGCCACGGGAAGCGAAGAAATGGCCTCGGGCAGCAAAGAGCTTGGCATGCGGGCAAACGAACTGGGCGACCTGGTGCGACACTTCAAAACGAACCTTACCACGTGAGTGATTTTTTGATATAACCCTGTCGGGAAGGCCAGCGCTGGTTAGCCGACCTTGGGAGTACTTTAGAGACTGAAGCCCACCGAACCTTACGAACAGCTCTCAGGAGCGGCAGACCTGAGAAAGACCGGGAGTCACAGTAAGATGGACCATACGCCTCGAGAACCCCTATTCTCCTGTCAAGCAGCTTCTGGTGACGGACGCTTTGTGGAACGCCCCACCGTTGTCGCGTTGGCTTTTGTCGTGGTCATGTTCTCCTTGTGTTTCGCTACGGTGGCAGATGCCGCGAGCGTCGAAGCAAAAGTGAAATCCGCCTACCTCTATAATTTGCTGCGACGGACGACCTGGCCGGACAGCACGTTCGAAAACGAGGATTCCCCCTATCGAGTTACGGTACTGGGCCACGACAATCTGGAAGGACTTCTGACAAAGATCGCGGAAAGAAAAAAGGTCAACAAGCGAAGCATCAAACTTGAGAAAATCAGTTCGATGAAGGACTATCGGCCTTGTCATATGCTCTATGTTCCGGGAGATCTCAGCCAGGAACAGCAAGAGGCCGTGCTCAAAAAGACCGCGGGCACGCCCTGTCTTGTGGTTGGCGACACGCTAGGCTTCGCCCGAGCCGGCGCCATGGCCAATTTTGTCAACCGCGACGACGGTACCCTTGGCATTGAATTGAATCTTGCTCAGGCCAAGAAGCGCAAATTGCGATTCGATCCGCAATTGCTCGACGTCGCGCAGGTTTTGTCAGAGTAATCGAGTCTACTTCGGCCAATGTAGGACGCGGTTGGATTCCTCGGTTTCCTTCGACTCTTCTCGGTGACCAATCAAAAGGTCGTCTGGTTGGTTTCGGTATCGCGGAGCCGTTCTGCTTCAAGGAAGAACATGTCCTCGCGGTCTACCCAAGCGATTCTACGTAAACTGTTGCGCGACAGCAGATCATTCCAACACGATTCATCGGGCAAATGGTCCCCGGCCACTTCGCCGCCAACGCTGTCGTGAAACGCGTTGATCGCGGCACTCGAAGCCAGATGGATCACGACCAGTCGGCCGGCGGGACGTAGCGCGCGGGCTAAATTCCTCAGGGCCGCTTGCTGATCGCGGAAGTGGGGAAAGCTGTGAAAACAGAGAGCCAGATCGGCCGAAGCCGCCGGCAATGGATCAACGCAGACGTCACCGAGCCGGAAGTCGGCGTCGATTTGCTTGGCCCGCGCCTGGCCGAGCATGCCGTCGGAGAAGTCCATTGCCGTCACGCGGCCGGGCGCGACCCGCTCGGCCAGCCAGGCGGTCAACTGGCCCGTGCCGCATCCCACTTCGAGCAGATCGAGTCCTTGCCGCAGACGCAGCAGGTCGCCAAGTTGCTCCAAGCGGCTGATCGTCTTCTCGGCGTCTTGTTCCGAGTGATCCCATTCGGCCGAAAGTCGGTCGAAAAAGGCGATTCTAGGGTCGTTCACAGGCTCTCCTTTGGTTGGCTGTTCTGATTGGGCAAAACAGGGCAAGTTGGCTCGATCAGCTTCCCAGTTGGTCTCTGTCCTGGTATTATGTACTGAAGGATCGTAATACTGCTATACCTACCGAGAAGTGTGTAGTCACCGCTCGACAGAAGTAAACGTCGCCACGAGAACTCAAGATGCGTTTTCTAGGAAGCAGCTTAAGCCTCTTGGCCGGTGTTGCCACGATGGCGATGATGGCCGGTTGCGGGTCGAGCGCCGCGACGCCAGCCGCTAGTGGTTCGACGCCAGAAGATCAGCGGCCAACGATTGCGGCGGCCAGTCCGTATCTTGCGGCAATCGGAACTGACCTGTTGGGGCCTGCGAGGATCATTCCACTTGCGTCGCCTGGCATGTGTCCAGGTCACTTTGACCTGCGTCCGAGCCAGATCGAAGAGCTTGCCTCGGTGGCCGTGTTGCTGAGGTTCGATTTTCAGAATTCGCTTGAAGAGAAGTTGGCCAGCCGCGTCGAGGGGCTCCAGGTGTTGTCGGTGAGCGTGACGGGTGGCATGTGCGATCCGCACGTCTACGAGGCGGCTTGCCGTCAGGTGGCCGATGCACTCGTCCAACGCGGCATCCTCTCGCCCGAGCAGGCCGAGGCTCGGCTGGCCGATATCGCGGCACGCATGCGATTGCTACGAGCGTCGATCAAGGAGCAAGTGGCCGACGCACGGCTCGCGGGCATCCCGGTGGTGGCCAGTTGCCACCAGGCCGATTTCTGCCGGCTCTTGGGCCTCGACGTCGTGGCCACGCTGACCGCCGCCGACACGGCTCGGGCGAGCACCCTGGACCACGCGGTCGAGGCAGGCCAACGGGCCGGTGTCGAATGGATCATTGCCAATCGGCCCGAGGGGCGACGCCTGGCCGACGTCGTGGCCGATCGCCTGGGCGCGACGGTTCTCGTTCTGGACAATTTCCCGGAGTCGGACCCAAAGGAAGCGTTCGACCGGCTGGTCCGAGCGAACGTGCGCGTGCTAGTCGAAGGAGTCCGGCCATGAAGGATGCGGTCGTCGACGTCGCCGGGGTCGAGTGCCGCGCCG
>JAFGIR010000425.1 GCA_016929515.1 Pirellulales bacterium | reverse complement strand
GGTGGCGGCCGGCGGCTTTGGCGCGGACGGGGTCGAAATCGACGAACCAACTCTTGAAGATCGCCCGGGCCATCGCCTCCAGCGTCTCGTTCATCCGCCGGTTCAGTTCGATCTTGTCGTCCAACGTGCCGAGGACGTGGGCTATGGCTTTCTGCTCCCCGATCGGTGGCAAAAGCAGCCTCATCTGCCTTGCCGATCCAACATTGAAATGCTGCTGAACTGCACCCACCAACTGGGATGCAACGTGTTGCTGCGCCACGCCATTCACGAAGTAGGCCAGGAATCGACGATCCAGTTCTCGCCCAGGGCGGACTATCACGAGGTCCGAACAATTTGCCTCGGTCAGCCAATCGGGGATGACTGCCGTAGCTCCGGGCTTGCCGGTCCTGACAATTACGACATCACCGGGGCGCAAGGTCGATTTCTTTAGACGTGCATGGAACTCGGGCGTGATGTAGCGAATGTCTGTCTTGTTGATTCGGAATGGCTCAATGTTGAGTGAACGAAGGAACGGTATACCAGTGCCGACGTACTCGGACGCCATCGTTCCAACATGGCCGACGGTGATTTCGTCCGCCACGTCCTCAAGGATCACCTCTCGCCATTCACCCGCCATGTCCGCCCTCTCGTTCAATTCCGGCAACCGGCCTTTGCGCGGCATTTTCAGCCTTGGGGGAGGCGTCGTCGATTAGAAAGACTGGGTGAACGTTCCAACGATGTCCGTCGTCGGTGGCGATGCTTGCGGTTTTTTTGTTGAGCCGGATGATGACCCCGGTTTTCTCATCGCCGGCACCGGTCGGAAATCTTACCCGGTCGCCCACGTTGAAATTGGCCAGCATGACCGTGCTTCGGGCTTGATGAATGAGCTTGAGGCGTTCGACGATCAAGCGATTCAGATAGCGAAGGTCGTCTTCGCTCCATTTTCGGATCGCCTCGGCCGCCGCCGCCCGGTCCATTGGTTCCAGCCGATTATCAGCCATGGTTCGATTCCTTCTGCTCGGCCCAGATCGGGCACTGTTCCCAGTTGGCGGCCATGCCCATGCTGCCGCGCGGCACATAGGGGTAGGCGGCCAGCAGCTTGCGCCATCGGTCGGGCCAACTGCTCTGCGGGGCGATGCGGTCGAGGCAGTGCTTGCAGAGGGTCAAGACGCCGAAGATGCGGTCACCCTGGACGGACACGGGGCTGTGCCATGCTGCGACCTTGCGCGGAATCTTGGGCTGCGTGCCCAGCACGCGGTTCCACAAGCGGCCGTGGTGGGCGCAGATGTTGCGAACCGTATTCAGCGTCACAAGCCAGGACTCGAAGACTACGTCGTGGACCCCAAACACAGCGGACACCGCCCGGCGAATGTCGGGATGGACACCCCGAAAGAGCGTCAATATGCCGCCGAACGTCATTACCTCGGCGGCTATCCAGATGGGCATATAGGCGTGTTGGTCGCCGTATTTGCTTCGGAAGTGCTCGGCGAACGGCTCTCGGCTGTGGGCAGCCTCGTCGGCCAGTTCTTCGAGAAAACGGAGACGGTGGTCGTCCGTCAGGCTCGGCAGCGCCGCCGAGTCGGTGGCGTAGGCAAACGGATCGCCGCTTTGGTGCGATAGCGAGTAGGACAGTTGCGTTCGGACAGCCACCTCGATGCGTTCGACGGCGTCCATCACCAAGAGACGCAGGTGGCGGTCGAAGGCGTAGCGTTGCCAGACGGCCTCGAACGTGGTGTTGCGGCGGAAAGTGTCCTCGCCGGCATTGCGGAACGGATACCAGTATCCGCTGAGCCGGTAGTAGTTGACCACGGCCAGACGAGAAATCATCGTGGCCCGGTTGCCCGTCATGCCGCGAGCCAGCAGGAGATCGGCCTGCTGGTCGAAGGTGAGCGGAGGCTTGGCATACTTCATGGCCGGCCTCCGCGCAAAAGAAGACCCGCCGAAGTGAGCGTGCCTTGCGACAGAGGCCCGGCGGGTTTGCTAATAGAAGTATATCGGGCATTCCGAGGGCCGGCAAGCACAAAACTCGGCCGAACGGGGCGAGTGTGCCCTAAATGATTTGCATCACACGGGTTAAGAACAGCAGTTACTTCCTCTGTCAGGGGGTATATGCCTAGTTTGGCGAGATGATTCATGGCTTTTCCTCCCCAAAGCCTAACCCGGTGAGGTTCTTGCGAATGGCCTTCTCCAGCTTCCGCGATTCGGCGAATTGGCCGTTCAGTTCAGCAACCAACCGCTGCATCTTCTGGTCGAATGGCTCGCCGTCGTCTTCGACTTCTTCGGCACCGACGTAGCGGCCCGGCGTCAGGACGAAGCCGTGTGTTTCGATCTCTTCGAGCTTGGCCGATTTACAGAAGCCGGCAACGTCTTTGTATTTCTTCTTGCAGTCCTTGTCGCCGCGCCAGGCATGGTAGGTGTCGGCAAGCCGCCGGATGTCGTCGTCGGTCAACTCTCGATGCACCCGGTCGATCATCGTGCCCAGCTTGCGGGCGTCGATGAACAGCGTCTCGCCGTGCCGTTTTCGGAACCGGCCGTTCTTCTTGTTACGGGCGATAAACCAGAGGCAGACGGGAATTTGCGTGGAGTAAAAAAGCTGGCCGGGCAAGGCCACCATGCAATCGACCAGATCGGCTTCGACCAACGCGCGGCGGATGTCGCCCTCGCCCGACTGGTTGGAACTCATCGAGCCGTTGGCCAGTACGAAGCCCGCAAAGCCGGTGGGCGCGAGATGGTGGATGAAATGCTGGACCCAGGCGTAGTTGGCGTTGCCCTTGGGCGGCGTGCCGTATTTCCAACGCACGTCTTCTTCGTTGCGAATCCAGTCGGAATCGTTGAACGGCGGGTTGGCCAGGATGTAATCGGCCTTGAGGTCCTTGTGCAGATCGCGGCGAAAACTGTCGGCATGTCCGGGGCCAAGGTCTCCTTCGATGCCGCGAATGGCCAGGTTCATCATGGCCAGCCGCCGGGTGGTGGGATTCGATTCCTGGCCGTAGATGGCGATGTCGCCGATCCGACCGCCGTGGACTTCGACGAATTTCTCGCTTTGGACGAACATTCCGCCCGAGCCGCAGCACGGGTCGAACACCCGGCCCTTGTACGGGGCGAGCATCTCGACCAGCACGCCGACGATGCAGCGGGGCGTGTAGAACTGGCCGCCCTTCTTGCCTTCGGCACTGGCGAACTGAGAGAGGAAGTATTCGTAGACTCGGCCCAAGATGTCTTTTGAGCGGTTCTCGGCATCGCCCAGCCCGATGGTGCCGATCAGGTCGATCAGTTCGCCCAAACGGTGTTTGTCAAGCGACGGCCGGGCGAAATCCTTGGGCAAGATGCCCTTGAGCCGTGGGTTGTCACGCTCGATGGCGACCATCGCCTCATCGACGAGTTTGCCGATAGTCGGCTGCTTGGCCTTGCCCTGGAGATGCGCCCATCGGGCTTCCTTGGGCACCCAGAAGACATTTTCCGCTCGATACTCGTCGGCGTCTTCGGGATCGGCCCCTTCGTCCTGGGTCGCCAAAAGCCGCTCGTGCATCTCCTCGAACGAGTCGGATATGTATTTCAAGAAAATCAGCCCGAGCACAACGTGTTTGTACTCCGCCGCATCCATGTTGTTGCGGAGCTTGTCGGCGGCCAGCCATAGCTTCGCCTCGAAACCGAGGTTTGCACCGTTGCCGTTGGTTTTGTTTTTGGCCGCGACCTTCTTTTTGCCCATTGGGACAGATTCCGTTTCTGCGTGTGGCGTTTCGTCTCCTTTCTCCGCACCTGTATCCCCTAATTCAAGGGTCCCATGGATAGGAGCTTACGTGAATAGATGTATTCTACCACTCGCGGGG
>JAFGIR010000424.1 GCA_016929515.1 Pirellulales bacterium | reverse complement strand
TCGAGCCGCTGCGCGATCTGTTCAAAGACGAGGTCCGCCAATTGGGCCTGCAACTCGGTCTGCCCGAGGACATCGTCTGGCGTCATCCTTTCCCGGGCCCGGGGCTGGCCGTGCGTTGCCTTGGCCCAGTGACCCGCGAGCGGCTCGATACGCTCCGCGAGGCCGACGCGATCGTGGTCGAAGAGATCAAGAAGGCGGGGCTCTACCGGCAGACGTCCCAGTCGTTCGCCGTCTTGCTGCCGATCCAGAGCGTGGGCGTCATGGGCGACGCGCGGACTTACGAAAACGCGGTGGCCGTTCGGTCGATCGACAGCGAGGATTTCATGACGGCCGACTGGAGCCATTTGCCTTACGAACTGTTGGCGCGGATCTCGACGCGCATCATCAACGAGGTGTCGGGCGTGAATCGGGTAGTCTACGACATCAGTTCCAAACCGCCGGCAACCATCGAATGGGAATGAAAGGGAAAAAACCATGAACCGAGCAAGCGGTTGGCTCCAGGTCGTGTGCATCTTCGCAATCATACTCGGCGTGTTGGGTGTTTTGATGGGGCTTTTTGGATTGGCGAGCCTCGCCGCGGGGCCGGCGATCCAGAAGAGCTTGACGCCGGAACTCCCCTTCGAAGACTCGCCCGAGTTCGAAGTACAAATGGAAATGCAGCAGAAGATGCAACAACGAATGCAGGAAGTGGCGAACCGTTGGATGTTCATCACCGGTCCTCTGCTGATCGCCGAATTCATCGTGTCGCTTTGTCTGATTATCGGGGCCGTCAAATCACTTCGCCTCCGGCCCGGCGGAAGAACGCTGCTCGTGTTTGCGTTTTGGGCGGCCATTCTCGTGGAGCTGATTCAGTTGGTTCCGACGATCGCCGTTCAGCATGAAACGGCCGGCATTACGGCCGAATTCATGTCAAAGATGATGGAGGCTTCCACGCCCGACGGCGGACAAATGCCGCCCAATTTCAAGGACGCCGCTCCGTTGATGGGCAAGATGATGTTCGTCATGGGCGTTGTTTTTGCGGTCGGTCTCACGTTGGTCCAAACCGCGTTCTACCTGTTCGGCGCGATCTACCTTCGTCGCCCTCGGGTTCGAGAACTCTTCGTCGAACCGGCCATGGCCGATTTTGCCTGACGCGCCGGACGTATTTCCCGCCGGAGTTGGATTTTCCATGGCCAAGAAAACAACCAGTCAAGAAACGTCGTCGCCGAGCTTCGAGGAGTCGCTCGCCGAACTCGAGAAGATTGTCCGCGACCTTGAGGGCGGCCAAATCACTCTTGAAGCCTCGCTCGCGCGCTACGAAGACGGCGTCAAGCTGCTCCGGCGGTGCCACGAGCTGTTGACCAAGGCCCAACGCCGCGTCGAGTTGCTCAGCGGCGTCGACCAACAGGGAAGCCCGATCACCCAACCGATCGACGAGCCCGCCGGCACGCTCGAAGAGAAAGCGGCCCAGCGCAGCCGCCGGCGTTCGACCATCACCAAGCCTCGCAAAGCGGACAATCCTAGCCATTTGGGGGATGCGTCTGATTCCGGCACGGGCGGGGATGACGTGGACGAGCCGGGTTGCTTGTTTTAGAATAAGAGGTCGCCGACGTCGTGCATGTAGAGTGGGACTCGCCCACCCGATGCGGCATGGTTCCGCGCTCGTTAGCCAACGGACCTGCCCGTCGTCGACGTGGTTTCGCCGAAACCGTGGGGCACAGCGGCTGGCAGGCCCGACGGTTAGTGTTCTCAGGTCCATGACAGATACCTCACTCCGCTCATTTGCCCAGCATGTCGAAGCGGTACGTCCTCGGATTGACGCCGCGCTCGATCACCATTCGCGCATGGGCAAGGGCTGCCCCGCTCCGCTGGCCGAGGCCATGCGGTACGCGCTTTTGGGTCCCGGCAAGCGGCTTCGTCCCCTGTTGGTGCTTCTGGCCGCCGAGGCGTGCGACGACGATTCGGAGACGGCCATGCCGGCCGCTTGCGCGGTCGAGATGGTCCACGCCTATTCGCTGATTCACGACGACCTGCCGGCCATGGACGACGACGATCTGCGACGAGGGCGGCCGACGTGCCACAAGGTCTTCGGCGAAGCGATGGCCATCCTTGCCGGCGACGCCCTGTTTGCGTTGGCCTTCGAGACGCTCACGCGGCTCGACGTATCGTCGCAAACCGTGGCCGCCTGTTGCGGCGCGTTGGCCAAGGCTGCCGGCGCGTGCCAACTGGCCGGCGGCCAGGCCGACGACATTGCCGGGCTGGCGACCGGCCTCGACGTCGCGCCGCTCGAAGCCATTCACCAAAGAAAAACCGGCGCCATGATCGAGGTCTCGCTCAAGCTGGGCGGCCTGATCGCCGGCGCCGATCAAACCCAACTGGCCGCGCTGGCCGAATATGGCCGCTCGGTCGGACTCGCGTTCCAAATCGTCGACGATCTGCTCGACGTGCGCGGCGACGAAGCGGCTGTCGGAAAACGCGTCGGCAAGGATTCCGACTACGGCAAGCTCACCTTCCCGGGAATCCTCGGCATCGACGAGAGCACGCGCCGGGCCGAAGCACTCGTCGACGCCGGCTGCGAAGCTATCCGCCGGCTCTCCACGCCGACCGACCATTTGGCCATGCTGGCCCGCTATGTCCTCGAAAGGAATCGTTGATGGACGAACTTCTCGCGCGGATTCACTCGCCGGCCGACCTGCAAGGCCTCACCCAGACGCAACTCACCCAGTTGGCCGCCGAAATGCGCGAGGCGCTCCAGCGACTGGTCACCACGCGGAGTGCCCACTTCGCTTCCAACCTGGGCGTCGTCGAGCTGAGCCTGGCGCTGCACACGACGTTCGACTTCAGCCACGACCGGTTGATCTGGGACACGGGCCACCAGATCTATCCCCACAAGATGCTCACCGGCCGTTACGGGCAGTTCGAGACGATCCGGGCCAAGGGTGGATTGATGGGCTATCCCAATCCCAACGAGAGCCCCTACGATCTGTTCATGACCGGCCACGCCGGGTGCAGCGTGAGCACGGCCCTGGGGCTGCGGTGCGGCGACGACCACCTCGCGCCCGACGAACCCCGGCACGTCGTCGCCGTGATCGGCGACGGCGCGTTTTCCTCGGGCGCCGTCTTCGAGGCGATGAACAACGCCGGCGGACTCGAAAAAGAGCTGACCGTCGTGCTCAACGACAACAAGATGTCGATTTGCCCGCGCGTCGGCTCGATGGGCGATTATCTCGACCGCCTGCGTATGACGCCGTTCTACACCGGCCTGAAAAGCGAGGTCCAACGCATCCTCAACAAGGTGCCGGTCGTCGGCGATCCGGTCGAACGCTTCTTGACCCAGTTCAAAGACGCCGTCAAGGCCGGCATGCTCGGCGGCATGCTTTTCGAAGGCCTCGGGTTCCGCTATATCGGCCCGGTCGACGGCCACAACATCTCCCAGTTGCAGAAATACTTGAAGATGGCCCGCGACTGCGAGTTGCCGGTCGTCCTGCACGTCGTGACCGAGAAGGGCCACGGATTCGAGCCGGCCGCGGAGGACCCGACGTCGTTTCATGCCCCGGCTCCGTTCGTCCAGTCGAACGGTTCGCTGTCGTTCAAAAGCAAATCCGACCCTGCCTATACCGAGGTTGCGCGAGACGTGCTTTTCGACGGCATGCACCACGACAACCGCATTGCCGTGATCACGGCCGCCATGTGCCAGGGCAACAAGCTCGAACCGATCCGCGAGAAATTTCCCGAACGGTTCTTCGACGTCGGCATCTGCGAGTCGCACGCCGTGGCCTTCGCGGCCGGATTGGCGCGATCGGGCATGCGGCCGGTCGTCGATATCTACAGCACGTTCATGCAGCGGGCGTACGATCAGATTTTCCAGGAGGTCGCCCTGCAGGATCTGCCGATCACGCTGTTGTTGGACCGCGCCGGGTTGACCGGCCCCGACGGCCCAACCCACCACGGCATGTTCGACCTGACCTACCTGCGGCCGCTGCCGAACCTGGTGGTCATGGCGCCCGGCGACGCCTGGGATCTCGATGCGATGGTGCGTTTCGCCCTCGCCCACGATCACCCCGCGGCCGTCCGCTATCCAAAGGCAACCGCCGAGACAGTCGAGATCGAAAACGAGCGAGCCCCCATCCAGTTGGGCGTCTCCGAGACGATCAGCGTGGGTACCGACGGCACGATCGTCGCCTGTGGCACCGTGTTGTCCGATTGTCTTCGGGCGGCCGAACGGCTCCGCGACGAAGGGCTCGACGTCGGCGTAATCAACGCCCGATTCGTCAAGCCCTTGGACAACGAAACGCTTCTCGACGCGCTGGCGCGATCTCCGCTGCTGGTCACCGTCGAGGAAGGCGCGCTGATGGGCGGCTTCGGCAGCGCCCTGCTCGAAGCGGCCAACGAAGCCGGCCTCGACACGACCGGCGTCCGACGCCTCGGCGTGCCCGACCGGTTCGTCGAACATGGTTCGCGGCCCGAATTGCTGGCCGACCTGAGACTCGACGCGTCGGGCATCGCCGCCGCCTGCCGCCAGATGGCCAAGACCCGTGACTCCATCGGCCAGGCTTTGCCGGACAACGAATAGACTAAACACGAAACGAAGGACGGTACGAGCCGGGCCGTGAACCCGGCGCAATTCGGAACCACGACGAACCTCGCGCCCCAAGCCCCATGAACACGCCGAAAAATCAAATCGACGACGGTGCTTCCCCGCTGCGGATTCTGTTGTTGGGCTTTGGCGGGCGGCCGGGCGTTCTGAAAGAAGCCGAGCGGCTCGCGCAACTCATCGAACAGAAAGACCAGATCGTCTTTCGCGATTTCACCGGCTCGGAGGACCTCTCCGAGATCGACGCCGACGTGGCCGTGGTGCTCGGGGGCGACGGCTCGATTCTCCACGCAGCCCGACAGATGGGCCACCACCAGACGCCCGTCATTGCCGTCAATCTGGGAAAACTGGGGTTTTTGGCGGACGTCCCGCCGGATGAGTTGCTCGACGTCCTCGACCAATACCGCCGCGGCCAGCTCGATGTCGTCGAGCACCTGATGTTTGTTTGCGAACTGCTGCGAGACGGTCGAGTGGCGCGGCGGCAGCTAGGGCTCAACGAGGTGGCCGTGCAAAACGGGGCCCCCTTCGCCATTCTCGACGTCAATCTCTACGTTGACTCGGAACTGGTAACCACCTATAGTTGCGACGGCCTGATCGTCAGCAGCCCCGTCGGATCGACCGCGCACAGTCTTTCGGCCGGCGGGCCGATCTTGCGAAAAGACCTGCAAGCGTTCGTCGTTTCGCCGATTAGTCCCCACACGTTGACCCATCGTCCGGTCGTCGACTCGGCCGATCGGGTTTTCGAGCTGGAGATGGCCAACCCGGGCCAGGAAGCCTCGGTGGTCGTCGACGGTCGCGTGCTTGGCCGGCTGGAGCCGAACGATCGCGTGCGGGTACGTCGGGCCGACGTCTGTTTCAAGCTCGTG
>JAFGIR010000423.1 GCA_016929515.1 Pirellulales bacterium | reverse complement strand
GTTCGTTCTGCCCAGCCTCTTCGGCGAAGGTCTGCCGATGGTGATCCTCGAAGCAATGGCGTCCGGCGTGCCGGTCGTCGCCAGTCGCGTGGAAGGCATTCCCGAAACGGTCCGCGACCAACGAGACGGCCTGATCGTCGAGCCGGGCGACCCTCGTTCCCTTGCCCGAGCCGTTCGCAAGTTCATCGACGGCCGAGTCGATTGGGACGTTCTCCGTCAAAGCGCCTTGCGGCGTCACGCCGAACTCTTCTCCGATCACGCGATGGCAGCCGGCACGGCGGAAGTCTATCGCCGCGTGTTGAATCTCGATGAATCGGCGGCGGCCGATCTATCTTGAATGAGACTTCTTTCACGTCATCATTGTGCGGTCGGCTCGGACCGTGGCCGGCTGATCGAACGCCGACCCTCCATCAACTGTCGGAATCGGCACCAACTGTCTCGAGCTGGCTGTCTTCCCCGTTCTCGACCAACGCGGTGTTGGCAGACTGCTCGCCCGACGAAGCCGGCCCGGCGTCCGAGCGGTTCTTCTCGCTCTCGACTCTCTGGGATCGCTCGGCCGTCTCTTGCTGAACGCGGGCGACAACTTCGTTGAACTCGGCGGCAAGTGCCCGCCAGTAGTCGTGCTGGCGAAAATGGATCGCCTCGACGTGTTCGCCGCGAGCCAGGGCCCTCATGGCACGTCGCAGGCGCACCATGGGCCCGGCAAAACGATTGCTGAATTGAATAATATCGATAATCACCAGGGGAAGAATGACCATCGAAACCACCAGCGCCGGCCCATAGTAAAACAACACATCGCCAAAATGGTAGTAGATCGGCATTCCCATCGGACCGGCCAGAATTCTCCAGCCGAGCAGCGTCAACATCACCGTGGCAAGGCAAGTGCACCAATAGAGGATCAATCGCCAAACCAAGTCGCCTTGCACATTGGCGTCAACAAAGTACTGTCTGCGGGGCCTTTCCGTCGAGGGCATGACCATACACCTTTTGCATGAACCGTGTCGGACGATGTGGGACCGACCTGCCCCTGGTTGGGTCGGCCATCGTACTGCTGAAATCCGCCGCTCCCCTGCCAGCCGCGACAGGGGGATCCGATCGCGAGTCTCCGCCCCAAACACCGCGACCGGCCGCCGCCCCTTCTTCTGCGTCTATCTAACCATAGCTTGTCGTAGGTGCTCGATAGTCTCGCGGGATCTGCGTCATAGGCACCTCGTCGGTCAGGCCACAAGGAGCACGACGAAGATCAGGCATTGTCGAATTCTGATGATCATGAGGCTGAAAATAAACTGCGGCCGCGTTGAATCGCGGCCCTTCTCACTCCCACCGCCCAGACGACTACCGTTACCCCGGAACGGCATGTCAATCTAGCTAATCAGGGCAAGCTCTAGCGGCCTGTTTTGGAATTCCGTTGATTCTAGGGGCTTCATGCCGATTCGAAGGATAAGAACAGTCATAACGGCACTGCCAATACTAGGGCTTGCGCCGGTCGTGCCGGCAAGATCCCACTCGAGGCCGCCGTGCTTCGGACAATCCCGCCTTGGCCGTGTCTGTTCTCCGGAAAAAAAGACCCCGCAATTTTTTCACTCCCAACACAAGGATGGATGTCATGAGATGGACTCCCGTACTGCTCGTTGTCGGTGTCGCGTTGCTCTTTAGTACCCCGACGTTCGCCCAAGACTCGATCGCCATGGACGGTTGTTCTCAGATGGGCTGCTGCGGCGACCAATGCGCCGACACGTGCCTCGCCGCGCCCTGCCGCGGCGGCGGACTGATCGGCAACGTGGAACTGACCTTCATGAAATACATGCAGGAAGGCGGCGTTTGCAACGCCGACGGAACCGGCGCCGATTTCAATCTCCATTGCACCCCGCGATTCGAGCTGGGCTACCTCGGAAGCCGCAACGTGGGCTTCCGCGGCCGCTATTGGTACTATGACGACAACACGGCCGCCAACGACGGCGACAACGTGGGCATCGACACCTACTACGTCGACGCCGAGATGTTTTTCGACCGCTACCTCGGCGAGAAGACCTGGCTCGAATGCTCGCTTGGACTCCGCTACCTCGACTTCCAACAGGACGCCATGGGCAACCGCGGCCAGGAATTCGCCAACTGCTCATTCGTCGGCTGGGGCGGAACCCTCGGCATCGAGGCAAAACATCGCTTCTCGTTCGGTAATCTCTATGCCCGGGGACGCTGGTCCGTCCTGTTGGGCAACGAAGATCTCGCCTACCACATCAACGAGACAACCGGCATGACCACCTTCCACGACTCGACCTCCACCCAAACCGAACTCGGTGTCGGCGTCGAAGTCAATCGGAATCTCGGCCGTTTGGGGATGGCCTCGGTCCGCGTCGGCGGCGAGTGGCAGACCTGGGAAAACATCGTGGCCGCCGACAACGGCGCCGGATTCGGCCAGGACGACAGCCTCAAAGACGCAGGCTTCGCCGGGGTCGTGCTCCGCATGGAACTGCGACGCTAACCCAACCCGGCAGGTGAATCCCGCCAATCGCTTCACTGCCCGACGCATCGAGACCCACGATGCGTCGGGGTTTTTTGTCGCCGCCCGGTGTCGTGGGCTCGTCGCTCCGAGATCTGTTCGAAATAGGGCGGTCAAGTCGGACGGGACGATCACCGCAACGAAACAGAAGTCGACAACCGGCTGCCGTCCGAACTCTCGACATGGGTGAGAAAAGGACCGTGGTCGGGGCGAAGCTGGGGGAAGAAGGCCTGCAGTGTCCCGCTTGGAGACAACTGGACCGGCTGTTTGACCGGATCCCCCGTGGCCGGCTCGATGACCCAAACGTATTGCCGCGAGGACTCGGGCTGTCCCGCGGTGAACACGTAATCCACGCTCATGCCCATTGCGGTTCCCGTCGGAAGCGATTGTGGCAGGGCCACGCCCGCGGAGAGACGGATTGACGGCGCGGCGGATGGTTGCGGGACACTCGCCGGCGGTGGCGATACGGCTGGCCAAGATGGCTCGGGAGGCGTGTCGGTCGGCGGTTGGCGTTCTTCGGCCGCGGGCGCCGGTTCTTCCGAGCTTGGTATCTCCACCGAAGCCGCCGGGACACTCACTTCTGCCGGAGACGTCTCCTGATGCTCGACTTCCCGAGGACCTGGTTCAGGGTCACCCCCGCACCCGGCAAACGCCATTGCCGCGCCGAGGATCAACAGACGGCGCACGAAGACACTCATGGCTACCTCCGCGTTTCTTGTTTGGAAATCGATTCAACCGGATCACCCTTCCGACAACCAACCAACAGCGGTCAAGGGTCTTCAACCGGCGGGACTTCTGATCCCGAGACTCACGCGATTCTGGCATTGATGGCGATTGATGTCAAACGCCTGGAGCGGGATTTGGAGCAAATCTCGGCCGCCTGGCCAAAACAGCTTGCCTGTCTCGCGTCGCGCGGTCACAAGTCATCTGACCGAATCGGGTGGCTGGGAACGAGCGTAGCGAGGGCCCAGTTTTCAAGACCTCTGGGCCACCGCCTCGCTATGACCCAGCCACCCCCAACGCGATTTTCGGATAGTCGCCTACGGCCCCGGCTTGCCCAGCGGACGCCGTTTTTCTGCCTCTTGTGCCTCCGGCCCAGCGGAGGGCGAGGCAGGGCCGCGGGTCGGATTCTCATACCACACGACGCCCAGGTCATCCCTTTCCTCGCACGTCAGCAAATCGAGATCTCCGTCGCCGTCGAGGTCGATCATCTGGATGAGGTCGAATTTTATCCCCTCGCGACCGCCGATGTCGTGCGTCGCGACTTCGACCCGATCGGCCGACAGACTCTTCAGGTCCAGCCAACTCACGGCGGGGTACTCCGACGGCTTGTGTTTGTTGCTCGTGTGGACCAGGTCCATGCGGCCATCCAAATTGACGTCGGCCACGCGGACAGCCTTTCCCGACGGGCAGCCGAACGGGTTGTCGATTTCGACTGTGTGCCACTCACCGGTCGTGGACAAATTACGGCGCAGTAGCAAGATGCGCCCGTTGCGCGTGGCCGCCACGATTTCATGGACGCCGTCCCCGTCGACATCGCCCACGTCGAGAAACATCACGGTATGCTTCCGCCCGCCAACGAAGTGGTTTTTCCACGGCTGGCCAGAAGCCGCGACCGGGCCTGGGTTCTCGATCCATCGAACGCCCCGCATCTTCCCCTTCCGATCGGACAGAAGCACGTCCAGGTCGCCGTCCGAGTCCATGTCGACGGTTTCTAGCGACATGATCCAGCCGGCGGGCGAAAGGCTGTGAAACCGCCAGGCGGCCATGTCACGCGCGTTCGGCGGCGATTCGAGCCAACCTATCGAGCCGCCTTTCTTCTTGGAACCGACGACCAGATCGACGCCGTTTTTTCCGTCCACGTCCATGGGGACACAGAACATCCACATCTGCTTGCCCTGGACACATCGAACGGCGTCCGTCCGCCAGGCTTGCCCGTCGAGATACGACTCGCGATCCTTGGGTGCCCAGTGCACGTACACGCTCCGGTCCTTCCCCTCGCAACAACTGACGACGTCGACGCACCCGTCGCCGTCGACGTCGCAAAAGACAGCATCCTCGGGCGAAGCCACCTTGCCGACGGTCACGGCTGGCCATGGTTCGCGACATTTCCGCGGCCCCGGGTTGAGATAGACCCGGATGAGGCCGCCCTCCTCCCAAGGCGTGCAGCAATCGAGCCGCCCGTCGCCGTTGACGTCGAGCAGACGCACGCCGTCGGCGCCGTCGGAGGAATCGTCGACCACATGCCGTGCCCAGGGCTCGGCCTCGGCGGGGCACATGCCCGCGGCGACAAAAAGGATCAGCAAAAGCCACGAGCAGGCATGGGTTGTGGAAATCCTCTTGTGTTGCATGATCGTAGCCAGTGTGCGAAAGTCCGTGATTGACAGTATTGTTTTTCTCATAGCAGGCTTTGTTCCGCGGAATCATCGGCGTTACCCGCTTCGTTCACGTCGCACGACCCGCGGCCCAGACTGCTAACAACGTAAGTATTAGTCCTATCGAGGTAATGACGGCAGAAATGAGGGAGCCTTTATTTGGGCCGATCGGGGCAATGGGCTCCTTGCGATCGCTCGGAGTATAGTCCTCGATGGACCGTGAGAAGAGAAACGCTCCGACGACATACGAAGCCGTCGATCCAGCCGCGACCGCGGCCCATAAGATTCCTGTTGTCCATTGAACCAATGCCGCTGCGGCGGCGGTTGCGGCTATAACAAAGGTCATCATGTACGTCGCTTCGTCGTGTGAGACTTCCCGCTCTACGAAAAACTGAGCGACGAAAGTGAGTACGCTACCGAAGATATGTGCCGCCGCATAGAGCACAAGAGGCGGCCCAATGAAGTAAATCGCGTATTCAAGCGACAGGACATCATACACAACAGTTTTTTCCCTACACCGAGAATCATGGGATGGCTTCGCAGCCGAATTGGCTATTCTCCCCGAGTTAGCTTTTGCCGGGCTGACTCCCCCGGATACCACTCAAGATATTGCCACCAACCGCGGAGTCAACCCATTGGTTAGCAAGTGCGTCCGATGACGTGATCTTGGCAAAAAAATCGTGCTCTTTCAATGGTTTGGGACGCCGGGGGCTGTTATTGGGGCGTGGGATGTGCAATATGGCATTCCCGCCGAGAACGTAGTTCGGGGGTAGCACCGGTTCTTGAACCGTTGGGCCGAAGGCCTGGGAGGTCGGACTGGGGCTCGTTTGCCCAGGCGCCGGCACGCCTACCGTTTGCCTTCGGTGGTAACACTGCCCCACAAGGCACCCATTTTCGTAGCCCGAAGGGCTCAAACTCAGTAGCCCAGCGCAACGCCCTGGGTACGCAAGCGCTCCCTTTCGCACGTCGCCCTGAAGCGGCCCGACCAACGTGTTTTGCCCTTTCAGGGCGACTCGCGAAGTCGGTCGTTCCTCCACCCAGGGCGTTGCCCTGGGCTACGATATTCGGCCCTTTCAGGGCCGCCGCGCGCATTGTCCCGATTCCCGGACGGCCTCAACCGAGTTGTCTGGGCCAACCAACCAACGCAGCCCCGGTTTTCAGCTCTCTGGGGCAGCGCTGCGCTATGCCCCAGCCACCCGTCGTAATTCACAACGCGGGGCGGCTATTTCCTTCGCTCGTCATCCGAGCAACGTACTCGGCCAGTGTGTCCAGTTCTCGCTCGAACCCGCCCGAGAGTATTGGAAATCGGCACCAGGTTTTTGGATCGAGGTTTTCGTCGTCGAGATGGAACGACGGGGCGTAGCGTTCGCGTTTCCACTGGTTGCGGCACCAGAGGCGGAAAAACCGATCGACCCAGCCGTGCAATTGCTCGACCGTGTAGTCGGGAAACCGGCTTCGCACGAGCCGGAACACGTCGACGGGCATTTGCTTCTCGCCGATCGCCGACCGCTCGATCGCATCGAGCACCAGGTAGGGCATCAAGTCGTCTTCGTCGGTTTGGCCCGCGTCGGCTGGGCGGAGTTCGGCCGTCGGCGAGAGGCGGTTGACGGCGGCCAGCGCGGCAATCGGGTGCAGGCCGGCCGGGCCCTGCTTCTCGAGCCAAACGAGCCACCGGCGGACGAACGCTTTGTCGGCGCCGGCAATCGGGCTCAGCCCGCCGCACGTGTCGCCATCCATCGTTGTGTAGCCGACGGCCGCCTCGCTCCGGTTGCTCGTCGCCAGCAGCAGCGCCCGGCCCACGTTGG
>JAFGIR010000422.1 GCA_016929515.1 Pirellulales bacterium | reverse complement strand
CGAAATTGATGCCCGTGCTTCCCCCGGGGTTGTAGTCGCCCACGTTGACGGCATAGTCGGTTTTCGACTCGGGCACGTCGGCGCTGTGGTCGATGTTGTGGTAGTACGCTCCGTTGTAGAGCGAGATCATCACGGTCTCGTCGCCGCCGCGCCGGCTTGGGCAGTTGTACAGGTCGACGCGTTCCTTGAGAAGCAATCGCAAGGAGACGCCTTTGGTGGTGCTCGGCTGGCCGGCGCCGCGCTCGTGGAGTTCGTTGGCTTCGAGGTAGGGCAGAATGTTGTAGAGCCACCCGCCGGGCTGGCTCAGTCCGAAGCCGCGGTCCGGGTCGCCGATCCACTTCCATCCCCAGCCGCCCGTCGGATAGTAGCCGTGGGCCGACTCGTGGGCCAGCGCGGCCAGGCCGAGCTGTTTGAGATGGTTGCTACAGGTGGCGCGCCGCGCCGCCTCGCGAGCCATCTGAACGGCCGGCAGCAGCAGGGCAATGAGAATGCCGATGATCGCAATCACGACCAAGAGCTCGACCAGAGTAAACGCCGCTCGATTCGTTCGTCGCCAAGTCATCATTACATGCCTTCTCGTATCGAGAGTCCGAAAGAATGGTAGGAACGCAAAGACAACCACATGGATCATGAAGCTTGCAGGGCTCCGTGAAAAGCTGGGAGTTGTGATCGTCGTTACGCATAATGCATGAAAGCGGTCTTCCGTTCACTATATAAAACCAACGGCCAGAGAACCAGAAAGAAATTGCTTTACGAGGTTCAAAAAGAAAAAAATCGACCAACATGTGGCCGGAAGGCCCCCCCCTCGGGTTGTTTTTCGAATTGCCTCCTCAGCAGAATTCGTGGGTGAATTCGGGCTCGGGGAGGTTTCCGAGTGTGTGATATAGGGCGATTTCAACGGCCTCGAAGGTCCGAAAGCCGTACGATTTTCTGGTGGTCAGTTTGTGTCGGAGGCAACCTGCGTTTGCCCCCACGAAATGGCACGATCACACACTGAATGTTCCCTTAATCGTGGGGTGCTTGCGATCATGGAGGCAAGGAGAAGAGACGATTGCTTCGTACGTCGGGCCGCGGCAGTCGCGAGGCGGCGTCCGTTGTCACGCGGTTTCCACATAACTCTACGTCGCCGTGGTGATCGGTTGCCCGCGCAACACGGCTCAATCTTGGATCTTCGAGACGGTTCGAAAATCCTCCAACGGAAGAATGTGATTCAGGCAGGTTTGATGGCGTCGAAAGCCAGCGGATGATCGCTGTTGGCATCCGTGATGCGGACCGACATCGTGCCGGCCAACAGTTCGTCGAACAGGTGTCCGACGAGTTCGGCCCGCCACCCTTCGGCCAGCTTGGGCAAGCGACCCTGGCGGCCGCGCAAACGATAGGCGATCAGCTCGCGGACGTCGTTCGGTGAGCCGACCAGGGCCGGCGACAGCAAACGCTCGCGACAGACGCTCCCGAGCGCCGAATAAAGGAATTGCCCAAGCACCGCGAGTTGGGGAATGGGTTCGACGGTGATTTTTTGGGGGCACTCGTCATCGGGCAATACGAGTGCCTGCTGGATGTGCCGTGCGATGTGGCGCAATTGGCGCCGCAGATCCCCCCGTTCTAGACCGCGGACGGTTCCGATGCGTTTGAGATCGGCCGTCTTGCGTTTGGCCAGTTCGACGAGCAGATCGTCGCGCAACACGTGGCGAACCGGCTTGTCGCGCCGGGCGGCTTCGTCTTCTCGCCACTGCCACAGTTCGCGAAGAATGGCCAGGCTGCGGTGGTCCAATCCACTGTTTCCCGAAACACGCCGCCAGCGGTCTTGGGTCAGTGTGTGGCTGACTTGGGCGAGCCATGACGCCATTTCGTCAGTAAGCCACTCAGTGCGACCGAGTGACGCAAGTCGCGAGGCCAGCACGTCGCGCATCGCGCGGAGATGGTGAACATCGTCCATCGCGTAAGTGATCTGGCGCGACGAGAGCGGCCGGCGCCGCCAATCGGTTCGGGTCTCGTGCTTGCTGGGCTTGACTCCTAGGAGCTTCGAGATCAGCGCGTTGTAGTTGGCCGGATATTCGATCCCCACCAGCCCGGCCGCAATCTGCACGTCGAACACGTTCGACGGCAACCGGCCCGTTGCGCGCAGACAAAACTCCATCTCGCCGCGGCCGGCGTGGACGATCAACTCACCGTCGCGGTCGGCGAGCGTTTCCCAGAACGGGGTCATGTCGCCGATTTTCAAGGCGTCGATCATGGCCGTCTCGCCACGATCGTCGACCAACTGGACGAGGCAGAGCACCGGTTGATAGGAATATTCGGAAACGAATTCCGTGTCGAGTCCGACGTGGGGTGACCGTGCTAATTGCCCACAGTAGTCGCGCAACGCTTCGTCGGTCGTGATGTCGAGATGAGGCACAGGGGCATTGGGGATTAGGGATTAGATTCGTTGGCTTATCCGTGTTTGTGCGTGTGGTTCCTTCGTCACAGGAAGATGAACGTCGTGAGAACCAGAATGGGCAGCAGGATCAGGCAGCTATAGGCCATGTAGCCGAAGAAGCTGGGCATCTTGACGCCCGATTTCTCGGCGATTGCCTTGACCATGAAATTGGGGCCGTTGCCGATGTAGGTCATGGCGCCCATGAACACCGCGCCCAGACTGATGGCGACCAAGAGGTTTTCTTGGACACCGGCCACAAGTGTAACGCCCTCGGGGGCGTTGAGTGTTTGGGCCGTCTCGAAGAAAACCACGTAGGTCGGCGCGTTGTCCAAAACGGAGGAAAGCGAACCGGTCGACCAGAAGAACGCCATGGGCGTGTCGAGTCCGAGCGACGGCCCCTCGACGCCCAAGATCTGCAAAGCCGGCTGCATGCAGATGAAGATGCCCGAGAACAACGCGGCCACTTCGACAATCGCATGGTAGTTGAAGTTGTTCTCGCGGCGGATAGCTTGCCGGCCCAGGACGAGCGAGAGGGCCACCATGGCCAATTGGACAATCTCGCGCATGTACATCCAAGGACGGAAATCGGTGCCCGGGATCACCTTGTGCGGATCGAGCAGGCCGACGGCCAGCACCACGCCCAGCAACAACACCGCGTTGGGCCAGAGCCCCGAGATCCGCACGCCCGAGACTCGCGTCTCGTCGAGCGCCACGTCCAACGGCAACTCCTTGGGATAGTGCCATAACAAATCGATCGCCAAATAAACCGCCAGCAACAGGCAGTTGACGAACAACCACGGCGCCCAAAGCGCGAAGGTCCATAGGAACGGCACGCCCCGCAAATAGCCGAGAAACAACGGCGGGTCGCCGATCGGCAGCAAGCAGCCGCCGCAGTTGCAGACCACGAAAATGAAGAAGACTACCGTGTGGACGACGTGCTTGCGCTCGCGATTGGTTTCCAGCAATACTCGAATCAGAAGCATCGCCGCGCCGGTCGTCCCGACGAAACTGGCCAGCACGCCGCCGATGGCGATGATCGCGGTGTTTGTCAGAGGATGGGCCTTCAGATCGCCCGCGATCCGGATGCCGCCGCTGATCGTATAGAGGCTGAACAAGAGCAGAATAAACGGGATGTACTCGTTCAGAATGCCGTTTGCCAGAACCGTGAGCGTCTGACCCCAGTTGGGACCCTCGGCCGACCGTTCGACGATATGGTGAACCGGCCAGTGGCCGTCGATCGGGTGCTGATGGAGGAAAAGATAGTAGAGGAGCGTGAGCACCCCGAGAGCCAACGCCACGATGAATCGGTTCTTATTATTGTCCCACCAATGTTCGGTAGCGGGAATCAACGGCAGCACGGCAATCGCGCCGAGCAACAGGACGAACGGCGCGACCATCCAATAAGGCGGTGGCTGCCGGGCCACGTCCAGCCCGAAATCCTCGCCGGCGATTTCGTGTTCAACCTCATGGGCTTGGTCGTGTTCAGCCTCGCCGATCATCTGGGCGCCGAGCTGGGGCCAACCAAAGCCGGCCGCGAGAGCATAAGCGAGAAGAACGACGATAATAGCGGCCAACAACGGTTGGTCGGAGCCGTGCGCGTGGTGGTTGTCCATGGTCACTCGTGAAGTTTCTCGGGTGGTCTGATCCTGGCGAGCGTGGCGAGGTCGTCGGGTTGCCCAGAACCGATCGACAATCCACCAACAGAAAAGATTGGACGAGAAAAATCAAGGTGTGCGAGGGGTTCTTTTGGGCGAAGGTCGCATCTGATGCGATGCTTGGCGAAGGGAGTCTGTTTAGAGTCCCTTGAATTCCCATCTTGCCACCGGTATGAAAAACGAGCTGAAAACCGTTCGCGATCGGGAGATAAAGCACGAGGACACTTGACAAAGGCGGCCTGAAATTCAATACTATTGCTCTAAGCGGCAGCCATTGATCGTCGGTTGGGCAGTTGCAGCGAGGCCGACCAGCGGGGGTCTTCGGCGACAGCGACCGGTTGGTATCATTTGGTGAAACATCAGTAGGCCGCTCAACGGTTGGGAATCACCCCGTCGGCAGCGTCTCATCGAAGGAGCCTTCAATCGACCGACTTCTGGGGCAGGTGCATAGGTGAGGAAGGAGCGATACCGTGCCGAAATCCGTGTTGGAGGCAATCAAACTGGGGCTCTGGGAATTTGAGCCGCCGGAAGTCGAGGATGACGATTTCTCCGCCACGGGCGCCATGCCGGGCACGAAAGACAAATTGATCGTCATGGCCGAACGGGTTCGCGACGGGTTGCCCCTCTGGCACCCAATGGATCGAGAAGACGTCGAAGATCCAGAACCACCCAAATGCCCTCGTCCGAGGTAGCAGGCGGGCGAGTCTTGCTTCGTGTTCGTGATCGTCGGGGTCAGAAGCGCGCCTCGACGCCGAGTACGACGTTAATTCCCGGTTCCGGCATGAAGACGGGGAGGCCTTTGGGGCCGATGATGGCCAGTGAGCCAGGTTCAACGAAGTAGGTGTTGAACAAATTCTCAATTGCCATCGTCAGCCGCATATTCTCGTTCGGCTGGTAGAAGCCACGCAACGTAAACGTCGCAAACGCCGCAGTTGGTACCTCCGCCAGGCTGTTGGCCACATTGTCCTGCGAGGCCGCCATTCGCGAGGAAAACTCGACGAGCCAGCGTTCCCGCTTCGGGTCGTACATGCGGATTGCCAACTTGCCGTTGAAGGGATAGATATTGGGGAGGCCCTCGCGCCGGCCGGTCGGAACGAGCGTTCCCTCGGGCGCAACCCACGAATCGGCGGCGACGTAGACCACGGGGTTCCAGTTCGTGCCGCAAACATAGGCCATGCTGCCATAGACCGACAGCCAATCGCGGCACTGCACTTCGGCGAACAGATCGCCGCCACCAAGCATCGCCAGATCCACGTTCACGTACTGGTAGCCCGCCTGGTTTGTGTCGGCGTTGACGTTGCCCGTGACGAGATCGTACCGATATTCCGGCGTGAAGTAGCCGAAGTCGCGGCCGAGTACCCTCGGCGCCGCGATAAAGCCGGGCGGCGAGAAGTCGATGAAGCCGGGCACCGGCATGACATAATCCCAAATGAGTGCGTAGAACCCCCGCGCCCCGTACGAGACTCGTTCCTTCACGGTCGTGATTCCCACGTCGAACTGCAAGTTCTTCTCGGGTCGTAGGGTGGACAGACCGCTGCAGTAGCTGTTCCCGAATCGAATGAGCGGAATGTAAGGGTCATCGCTATAGAGTTCGGTCAGGTCGGGCATCCGCATGGCGAAGGCCGTGCCTGTGTTGAACGTGGTTTCCTCGCTAAGCTTGTTCTTGCCCGTAATGTACGCCATGCCGAGCCAGGCATTCGGCTCGTTGAGGCCCGGCGCGTAATAGGCTTCGTCAGGATCCCTGAACTGGGTAATGACCGGGTCGTTGCGGTTGAGCCAGGTGTTGTAGTAGTCGAGCCGCCCGCCGACGTTGATCGAAGCCGTGTCCGAGAGAGGCAAGAAAAGATCGGTCAACAGACCGAAGTCGTCCATTCGTGAATGGGGGATGCCGTAGACGTCGCCTCCGCCGAAAATGATCTCGCCGGTGTTGTCGAGATTCACCTCATGGTAATATTGCTTGTAACGTCGCCAGTCAACGCCGAACGTCCATTGAATCGAGTCGCGCTCGCCGAGCGTTCGCAACAGACGCGCGCCCATCGAGTCGGAGAACCCGTAGCCTTGCGTGTTGACCGCGTAGCCATCGAGGGAACTGGGCAAGGCGAAAAACTGATCGTAGAGCGATTCTTGTTTCGACGTTCGCGAGGCGTCGCCGCTATAACCCGTGTGCTGGAACCAGGACTGAATCACGAGATCCTTGGGCCCCTTGGGGTCTTGCTGCACGATGTACTTCACGTTGAATTGGTTGTTCGTCGAGTTGTTCAAGTCGTACACCACGCCCGGCAGCTCGACGTTGTCCATTTCGCAGCGAATGTAGTCGAACTCGAGACGGCTGATGGACGAAAGGTCGGCGCTCACGGCGAACAAGCCGTCCCATTTCTGATAGCTCGACGGCACGCGAAAAGGGTCGCCGCCGCCGGTCAAATAGTCGTTGCCGGTCCGCAGGCCGTAGCTGAAGCGGGCGCCCCAGTCCTTGCCCCCGCTCAAAACGTTCTCGCGAGTGTACAGCGTCCGACCATTCGTCCCATAGGCAAACGAAGTGTCGGCGTAGGCCGAGGGTCCATGCGGATAACGAGGCACGGGCAGCAAGTCCACGGTGAGGAAAGCGAAGCCCGGTCCATACAACGACGTGTACGGACCGTCGATCACCGTGACGTTTTCGATGATCCCCGGATCGATCTGGCTCAGCACCGAGTCGATGTCGAGTCGGGTTTTCACCTCGTTCATCCCGTTGGCGGTCGCGTTGAGTTGCCCGGAATGATAACCGCGCACGCGCGGGTCGAGGTTGATGGCGGAGAGTCGCCGGGTATTCACGCTGGGAGCCTGGCTGACGAGCCCCCCCGTGGTGGACGCATCGCTCAAGCTGATGTCGGCCGAGCTGATTTCGGTTGACGGAGCGCCAAACGCGCTTGGCTGGGTCCCTGTCCGAACACGAATCTTCGAGAGTTCGCCGAGATTCAGATCGAGGAGGCCCAGGTCGTCGGCTTCGACCGGATTGGCGGACGACGGACCGTGGCTGTCGGGTGCATCCACCACGTTTTCCTCGGCCGTGGAGCCAACCAGAGTCGCGTTGGTCTCGGGCATCTGGCCCGTAGCCTGAGACGAACATGTGTTCAAGACCATTACAGCCATCAAAACCGCCGTGCCGAGTCGAAATCTCATCAATGTAGTCTCCCGATCGCATCCGCCATGCCAGTTGGAAACCAATACATCAGTATTATTCGGCACAACAAGCACAACCATGGCAACCTGAACGATCCACCGGCCCGTAATATTCGGCAAAAATCACGTCAGCCGCGCCCCCGGATCGGCGTTATCGCTATACTCGCGAGGATCGGCTTTGTTGCCCCATGCTGCGCCGTTTGACATTCGACGCTCTAGCCGGGCGACTTGGGGTTGTCGAGCTGGCTGGCCCATTGGCGGAAGAGCCACCGCACTTGAATTGCCGTAACGAACTGCTCGATGCGTTGTTGCTCGTCGGGCTTCGCCCGAGATCGCCACTTGTCGATCTGATCGAACAGCATGTCCTTCAAGCCCCGCGATGCCTTGGGCGAGTCGGCCCCGTTTTCAGATTCGGGCTGAAGCGCGTCCAGGCCGCTCCAAGACGACAGCGTGTCGATGATCCGGTCGACCGAAGCCGTCCGCTTGTCGGCCGGGCATTTGGAATAGGCGTCGACCTTCTTCATGAACCAAGGCTCCAGTAACAGGGGAACGTTGGCCCAGAGCCGCGCGCGGTGGTCGTCTGTCAATCGACCTGCGAGTTTCTCCCAGTCGATTTCCTCGGAGAACGCCTCGTCGAGCCGGTCGGCCACAAGGCTTCGTGTCTCGGGCGGCACCTCGTTCAGGTCGTTCGTGACCAACCAGCAGAACAATTCCTCCTGATCGGCCGTCGCCGGGTCGAATCGGGACGAATGCCACCAGACGACGATCGCGGTGGATACGACCAGTGCGAAGCCGGCCAACAAAGCCGCCGTTCGAACCATGCCACGGTTGATTTGCATGACCAGAAGAACCTCTCGATCGTAGATAGTCGGTGAGTGAGTGTTGCCGAATCAGTCACGCTCTGGCAGCCGGAGATCATCACTTCCCAGTTTACCAGAACCTGGATTCTAGCGTATTCTGCCGTGGGAGGGGACCGGAAACGCCCGTCAAACCAGAAACGGCCAACTCCTCCTGTTCTTTTCCTTTCGTCCGCCGAAGTGATTTATTGGTCCGGCGACGCCCAGAAAACGTGGGAAGGATTGACGGGCGAGCCTTGGCGTGTCACACTGCCCCGGAAAGGGGTTCCCTCGCGTCGATTTCCCACCACGAGGTGTTTCCATGTATTCCGCATCTTTGCTGCTGGCGTGTGTTCTGGCAAGCCAATCGGCTATTGTCGGTCCCGTCGGATCGGCCGAGGTTGTCTTGCCGCCTGACGAGTCCCGGGCCGACGAACGCTCCGATTCACTTGTTCCCGCGCGCTCGCTTCCCAACGTGGCTCCGTTGGAGGCGGTACCGGTCGACATCGCCGAATTGCCCGAGCGGTCGGCGACCGCCGCCGAACCCGCGGCAAATCTTTCGGCGGCGCAGAATTGGGTGGACCAAGCATTGACGCCGGCCGAGGGTGCGAGGTTGGCCGGTCGTCCGCTCACGTTGATTACGGCGGTCGGCATGGCGCGCGACGGACGCCAGCAGTTGGCCGTCGTCCATAGTTACTGGAACGCGGTTGCCGCCGTGGCCCAGTATCATCTTCGACGGCGTGGGCAGCAGATCCTCGAGCGTGTTACGCCACGGCCGGGCGACGAGGCGAAGATTCGCGCGGCCCGAGCGTCGGCGGCCGCGGAGCTTGATGAGGCGGAAGTTGCCGTGATCGCCATGCAACATGAGTTGGCCATGAAGACGTCTTTCGCGTTGGGTGCCGCCGAGTTGCCGTTGCCGAGCGACCGGCCTCATGCCGGACCTTACCAGACTCGTTATGCCGAGACGTTTTCCGCTCGCCCGGCTCCGCCCGCCGCGCAACTGATCAACCGGACGCTGCCGTTGCGATATCGGGCAATCGACGCTCGGGCCCGCGCGGTCGAGGCGTCCGAACAGGCACTCGCCGCGAGCCGAGCGGCCTACGACGGCGGTTCGGCCAATTTCGAGAGCGTGCTGACCGCGTTGGCCGGTTGTTTTGCAAAGCAGCAGGCTTTGATGCGCAGTGTTTGCGACTACAATCACGAAATCGCCGAATACGCGGTGCTGTCGTTCGACGGTCCGATCGACGGCGTTACGCTCGTGTCGATGTTGATTGGCCCGCCGGCCGCCGAGCATTTCGAACCGGTGGCGTTGCCCGAGGGCGTGGGACGCGTCGACGGAACGATTCCGGCCGCGCCGGCCACCTGGAACGAACCGCGACTGGCTCCGACTCACAATCCGGTTCAACCAGCGGGTCGCCTGGAGCCGGTGCCTGCGGTGCCGCGGCAGCCCACATTGCCGGCCGGCGATCCCGGACGATCGGGAGCCCCGGTCGACGTAGCGCCGAAACCGTTCCTCGCCGACGGCAAGTTGGTTCCGATCGCGCCGGACGAAAACGTGTCGCCGCCGTCGGACGAGCCCGAGGCGCCCAAGTTGCTCGTCGTCCCCGTCGACGAAGACGAACCGGAAGCAAGTCGGCAGCCGTGAAGTCGCAGAAGATGTTTCAGAAACGGCGGAAAGTGCCGGAGCCCTGGCAGTGAGCGTATTGAAGACCCAGTTGGCGGCGATTTGGGGTTCTGCTGCGCTCTGGCCCAGGCACGCTCACGGTGGCTATGAAACGCCTTCTTGTGTCGCAGTCCGGTTTTCACGAGGTACAATGGCGTCGATGGAGAACTCGCAGACGAATTCCGATCCGAACACCGAGCGACCCGGGCCGCTGCGCATTGGGTCGGTGCTGGTCGATCCGCCCGTGCTCATGGCGCCGATGGCCGGATTCACGAACTGGGCCTATCGCGAGTTGGTGCGCCGGTTCGGCGGCTGTGGGCTGCCGGCGACCGAGATGGTTTGTGCCCGGGGCCTGGTCGAAATGGACCACTACGGCCGTGGGGAGCCGGAGCGGCTTTGGGGAATCCGCGACGAGCCTCGCCCGCTGGCCGTGCAGATCTGGGACAACGACCCGGACACGTTGGCCGAAGTCGCGCGTCGGGTGGCGCACGACTATCAGGCGAGCGTCGTCGATCTGAATTTTGGTTGTCCGGCGCGCGACATTTCGGAGAAAGCCGAGAGCGGCTCGTATCTGCTGGACGATCCGGATCGCATCGGGCGGATCGTGGCTCGCGTGGTGGAGGCCTGCGGCCGCGTTCCGGTGACGGCGAAAATTCGGCTGGGCCGCAGCGACGATCGGCTCACGGCCGTCGACGTGGCCCAGGCGGTCGAAGGGGCCGGCGGCGCGGCGGTGACCGTGCACGGCCGCACCGCGCGGCAGCAGTTCAGCGGCGTGGCCGATTGGGAGCGGATCGCCCGGATCAAGTCGCGTTTGAAGCGAATTCCGGTGGTGGGCAACGGCGATCTCGAAACGCCCAAGGCCGTCGTCGACGCGTTTTCCCGATTTGGCGTTGACGGCGTGATGATCGGTCGGGCAGCGTTGACTCGTCCATGGCTGTTCTCGCGGATCGAGGCGGCGTTGGCGGGACGCGTGATTGGGTCGGAGCCCAGCCTCAAGCAACAACGCGACGTGCTGTTGGGCCAGCTCGATCTCATGGTGAAGCGTTTCGGCCCTCGACGCGGCGTGGTTCTGATGCGGGTGTTTGCCTGCCGCCTCGGTGCCGGGCGGCCCGGCGTGCGACAGTTTCGGGTGGCGATCTGCCGGGCGACGACGGTCGACGAGTTCGTCGAGATCGTGCGGCGAAGGTTTCCTTCGGAGCGGTGAGAAGACGAGGACATCCGAGCGAGTTGCTCTTTCGGCCGTCCGCTAGATCACGATAGTGCGGAGCAGATTGCGGTGTTCGGCGGTTTCTTTTCGGAGCTGGTCGAAGAGGCAGCGGACTTCGGGCACGCTGGTCTCGACGGCGTTGACGGCTTGCTGTTCGAGCAAGGACTGTTCGAGGTCGGCGGCAAACGAGACCGCATAGCGAGGATGGACGTCCTCTTGGAGGATCCTCGACGCCATTTCCTTGACGTCTCGGATGATGGCCTTTCCGGTTTGGGCTCTGAACGGGCCAAGGGAAAAGAGGCTTGGGTCTTGGTGGACCGCCTCGCGAACCCGTTCCATCGCCCTGGCGTGTTCTTCTTCCTGGTGTCTGAGCTGGTTCCAGATGTCTCGATATTCGGGCAAGAAGTTGGCCATCAATTTGTAATACTGTCCGAGTTGCACTTCGACTTCGACGAGCGCGTCGAGCAATTCGGCCATCTCGCGATCGAGCGCTGTCTTCATTGGATCACCTGATATCGGCCACGGAGGTGACGTGTCCAGACGTTTGGCAGGCCAAGGTTGTGTCAGTCACTAATGCCGCTGGCGCGAAATGTCTGCCTGTACCTCGAAACGTTGGACCGGACGGAACCGTACGGGATTCGTGCTCTTCGACCAAGGGCGAGCGGCAGAAATTCACTGGCAAAGCCACTAGGGAGCAGTGCACGACGAAGCCTCCGGGTGAGGGACGTTGGCCATGAACTGGCGGATTTGCTCGGCGAACTGCTTGGTGTCGATTGGCTTGGCGACACAGGCGTCGAAGCCGGCAGAGACTGTCTGCGCGGCGTCGCCTCGCATTGCGTAGGCGGAGATGGCCCAAACGGGGATGTCTCGCGTCTGGGGATCACCCTTCAATCGGCGCATGGTGTCCAGACCGCTGAGGCCCGGCAATTCAAGGTCGATAAGCACCAACAACGGCTTGCGCCGACGCGCGAGCTCGATTGCCCTTTCACCGCTTTCGACGCTGAAAAGCGTGGCGGGGATTTCATCGTATTCAAACAGATCCTCAATGACCATCCGGTTCAACGACTTGCCTTCGACGAGCAAAACGAAATTCATGGTAACGTCACTCTGAGAATGGAGTTTGGGCCAACGTTCCGGTTACGCGTGGATACGGCCGAAGGGGGGCCGTTCCTAGCAAAAGTCTAGCTTGCCCCGAGAACGGTTGGATGCTCCAGGTCAGACGGATGCCGCCATACGACCCAGGCGGGGAGGACGGCATGCGAACAGGGTGCGTGCCAGTCGTTGCATTCCCTACGACTGTTCCAACACACCTCCGGCCATTCGTATTTTGCGGACCTTCTCGCTCGAAAAAAGCTCTTCTCCGGAAGGACACGGCCTTGGTAGCGCAAGCAACGAACCCCGCGTCGTTCGGTTGTCCGCGCGGCGCACCACTGCCCCGGCGCGCCCGGGGTCAGCCGCCCTTGGCGACGATTTTCCGCAAACGACCGGTTCGATTCTGTTGTTCGATCCGAGCTCGAAGCCGATTGGCGGCGAGACGTTGTCACGAGACGTCGTTCAATAGCAGCTCGTCGAGAGCCGCATCGTGCAGATCGAGCAGCTTGTCCTGTTCGGAATCACCGCTGCCCCGGCTCATGGCAAATGACCAGGCGAGGCGTTGGGGTACAGTCTGCTCGGCGACCGGGTCGAACGCTTCGACTAACGCCGCGTCGTGTGCCGCGGGCAGCGACTCCAACACCGAGGCCGGTTGCTTATGGCTGAGCAAGCTCTTTCTGATTACCGGCTCGAGGGGTCGTCGCGCCGCGATGGGACCGTTGGCTTGCAAGGGCCCGACTAACGTGGGGCATGCTGCCAGGCCGGTGTCCGCGATAGGTTGACTTCCGCTGACGGGCGGCGTAAACGTCGCGCCCCAGTTGGCCCCCAGCAGCGCGGCATCCTTGGGGCCGACGATTCCATCAAGATCGAAGTCGCCTTCGTTCCACGTCATCCCGGTCATGCCCCAGTGGCTTGCCAGGACTTGGCTGTCGCCTTGGTCGACCGTGGCGTCGTAGTTGGCGTCGGCCACGAGCGCGAACTCATAGACGCCGATATCAACCACGTCGTAGATGATCCGCGGTTTGCCGTCCAAGTCGGTTTCTACCGAAATTGCCTCGGCATCGGGGACCACCACACTGCTGCCTTGGTTGATCGCCACGCTGGTCGATCGCAGGTGCAAGTCGCCCTTGTCGTCGTCGGTGTTTCCCCAAATTCCATCGGCGCCGGCGCTCGGGGCACGAACGAACCCGGGGTCGACGTCGACCAGGTTGTAGTCGCTTTCAGATTGAAGCGAACCATGGAGATTTGGGCTGGCTGGAGCGTAGTTTTCGGCAATGATGGAGTTCCATGCGGTCGTGCTTCCGAGGTTGACATAGACGCCGCCGCCGAGGTCAGCCACGTTGCCCGCGATGGTTGAAATAGTAATGCTCACCGTGCCGGAGCTGAAAACACCGCCGCCGAAATCGGTAGCAACGTTATTGGCGATGAGCGAGGCGGTCACGGTGGTCGTGCCGGCGATCGTGAACAAAGCGCCGCCGTTGTCTCCGGCCGAGTTTCGCGAGATGGTCGAATCGAGAAGACTGAGCAGGCTGCCGGCGTTGTAGACGGCGCCGCCGTCGTCGGTGGCGGAATTGTCCGACAGAGCGGACCCGTCAATGCTGAGTTCGCCGCCAACATCGTTGTAGGCGGCGGCGCCCCGTGCGGCCGTGTTGTTCGAGACGGACGAGTTGCCGACGCTGAGCGAGGCGTAGTTTTCGTTGAGGATCCCGCCGCCTTGAATGGCCGCATTGTCGTCGATGGTCGAGTCGGTCACGGAGGCGGAGCCCCAGTTGTGGATTCCACCGCCATTGTCGGCCGAATTGCCGACGATGGTGGCGCCGGTCAGGTTGACCGTATCGTTGCTCCAGATGCCGCCGCCGCCAATGCCGGCCTCGTTGGCGAGGATGTCTACGTCGATAAGTTCCAACACGCCGTGGTTATAGATTCCGCCACCGTAATCAGGAGTCAAACCGTTGGTGAAGGTCACGCCGTCGATCGAGGCTTCGGCGTCCGTGGCGATATAGAGTACGCGGCTTTGCCGGTTGGCGTCGATCGTGAGCAATTCGGCGCCGGGGCCACGAATCTCGACACCCGCGCCGTCGGTAATCGCAAGCTGGTTGCCGTT
>JAFGIR010000421.1 GCA_016929515.1 Pirellulales bacterium | reverse complement strand
CTTTTTCTCCGATACTTCTAGTGGAGGCTCGGCCTAGGAGCGACTTTCGGGTGGCTTCGACGGCGTTGCCTCTTTTTTATGCGCTCAGCTGGCGCTGTAAGGATCGGACACATAGACGATCCCAAAGCTCTCGAAGGTGTTGCCGTCGCGGTGACCTTGTCCGTGGAATTGAAGCCGACTGAGCCACGGGCCGAACCGTTGGGCAATCTCCGGCCTGGTCGGCGCGTTCATGCCGATGGATTCGAGGCGAAAGCCCCAGTTCACGCAATAGATGCAGATATCGGCGGCCTGCACGGCGTAGTTCATGTCGGAAGCAACGAAAAACGAACTGGGAACGATCCACGTCGTCCGGTATTGGCCTGGGGCGGTCTTCGTGAAGTAGCGTTCCATACGCCGCACAAAACGGCGATCCTCCATCTTCTCGGCTTCGTCCATCACGATAAGGCCGAACTTCTGCTTCTCTTCCAGAAGGTAGAAGTATCGCTCGAACAGGAATACGTGATCTTTGCGCAAGAATTCCTCGACGTGCGGATCAGCGGGCCGCTGGATGCTGCACGGAACGACCGCCGCGAATAGCACCGCCCCATGGGCTTGGAGCAATTGCATGATGCCGGTGGCCATTTCGAGGCACGCCTGGCCGTAGGCGGTGAACTCTGAGCGGCTGGGGGTTTTCTTCTCCAACCCTTTCGTGAGAAACGCCCGGCAGTGCTTGCGCCGAGCTTCGTCGTCCATGACTACATCCTGGTTGGCGAAACGGAACTGCTTCTTCCCCAGGAGCGTCCTGCCCTTCAACTCCTTCTTGTAAAGCGCCAATTGGCAGCCAAAGCGGTCGAGTTCCAGTCGCTGCATCGCCTGGACGAACGGCTAAAGCTGACTGGCGTGAATCGCCACGCCGCCGCGTACTTCGTAAGGCATCTGTTTGTGGTCGTGCCCACTCTCGTCCATAAACAGCAGCCAACTCATGGGCCATTCTCCCTAGCGTTCTACACATGAGGTGTTAGCTCGATGACTCCCGCTTGCCAATTGTCTCTCGGTTCACGGTCTCTGGCAAGTAGTGCCGTCGCTCTGATTCAACACCACGAGGGATTTCCGCAAGCAGTGGCACGCCAAAATTCGCCCCGCCAATCAATCAAGGGCACCCGCGCGGGATAGCCAATCAATCAAGGGCACCTGCGAACTCCGGTTGACCGTTTTGTCACTCCACACTCGAATCGGCATCTAGCAAGATCATGCGAAGGGCCTTCGTTGCAGGATCACTACCCGCAAGGATACCCAATTTCTGGATAACCGACAGCCATTCAAGCAATCCCTTGTTGATGATTTCCCGCGCATCACCCAAAACGGCATCATCTTGAATTAGTATATCGACCGCAAATGGAATCGGAAGAGGACTGGTAACAATCAGTTCCTTATCCTTCATCGCACCATCGTAGAAAAACTCGATCGCGCCGCTCTTGCTGGTGTCGAACGCGACAAGATCCAAATGAGGGTTGAGTTTCGATCGGTTGTCGTTGCAACCGTGTTTCTTCTTGTTCGACAGGTCAGCCGTGACAAGCAGATGTGAACTCTCGTCGGCCATTGCATTCAGATCCGCGGGCTGGTTCGTAGCTTTGGCGAATTGGTAAAGTCGATCCTTGAGGTGCCAAACAGCCTTGGCGAATTCCAATACGCGATCGTGAATTGGCTCGTCCGGCAATTTGAGCTGTTTGAGACCGCCGAGCTTGAGACCCTGAATCGGCTTTCTGGGGTTCATGTCAAAGAGAACACAATAGCGGGTACCGTTGGCGGGATCAGCGATTCGTTCAAATCGTTGTAGTGGTGCATACAGATCACGGCGTAACCGCAGGATGCTGCGTAATTCAGAGCGAATTTCCGCAGCGATGTCGTTCGACGTTCGCTTGCCGGAAGTACGTGCTTGGGTCATCAGCGGGAATTGAATCGGGGAGGCGGCCAGTTGTTCCGGGGCGGTGCTGTTCTCATCTAACAGCATCCCCCACCATATCACGCTCGGCACGTACGGCGAAACACCCCCGATTTAGCGTATCGCCGCGCGTGGCACCTGGCTTGTCCCTGTTCATCGGTCCGGCGGGGCTGGACCTGCAGCTGCGTTGCGGCTTCGTGCCCTTCGTGCTCTTCGTGGTGAAGAAGCCAGGTGGCCAAAAACTTGTCTTGAGAATTCCGGACGACTGCGGTATATAGATAAGAGCTATTCACAAGGGGGTTGCCATGCGTGATCGCGGGGGTGCGACGGGCTTTGCCCGTGTCCATCATCATCATTTGCTCGGACATTGGCCCGGCCGGTGCCGCCCTGGTGCGGATGGAGTGGAAGCAGCAGAGCATGTCCGCGACAAACGCGGACATGGCACCCGGCCTGTCATCCTGAGCGAAGCGAAGGATCTCGCATGGTCTTGTGGGGACGAGATTCCTCGCTTCGCTCGGAATGACAGGCGGCTCGCATGGGGGAGAAAAAGTCGCCGCTACCTCCCTCACTCTGGGGGAGTTTTGCTGGGCAATGCCCACCCTACTTGCCTCCCTCAACCTGGGGAATTTCGTCCCGACAAAAATTTGGGCCGCTCGATCTTACGACGACACACTGTTACGCAAAGCATTGCAAAGCAGCATCTTACAGACACTACAAGCGACGTAAAGTTATGTCCAAGTCGAGGGGATGGGGACAAAACTCCTAAAACCGCAAACGGCCTGAGACGGTTTGCCGGTTCGCGTGGGACTCCCCTGCCCTGCCGATCGGGTCTTTCCTTTTTCGATGCGTGCGAAGCCACCGGTTCCTCGGAGCAAGCAAGATAGCCGAGGCGGGACTCGAACCCGCACGGGCGCAATGCCCACGGGATTTTAAATCCCGAGCGTCTACCGATTCCGCCACTCGGCCGATGTTTGTCTCCGATGGTTTGCTAGGTCGCTTTCGCGCCACCGTTGGTGAGCGCCGCGATCCGGTTGATCGCGTTGAGAAACGCCTTGGCGCTGGCTTCGACGCTGTCGGTCGAGACGCCGCGGCCGCGATACGTGCGTCCTTCGTGTTCGACCTCGACCTGCACTTCGCCCTGCGCGTCCTTGCCGACGGTAACGCTGTGAACACGAAAATCCTTGCAGACGACCGAGATACCCGTGATCTGTTCGATGGCCAGGAAAATCGCGTCGACGGGCCCGTCGCCCGCCGACAGCCGCGCGCTTAGCCGCTGGTCGCCGTGCGAAACGACCAGTTCGACCTCGGGCGTGATGCCGGTGCCGGTCGTGACCTGATAGGACTCGAACGTCCACCGTTCGCTGACGGCAAGCATCTGCTGTTCGATGAGCGAAACGAGGTCGCCGTCGTACAGTTCCTTTTTCTTGTCGGCGAGGATTTTGAACTGTCTGAAGACTTCGTCGAGTTGCTCACCGACCAGGTGATACCCCAGCGCCGTGGCCCGATCGGCCAGCGCGGCCCGGCCGCTGTGTTTGCCCAACACCAGGTCTGTTTTGGCGAAGCCGACGTCCTCGGGCCGCATGATTTCGTAGGTCGAACGTTCCTTGAGCATGCCGTCCTGGTGGATGCCGGCCTCGTGGGCAAAGGCGTTCTGGCCGACGATGGCCTTGTTGCGTTGCACCTGGATGCCGGTCACGCTGGCCACGAGCCGGCTGGTGGGGACGAGCCGCTGGCTGACCACTCGCGTGTCGGCGTCGTAGAAGTCTGCTCGCGTACGCAGCGACATGACCACTTCTTCCAGCGAGCAGTTGCCGGCTCGTTCGCCGATGCCGTTGACGGTGCACTCGACCTGGCCGGCGCCCGCGCGAACGGCCGCCAGAGAGTTGGCCACGGCCATGCCGAGATCGTTGTGGCAATGGACGCTCAACACGGCCCGGTCGATGTTGCCGACGCGTTGGCGAAGCGCGCTGATCACGCGTTGCATGTCGTCGGGCGTGGCGTATCCGACCGTGTCGGGGATATTGACGGTGGTCGCCCCGGCGTCGATGGCGGCTTCGGTCACCTCGCAGAGGAAATCGAGTTCGGTCCGCGAGGCGTCCTCGGGCGAGAACTCGACGTCCGAACAATAGCCGGCCGCGCGGCGCACGCTCTCGACGGCACACCGGACGATCTCGGTCTTGTCCATGCGGAGCTTGTGCTCGCGGTGGATCGCGCTGGTCGCGAGGAAGACATGAATCCGCGGTCGAAGCGCGAATCGCAGAGCGGCCCAAGCCTTGTCGATGTCGGCTTCGCGGCACCGGGCCAGCCCGCAGACGGTCGTG
>JAFGIR010000420.1 GCA_016929515.1 Pirellulales bacterium | reverse complement strand
CGAGCATGGCCCGGGCGTCCGCGAACCGATCCTCGGCGCGAGGTTGGACCGCTCCGAGCGCAAGATGATTCAGCCGGGCCAGCACCGGGTTGACGGCGAACTCGGCCGCCCGAGGGCCCAGGTGCGGAAATCGTTCGGCCGGTTGCCCCGTAATCATTTCGTAGACGACCAAGCCGGCCGCATAAACGTCGGCCCGGGTGTCCATGCGACCGTCGGGCGGCATATAGGTCAAGGTTCCCAGCCGAGACGCGCAGGGCAACGCCTCGGTCAAGAGGCCAAAGTCGGCCAGTTTCAATCGTCCGTCGATGAAAAGACAATTCGACGGTTTGACGTCTCGGTGGGCCATGCCCGACCCATGAAGGCACGCCAACGCGTCGAGCAATTCGCGCGTGTATCGCTCGCAGGCGTCGACATGGATCGGGCCCTGCTCCAAGAGGCTCCGCAGCGTGGCCGGGCGGTAGTCGGGCGAGTCCGAGGCGCGCTCCCCCGCGACGTCGTCGGCGGGGTCCATCACGTAGTAGAGAAAATCGTCGGTTTGGCCGACGTGATGAATTTCGATCAAGTGGTCGTGCCGGCGTCCGAGATGTTGTTCCATGCGCACGAGCGAGGTTCGCTCGCGATCGGCCCGGCTCGCCGAACAACCCAACGGAATGAGCTTGATCGCGCGGAGCATGCCCGTCGCCCGATTGCGCGCAAGCCAGACGGTCCCGAAGCCGCCTTCACCCACTTGTCGCAGAAGCTCGAAATCGGGGAGCTGGGGCGTGCGATGGTCACGTTTGTCGGACATGTCATTCATGACGAGCAGGCTCCTGTCGCCCGAGATCGGAGCAACGAAATCCGGCCGCTCACCGCCCGTTCGACGCGCGGCGCCGGCAACTCGTCGAGGGCCTGCTTCAGCCGCTTCGAGAGGCTGCCGTCGTTGCGATAACTCTCGGCGAGCCGCGCGAGGCGTTTGGTGACGTTTCGGCGAGCCAGGTATACGGCGTTTCGCGAAAGCCCGGTTACGCGGGCAACGTCCTTGCCCGAGAGCTCCCCCAGCGCGCTGAGTTCGAATGCCTGATAGGTTCGCGGGTCGACTTCACGGCGAACGACATCAAGCAGCAGCGTCAGCAACGCCTGTTCGAAGGCAGACTCCCAGAGTTCTTCGGCGTCGTCCTGGTCGTCGACCGGCTCGACGAAGCCCGAGCCGCCGCCACGAATCCGCTGAGCCGGCTGCCGGCGGTGTTGGGCCACCTTGTAGCGGACGACCGTGCCCAGCCAGTTGCGAAAACGGCCTTTTCCCGGGTCGTAGCTGAAGACGTCCCGCTGTTCGAACACGGTCATCATCACGTCTTGGACGATTTCTTCGGCCGTGTCGTCCGAGCAGCCGCGTCGCCGGGCAAACGTGAAAATCAGGCGCCAGTAGCGATCGAAGAAATCGTCCCACGCCATCGGGTCCACCCCGTCACGCAGTCGTTCGAGCAGCGAAGGCCGTGTCTGGGAGTTCATGGGCCGAATGTCTCCTTGCGGGGGGCCCGGATCGCAAAAAAATGGCCCTGTTTCCCGGCTGAATCCGTCATACTACCTCGAATCGGTCCCCTTTCCAAGATTTCGTGACAGATTTCCGAACGACGACGCAAACGGGTTGGTGGCGGCGGCGTGGTCCGTCGTGGTATCTTCAAGGCGATCGCGGTTGCCCGTTCCATTGGGAAAGGATCCTATATGATGAATGCCGTGCTTGTCTCGTTGGCGATGCTGATCTCGGGGGCCGGGCCCCAGGTCGAGACATCCGAATCCCCCCAAACCCGGATTTACGTCCGCACGATCCCGCCGGGCGCACAGATCAAGCTGGACGACGAAAGGCTGCTTGGCCCTTCCGACGGATTGTTCCTCGTGCCGAGCGGCGTCCGGAAGCTGACGATCGAGATGGACGGCTACAATACGGAAATCCGCCACGTGAACGCCCAAGAGGGATGGGTCACTCGCGTTGAACTGATTAAATTAGAAAAATCGAAGCCGGCCGAGAAACCCTGGACGTCGCAGCCCTTGCCGCCCCCGCGGCCAGCCTCGCCGACCAAGGTCCTCTCGTATGGTGACGGCACGGCCGAAGGCGAACGGAGTTTGGGTGGCTCGGGCCATCTGATCAAGTTCGATCTCGGAAAGGACTCGGCGGTCAATCAGGTCGTGGGCCTGGAGCTCTTCGGCAGTCGCTATGGCGACCCGGAGCCGCCGCGAGAGGATTTCCACGTCTACTTGCTCGACGACAAGAACGAAGTAATCAAGGAACTGCGATACCCCTATTCGAAGCTCAAGCGCGAGCAGCGATGGTACGCGTTCGACGTGCCACCGACCACCGTCACCTCGCGATTCAGCGTCGCCTTGTCGTTCAATCCTCACCGAACCAAGGGATTCCTGCTGGGCTATGACACCGATATCGACGCTTCGCACTCGTATACGGGCTTGCTTGCGCGCGGGTTCGCGACGGTGCCGAAGAAATACGATTGGATGGTTCGCGCGCGTATGGCCTCCGGTCGGCCCGAGGCCGCGGAACGCTTCGGCAGTCGAGCGAAAGTTATCGAGGAAGCCTCGCCATCGAGCGACTCGACCGCCGATCCGTTCGCCGCGCCGCCGCCCGATCCACAGGCGCAGGCCCTGGGCCAGGCGGTCCTTCGGCGCGTGGCGTACGCAAACCGCCATTGGCTGATCGGTCCACCGAAGGCGGTCGAGAGCTACGAGTTCACGTACCAGATGGGAGACGATCCTCCGAAGGTCTATCGGGTCCCGGATGCGTCGCAGGCGCGAAGCGGCCTGTTGCAAGGGACCACCTTTTACAGCCCCTTGCACGAGATCGTCCGCCACCCGGAGAGCGTGACGGTCGAGCTTCGCTCGCCGGTCAGCCTATTGAACAAAGTGATCATGTCGCCCGGCGAGACGATCGCGCTCGACTACAAACTTGACGAACCGATCGACGCCGCGTTTGGCAACGGTTTGGAGGGCAAATGGCGGGGCTACTCCGAACGCCGCGTCGGCGAGGGAACGCTCGTCGTCGACAGCAAAACGTTCAAGATTTTGAACCACCGCACGAAGGGCGTCGAGCAGCGGTTCTCCGAATTCGCTCACCTTGGCCAAGGCAGTTACGCCCCGCAACGGATCAAGATCGTCGGCGATTCAATGACGTTTGACTGGGACTTTGCGATCTACGAGCCGGGGTTGTGGATCTTGAAGGAGGCAAACTGGGAACGCGACGATGAGTCGCGCCTGCCCATGGCCAACCTCAAGGTCACCAAGGTGAACGGACTCGAGGCAACCGTCCGAGGCGACACGACCAAGGCACCCTCGTCCGACCCATTCTGAACCAGACGCAACCATCACACATATTAGCGAGGTGCGACATGAAACGTTTGATGCTTTTAGTGATTACAGGCTTGCTCGTCCTGGTTCCCGCGGTATCCCCGGCCGAGACGCTTTCCGGAAAAGTCGTCAAGGTACCCTCCGGCGATGCCATCGTCGTCGAGATTGACGGGACTCAAAGGACCTTTGTGCTGGCTGGAATCATTTCGCCGACCGGCGTGCCCGCCTTGGCCGAAAAGGCAAAGAAGAATCTATCGGCGAAGGTCAAGAACCAGGAGGTGCGAATCCAGACATTGGGCGAAGGCGACAAACGCGGCACTCCGGCCGCCGTCTGGGTCGGCAAGCGTTCGATCAACACCGAAATGGTCCGCGCGGGCTGGGCGCGGCATGACACGGCCCGGCCCGAGTACAAAATGCTTGCCCGAGCCGAAGACGAAGCCAAGGCGGCCGATCGCGGTGTTT
>JAFGIR010000419.1 GCA_016929515.1 Pirellulales bacterium | reverse complement strand
TGATGAGTTACGTCGAGGGGTACTATCAGGACATCTTCGAGGCCTCGGGCACGCTGAATGTCGAATTCTATTATGACAACATTGACGCCCTGGCCGTGCACAACAACACGGGCACTAGCGGCGGCAAACCGACCAGTTGCCGAATCCGCGTCGACACGAACCGGACCTGGTTTTTCGACGAGACCCCGCTGGACAACAGCGAATTCAATATGACCCAGTACCTGTATCGCAACCTGAACGCGACGCAGAAGGCGAATTACTACAACGGAAGCCCGCCCGATCTTCTCGAGTATGCCTACAAAGGTAACGACAACGGCACCGGTCCGGCCGAATCGGTCAACGGTTTCGACTTGTGGAGCATCCTGTTGCACGAGATGGGCCACGGACTCGGCATGACCGGCAACGTCGCCTTCTGGGAAGCTTGGTGGGACGAAGAGTACGACGTCGATTCCGACCTGGTGTGGGGCTCCACAATGGCCGTCCCGTCCTACAGCAGCGACGACATCTATCACGTGGCCGGCCGCTCGCTCATGTATCCATACAGCTCGGTCGGCCAGCGGGTTCTGCCCAGCGCGACGGACATCTTCGCCATCGAGACTTGCGCCGATTGGGGTGACACCACCATCGACCTCTTCCGTCAAGATTTCTATTCCACCAACACAAACGGAGATTTCAACAACCGCAACAACTGGTCAGGACACCAGGTGCCCGGCAGCGCCGACGACGTCTGGATCCGTCATGGACGCGACGCCCACTTGACGGCCGACATCCGGGTGAACAACCTGGTCGTGGCCGAAGACGTCACCCTCTACACGGGCGTCTACCGGCTTTACGCCGATCAGAATTGCACGTTGGGCAACTCGTCGGAGTACGCCCGGGTGTATATCGAAAACGGCGGCGAGTTCCAAGTCGACAAGACGCTAACCGTGACCGACGGGGCCTACGTGCAGATGGTCACTGGCTCGTTGCTCGACGTCGACTCGCTGACCATCAACAACGGCGGCACTCTTTACGGCGCCGGCACCGTCGATATTGAAGACGGCCTGCTCAACCGAGGCGCGATTACCGTCACGGGCGGCGACCTGATCATCGACAGCGATGTTGCCATCAACCTCGACGGCAACGGCAGTTACGACGGTGACGGCTCGGTCTACGTGGCCGGAGGCGATTTCTCATGCAACAAGGCCCTGACCGACAGCTTCAGCGGCTACTTCCGTGTCGACGCCGGCAATGAAGCCACCTTTACCGAAGGTTGGCGCATCAACTCGACCGGTTCCGTCTATCTCGACGGCGGGACCAGCAGCGCGACCCGCGCCGCCATCAACGGCGGGCTCTTCAGGATCGCCGGTTCGTTGAACGTCAATCAACAAGGGCGTTTTTCGTGCGTGTCGCAATTCGAAGCGGACGCGAATGTCCTGTTCGCCGACAGCGACGACACGCTCTACCTCCATGAAGACTCGACTATCCAAGCCGGAGCCACGTTCTCGGGTTCGGGTCGACTCTACGTGACCAGCCTTTCGGAAACGACGCTCGAAGATGGCGCGTCGGTCGGCGTGCGCGTGCACACCAATGGCCTGGTTACGGTCGAGGAGGGCGCGGTCGGTGATGCGTCGATCGGCGGCGATTTCAGCATGAATGGGACGGCGACGTTGTTTGTCGAGGCCGACGGGGACGACTCGTGCGACCTGCTAGACATCGACGGCAACGCCACGCTCGACGGCACGCTCTACCTCGACTTCATCGACTCCTACGTGCCCGACGATGGCGACACGTTCACCGTGTTGACCTACAACTCGCGCAGCGGCACGTTCGACTACATCGAGTGTAGTGACCCGTCGGTCATGTTAGGCGTGACCTACGGCGCGACGGCACTGACGCTCACGGCGTACGTGGGCGACGCTTCCATGGCCGCCGTGCCCGAGCCGGGAACGCTGGCCTTGGTGCTTGGCGGACTGGTGGGCTTGTGCTTGATCCGACGTCGATGTAAGTAGTCGACGCGGCACGGCAAAAACAGCGCAAAAAATTGCCAGGGCGTTGCCTGATCCGGCAGCGCCCTGGCTTTGTACTGCTGTTTTATCGCATGAATGCCACCCTCAGCGCCCGCTGCAATGTTTCGGAAGGCGACCCCGAAAGACGGAGTTGCCCTGATTAGGCCCCCGTTATTCACTCCGGCTTCTTAGCGTCCTTGGTCGGGGCGGGGGGCGGATCGGTGAAGGTCCCGAAGAGGTGGAAGTCTCCCGAGACGCTCCCCTCGACCTTGCCGTCCGCCTGGCGGGCTGCGGCCTCTTCAACCATCTTGTCTTGGGCCTTGCTGAGTTTCTCTTGCAGGTTTTCTTTCTGCGCCGGCGTGAGGACATCGAATATCTTCTTGCCGATCTCGCGCGGAAAACGCGCGATCCGAGCGTCCGAATCGCGGAAGAGCCGTTTCAGGGCGGTCGTTTGTTGGTCGTTCAGGCCGAGTTCGAGTTGGACGTAGGGATCTCGGAAGGAATACGCCCCGGCCATCTGGAAAGCCATGTCTTTGTAGGCGTCGAGTTGTTTCGGCGTGAGGACTTTTTCCATTTGGCCGCGAAGCTCGATGAGTTTTTTCCACAGCGGATTCTTCTCGCGCCGCAAACGCATCTCCTCGCGGTGCCTGCGCATGATTTCCTTGACGTCGGGCTTCTCGTCTTTCGCGGCTTCGTTCGTGCCGGAGCCGCTCAGGGTCAGAGTTCCATGCCCTTCGAGCTGCGCCTGCTTTCGTTGTTCGGGCGTGAGGCGTTGGGCTTCCACGATCATCCGGGCTTCGAGCGTCGGGCTGTCTCCGAGGATCTCGCCGATGCGTTTTCGCTGGGCGTCGGTTAGCTTCAGCCTCTTCTGAACGTCCGACTCGCCCAGTTCTGGATAGGGGTGTCCCATGGGCACGAACAGGGCGATGCCTTCATCACTGTCGCTGTCGATGTAGGCGTTCATGAAGGGGCCCGTGCCAAGGGGATCGAGCGCCAAATCACGGATCTTTTTGCGCTGTTCGGGATTCAACACGCCAAGCGCCTCGGACATCAGCTTTTTCTCGTGCGTCATTCCCTCGCGGCCCATCTCGCGTTGGATTTCCTCGAGCTGTTTCCGTTGCGTCGGGGTCAAGGCCAGGAATTCGAGGAAGGGGGGAGTGTTCAATTGGAGATAGAGATCACGGCAGAGGGCCATCTCGTCAAGAGTCTTCATTTGCGCCGCGTCGAGGACTTTTTCCAAGCCCTTGCGGTTCTTCTGCTCCTGATCGCGCAGCCATCGTCGTTCGGCCAAGACGTCGGCCTTGCTCGGTCGGCCCTTTTTCGGTTGGAATTGCTTGCGGAAAGCCAGCGTATCCTCCATTTGTTGCTTTTGGATCTCGATCAATCGCTTCTTTTGCTCGTCGGTGATCTTGAGCTGTTTCAGGACGGCGCTCTCGTGAAGCGTTTCGAAGCCCAGCAGATAGACCCCTTGCTCCACTTCGTCGTCCGAGAAGGAAAACGTGGTCGTGCTCCACACGGTCAAGGTTCCGTGGCGTTCTTTTTTTAGGTCTTTACTATCTTTTTTATCTTTGTCCTTCTTGGCATCCCGGGGCGCAACTGCCATGTCCCCCACGATGACAAGTCGGCCGCTGGCGACATTCGTCTCGCCGGTTTTTTTCGCCTTCTTCTCGGGGGCGGCGGCCGGTTTCTCGTTGGTCGGAGTCGGTTCGCCCGTCGAGCGGGAGGGTTGGAGCGTCAGCAGCGACACGCCCAGGCCCAGCAGCACCATGAGGCCCAACGCGCGGCGGCGCCAGGTTCGAGAACCGGTCGGGTGGATGTGGATGGTGTCGTCCAGCAACATGGCGATTCTCCTCGTGAGTTGAGAGGGCGTTTCCCAAATGGCCAACGCGGCCGAGGCGTGAACCGTCGCGCGACCCGGGTTGGCCCGAATCAAATCCAAAAGCGTCTGCGCGTAGCTATGCCGGCTTTCGCCCGCGGCGACCGCGTCGGCCCGAAGTTCCTGGTCCTCGCGGATCGCCCGGCGCAACCACCACAACAACGGATGGGCGAACAACAACACCAGCACGACGCGACCCAACGCCAGCAACCACAAATCGCGGTGCCGGATATGGGCCCATTCGTGAGCCAACACGGCCTGAAGGTCTTTGGGGATTGTTGAGGATGAGAGTGAAGGCGATTCGGTCCAGTGTTGGGGCAACAAGATGGCCGGACGCAGAACGCCCATCGCCACGGCCCCGCTCAGCCGAGGACTGACCAGCAGCCTCGGCGGACGCGATTCGTCGGTGGTCAATCGGGCGAGCTGATCCTGTAGCACCCGGCATGCCGGCCGAGCGGCCAATAGGATTCGCACCGAACCGAGCACGCCCCAGGCCAACCACAACCCGACGCCGGCTATACCGAAAAGATAGGCCTTCGCTCCCAGTCCGATCCAATCCAATGGTTCGACCGGCTTGGGCTCAGCAGCCGCTAGAGCGACCGGGGATGGTGTCGCTTCGGTCGACTTTTCGGTTGAGGTATTGTGCGGCGCGGGCTGCGGCAGGCGCTGGAGGCGGAGTGTGCCCGTCATGGGCGGCGTCGGATTGTTGGAGTCGACCGCCGCTGGGGTTGCCTCGGGTGTCAACACGCCGACCAATGAAATACGAGGCCAAAAGGGCAACGCGCAAATCACGGCCAGGACGATCAGTTCCACGGAAACGACCCAGGCGAGTGTCAGACGATGGGCCGGTTGGCGGATCCATTGTCGGGCCAACAGCAGGGCCGCGAGGAAGAGCGTGGCCAGCAAGTAGTAATCGGCGAGCCAACCCAACAGCCAGCCCGCGCGGGAGGTGAGCAGTTCGGTCATGACGCTTTGTCTCTGTGTTTGGGTTGCTTGGATCGGGCTCTTGCCTCGTCGATCATCTTCTGAAGCTGGTCCAACTCGGTCGCACTAGGCCGACTCGCCCGCAGGGCATGAACCAGGTACTCATCCACGGCCCCGTCGAAGACGCGTTCGAGGAACCAGCCGGCCAGCTTGCGGAACGTCGAGTCGCGCTGGACCTGGGCGAAGTAGACATAGGCCTTGCCGTCCTGCCGGTGGCCGACCAGGCCCTTCTGTTCCATGACCTGCAAGAGGCTCAGCACGGTGGTGTAGGCCAGCGTCGCCCCCTCGCTGCTGATCCGCTCGGCGATCTGCCGCACCGTGGCCTCGCCGCTGTCCCACAGCACCTTCAAGGCCTCCAACTCACGATCCGTCGGCATGATTTCGGTCATCGCGTTCTCCTGTTCATCGTGCCCGACCTACGGGCCACCCCGTTGTTACTGCCCTAAACGTACTGGCTAGCCAGTAGATTGTCAAGGGCCTGCGGCGGTTGGTAGGACTTTTTTAAGAAGCCGGTGCCGCAGACTGGGCAATATGGGCACCCATATAATTTGTGTGCAAACTAGTATTTCGCATTAAAACCACATTGCACTCGCGTTTTTGCTTTGCTGAAACGATCGATAAATCCATGAAATACGAGAAATCAGGTCTTGAAAGACATAGACCTAGTTGACGAAGACTCGTTTATGTAGAAAATGGTTTGAGCGGCTTCGGTATCAGGCTACAGCGGCCAGGGTGTCTCGATGAACGGTGCGATGCTGGGGTTGGAAGACCGAGTGATTGCCGCGCTGCGGCGGATCACCCGGGCGATCGACTTGCACTCACGGCTGCTTTTAAAGCGGTGCGGTCTTACCGCGCCGCAGTTGGCCGCGTTGAGGGCGATCCAGCGGCTCGGATCGATCAGCGCCGGTACGCTCGCGCGAGAAATTCACCTCGGTCAGGCAACAGTGACCGGAATCCTGGGCCGTTTGGAGAGCCGTGGGCTGGTCGTGCGTGCCCGGGGTGATCGTGACCGGCGCAGCGTGCTGGTCGAGTTGACGCCGGCCGGGGCCGAATTGATCGCACAGGCTCCATCTCCGTTGCAGGAACGATTTCGCCAGGAACTCAGCCGGCTCCAGGAGTGGGAGCGGACGATGATCCTCGCCACGCTCCAGCGGATCGCGGCCATGATGGACGCCGACGCGATCGAGGCGGCTCCCTTGCTCGGTTCGGGGCTGGCCGGCGCGCACGAGGAAGACCTCTCGCGCTTTCTGGAAAGGGCCGTCTCCTCGGCCGAGGAGTCGCCGGCGGTTGAAACGGAGGCAAACTGACACACGTCCGAAAGGAGGGGCGACATGTCGGACGAAAAACGCGCGCGAATCATGATGATCTCGACTCACGGATACATCTCGGCGTTTCCGGAGTTCGGCAAGCCCGACACGGGCGGCCAGGTCGTCTATGTCCTGGAACTGTCAAAGTGCTTCGCCCGACTGGGCTATCACGTCGACATTCTCACCCGGCAGTTCGAAGGTCAGCGAAGCTGGGAGCACATCGCGCCCCGGGTTCGCATTCTTCGTTTTCCTTGTGGGCCGGACGAGTTTGTCCCGAAGGAGACGCTCTGCGAACACATTCCCGAGTGGGTCGAGAATGCCCGGGAACACGTCGAAGAGAAGGGCCTGGAGTACACACAGATCAATAGCCATTACTGGGACGCCGGTCTGGCGGGCCAGGCCTTGGCCAATGCGTTGGGGATTCCCCATGTTCACACACCCCACTCGATCGGGGCATGGAAGCGAGACAACATGGACGGTGATCCGGCGGAGCTGGAGCGACGCTACAATTTCCGTCACCGCATCCGCGAAGAAAAGGTCGTCTATGACGAGTGCGACGTCCTGGTGGCCACGACGCTACCGCAACGTGAGATTCTTCTGGCCAGCGAATACGACGTCCCGACCGAGAAAGTCCGTGTCATTCCGCCCGGCTATGACGACATGCGGTTCTTCCCCGTCTCGCGGGCGTCACGCCAGGCCATCAAACGCGATCTGGGTCTTCAAGGCAAGATTGTCCTGGCATTGGGACGAATGGCCAAGAATAAAGGTTACGACCTATTGATACGAGCCATGCCCACCGTGTTCAACCGTGTCGAGGACGCCAGGCTCTTGCTGGCGGTCGGTTCGACCGAACCGTCGGAGGACGAGCGGCGGCAGGTCGACGAGTTGAAACGGCTAGCCGAGCGACTGGGATTGGCCGAGCGGGTCTTGTTCCGCGACTATATCCCCGACGAAGCGTTGGCCGACTACTATCGAGCTGCCGACGTCTTCGCCTTGAGCAGCCGTTATGAACCGTTCGGCATGACGGCCGTTGAAGCGATGGCTTGCGGCACGCCCGCCGTGGTCACCACCGAAGGCGGACTCTGGGAGCAAGTCGCTTGGGGACTAGAAGCCGTGTATGCCAATCCGTTCGATCCGGAGGCCTTCGGCCACGCGCTGACGGCCGTGTTGACTCATCGCCGGGTCGCCGATCAGTTGGCCAAGTATGGATCGCAAAAGGCGCGTGCCCGGTTCACGTGGACGGGCATTGCCCAACAGCTTTTACGTTCGATGGGAAGCGTCGAATTACCGATGCGCCAGCACGTGGCGGCCGGCGCAAAAGGTGGTGACGACGCGCAGGGAGAGGAAACGTGGAAGACATCCGACTCCTGGTGAGCGACCTGGACGGCACCTTGTTAGGCGACGACGCGGCCCTGGCCGAGTTTGCCGGATGGTTCGACGCGCGGCGCGAGTCATGGCGGCTGGTCTACAGCTCGGGCCGGTTCTTCGCTTCGGTTGTCGAGGTTGTGGCGACAACTGATTTACCGGCGCCCGACGCGGTGATCGGGGGCGTGGGAACCGAAATCCGCCGCTACCCGGACGGCGCCCCGCTGGCCGGTCCGTGGCCGAGTTGCACGGACGGCTGGCG
>JAFGIR010000418.1 GCA_016929515.1 Pirellulales bacterium | reverse complement strand
TGTCCTTGGTGGTCTGACTCTTGGGGGCCGGCGCACCTCGAAGCAATCCTTCCGTGCTGAGGTCTTCATTGATCTCGGGCCAATGGATTCCATAACCTCCGCCTGAAGGTTGCCAGCGGTCTCGCTGCTGCTGCGTGGCGTTCAGAAGTCTTGGGTACCACGCCAGCGGCACGGTAATCGTCCGACCGTCCATGAGGTCAACACTCAGAGTGTCGACGTCCGACCTGACGGCTCGAACTCGTTCGTCAGCGCTCTGTGCCAAAATACCCATGCCATGCCTCCAGAAGCTCGCTTTGGTGCTCAGACACTAATCGTTCGATCTCGCGGAGTTCGTGAGCTGCAAATCCCACATTGCGTGCCAGTTGCACGGGCACCAGCCAGAACTTCGCAGAGTAGTCCTCGCGATCCACGTGAATGTGGGGAGGCTCGTTCGGCTCATGGCTGTGGAAGTAGAACCGATACGGGGCCAATCCACATGACCGTTGGCATTCGATGACCCCCCTAGCCCCCACGACTGTATCATACCCCTTGAGGGGCACAAGAGCAAGGATGTAGCAAGGCCAACACGACTCCGAATCGTCCTAGTGAAACCGTTCCTGCCGGGGGTGGCTTTGTTTTGTGGACGACTGCGGCCCCGGTTGTCAAAACCCTCGCGCTGCCCGAATGTCGTCGAAATCGCGCAGGTGATAGTCGATTCGGACGTAATCCAACACGCGGCAAAGTCCCCGCAGCGCGACGCCCATGCCGTCGGGTCCGCTGAATCCGCCGAACTGGCCTCCGCCTTTCACGTGCGGCTCCAGATCGAGGAATACGCCCGGCACGCCGCGCCGGCGAAGCTTGTTTTCGAGCTTCGGCAGCGTGTAGCGGAACTCGCGAAGCAGTTGTTCGTGAGCACTGTCGCCCTGATCGGCCGGAACGAAGTTGGCCAGTGCGTCTTCATCGACCGGCTCGCCGCGCTGGACCGGCTTCGGATGATGATAGTCTTTGATATGGAGCCAACCGAGTCCAGGCTGCATTGCCCGGAACTGGTCGAGCAGTTCGTCCGGCGAGTAGCCTTGCACGACGAGGTTGGCCGCGTCGAAGACGAGCAGCATGGCCGGGTGGTTTACCTTGCGGTGGATTTCGGCAAGCAGATGGCCGTTCTCGCCGACCAGATTCGGTTCGACCTCCAGCCCAAACGTCAGATCCGACCGGTGGCACGTCTCGGCGATTTGGCCCAATTGATCCACGGCCTGCTCCATGTAATCGCGGGCATCGTGTCCGTGCGGCGGATAGAACGAAAAACCGCGAATCAACTTCGATTCCAACGCGTGGGCCAACTCGCAGGCTTTCTTCACATCGTGAGCGAGGTACTTCTTGAACGGCACGTAGGCGTTCTTGGTTCCGTCCTCCACGTCGCACAGTTTGACCTTGCCGATCGGCGAGCCGATCGACGACACGTTCAGCCCGTAGTCGTTCTCCAACGTGCGAACCTTCTGGATTTCCGACTTCGTCAATTGCATGACGTTTTTGGGGCCGCCGCCCACGTCGATAAACCGGATGCTGTAGTATTGCAGACCCAACGCGGCAAAGGCGGCGAATTGTTGCTCGGCCGTCTTCTGGTTTTGCTGAGTCGGATGAGCCGCTTCGTCGGCGAAGCCCGACAGTATCACGCGTGGATCGCTGGCCATGGAAACATCCGCCTACAGAGAAAGGAATGGAATGGATTACCCGAGAGAACACGGTTTCGGACTTGGACGTCCCAGTACCGACCATTTTGTGGCACGAAGGCATCCGTGACAAGGGGGGCTGATCGACCGGCCTGACAGTCGTCCAGGGGGTACCCATCATGCGAAGCAATTGGTATAAACCATGAGCGCGGTAGTTGGTGCCACGCGTGTCGAGAAGCCATGTCCTGTTTGCAAGGAAATTCGATCATGGCGGTTCTGGGAGAGCAAGACGTCGCGCCTCGGGAGGTGCCGGCGGTCGAAACCAAATATCGTTGCATCCAAACCCCCATTCCCGTCCCCGAGTCGATTCCCATCCTCCGTCAGCTTCGACGCCATGAACCGGCTTCGATGAGTGGCCAGCCGCCGATCGTTTGGGATCGGGCCGAGGATTGCCAGGTCTTCGATCTCTGGGGCAATGTCTGGCTCGATTGGTCCAGCGGCGTCCTCGTCGCCAACGCCGGCCACAATCACCCCAGAATCGCCCGGGCCATGATCGAGCAAATCGAGTATGGCCTGACGCACAACTATTGCTTTCCAAGCGCGCTTCGGGCACGGCTCGTCGAGCGGCTCGTCCAGCTTTCGCCGCCGGGTCTCGACAAGGTCTTTCTGCTGACCACCGGATCCGAGGCGATCGAGTGCGCGCTCAAGCTGGCGCGAACCCGAGGACGAAAACTCAGGGGCGACGACAAGATCACGATCGTTACGTTCGAGCGAGCGTTCCATGGCCGCACGCTCGGTGCCCAAATGGCCGGCGGCATTCCCGAGCTCAAACAATGGATCGTCAACCTCGACCCAAACATGGTCCAGGTTCCTTTTCCCGACGGATTCCGCGGCGGGCCGGAGACAAGTTTCGACGGTTTCCTCCGCTCGCTCGACCAGCAAGGCATCCGGCCCGAGCAAGTTGCCGGCGTCATGAGCGAAACGTACCAGGGGGGTGGAGCCAGCTTCGCCCCGCCGGAGTACATCGAGCGGCTTCGCGCCTGGTGCGACGAGCACGCGGTCGTGTTGATTCTCGACGAGGTGCAGGCCGGCTTCGGACGCACGGGCAGATTCTGGGGCTTCGAACACTATGGAATCGTGCCCGATCTGATCTGCTGCGGCAAGGGCATTACCAGCGGAATGCCGCTGGCGGCCGTGATCGGCCGGCCCGAGGTCATGGATCTCTTTGGGTCGGGGTCGATGACCTCGACGCACACGGGCAACCCGGTCTGCGTGGCGGCGGCCCTGGCCAATCTCGACGTGCTGGCCGAAGAAGACCTCGTCGAGAATGCCCGCGAAATGGGTGAGATTCTGCACGCCGGACTACGCCGGATTGCCGGGCGGTTTTCGCGGCACGTCGGCGCGGTCCACGGCCGCGGCCTGGTTGCCGCCGCGCACATGGTGGTCCCCGGCGGCACGGAGCCCAACGCCGACCTGGCCCGGCAAGTCGTGACGCGCTCCGTCGAGAAGGGTCTGTTGTTGTTCAATCCGATCGGCTACGGCGGCGCGTCGATCAAAATCGCCCCGCCGTTGTGCATGACCGAAGAACCGCTCCGCGAAGCGCTCGGCGTGTTCGAAGAAGCGCTGGGCGAATCCGTGTAGGATGGGCACCGCCCGTCATCGGGTGGCACCGACGATTTTGCGGAGCAAGCTTTGCCATTCACAACCGGGTGGCACAGATGATTTTGCGCGATAGACTCGACCATTCCCAATCGACGTGACCGCAAAATCGTCGGTGTTGCGCAGCAACAAGAGGCCGCTTGGAACGTACGAATGCAAGACTCTCACGAAAAAGCAAATCGGCTCACCACTTAGGGGTATTCCAATCGCCTCTTGTCAGCGATATGCTTGTCGTGGATGAACGCGTGACAACAACTTTGGCGCTAGCAGAAAAGCTGTTTCTGCATTCGATTAATGACTTCGTGATGGTTCCTTTACGCGAATCAGCGCGGGCACATGTGGTTTTCGACCCCCGTTGTACAACGTTCGACTTCGGCTGGAGGATTTCGAAGGTGTTGAAGAAATCTGAAACAGTCAGGCAGCTGGCACAGAAAGCAAATCTGTCTGTTGATGAAGCACTGTACGCCCTGTGGGAAGTTGGACTAGAGCAATTAGTTAGGGCTTCTGACCGTGTCTTCGGAAAAGACCTTCGCCGTGCGAGAATCGCTCTTCAAATACCGGCTCGGGCTGAACTCATTTCTCGAGTGTATTGGCAGAGGCAATTCAAGCTTTCAGACGACCAGTTTGATCTCCTGCTCTGCAAACTCGGCATCACATGTCGCCCTGGAACACAACGTTTGCCGAAAGGAGTCGTTGCACGCTTGAAAGCTGAAGCTCGTCACCGCGCTGAACCCAATCTGGTTGCAGTGACAGCGGATCGGGAATACCGTGAAGACACACCCCCTCCAAAACTCCAGTGGCGCATTGTCGGACATGATACTGAGTTGAGAATGCTTACCGAGGAGGAATTGTTGCAGATTCACATGGAATTGGTAAGGGATTTTGTTGATCAGTCCGATCCCATTGAGCCTTCTGGGATACGAAACCAAGCTCTTCTCGGGTCTGCAATTCATCGTCCCCATACGTGCCTTGGAAAGGAACAGAAGTATCCCAGTGTAGAAATGAGTGCGGCAGCACTTGCCCATGCGCTCATACACGATCATCCGTTCCATAATGGCAACAAGAGAACGGCTCTGGTTGCGTTGCTCGTTTTTCTTGATGAGAATGGTCTTATGCTTACCTGCAATGAGGATGAGCTCTTTAAGTTTGTCCTAAAGGTTGCAAAACATACAATCGTGGACCGTCACCGCAAGGACCTTGCTGACCGAGAAGTCATGGCGATGGCGACCTGGATTCACAAGTCTTCTCGATTGGTGGAGAAGGGTGATCGCCCAATTTCCTTCAATAGACTTCGGCAGATTCTCACTGATTATGATTGCATCTTTGCTCATCCGGAAGGCAAGGGAAACCGGATCAATATCTCGCGGCCCAACAAAGCGCCCCGTGGCAGGTGGACTCGCCGCGTACCAGACTTCATGACACAGGTAGCGTACGGTGACGAGGGACGAGATGTCCAGAAGAACACTGTCAGCAAGATCCGAAAGGATCTTCACTTGGACGAGGAACATGGCATTGATTCAAAAACATTCTATGACGGCGCTTCCGTCTCCCCAAGTGATTTCATTGTCAAGTATCGGAAGACCCTGTCGCGTCTGGCCAGACTCTGACGATTGAACTCTGCAACGCGATGGTGTAGAAGAGCAGACTGTCAATCACCCTCTTGTGCCTTCGGCACACCGACGATTTTGCGGCGACGTTAGTGGAGAATGGTAAGGTCTGTACCGCAAAATCATCGGTGCCACCCGGGGGGCTGGTCCGTCTGATAGCGTGAAAGAGGGCAATGATGACCACGCGGCGGATTCACGACGACGAGGGCAACGCCCAATTCGTCACGTTTTCGTGCTACCGCCGACGGCGACTGCTTGACGATGAAGACGCCCGAGGGATTGTTCTCGCGACGCTGGCCGAGGAACTGGCCAAGTGTCACGGTACGTGCTGTGGGTTTGTCGTGATGCCCGACCACGTGCACGCGATTCTTTGGTTTCCCGAATCTGGCCGGCTCAGCCCGATGATGCAGACATGGAAGTCGCGATCGAGCCGCCAGCTCAAGCGATTGGTGCGCGGCCGCTTTCAGGAATATGCCACGTCGATCGACCGGAAGGACCCGTTCTGGCAGTCGAAGTACTATCCGTTCAGTCTATTCTCGGAGAAGAAAGCCGAGGAAAAGTTGGACTACATGCATCTGAATCCTGTCCGAGCGGGCCTTGTGGAGCGTGCGTGCGATTGGGCTTGGAGTTCGGCCCGGTATTATGAGGACGGCACGCCGGTGGGTGTGCCACTGGAGTGGATCTTCTGACCCTGTGGGTCGTCTGACATTGATCGGGTGGCACCGATGATTCTGCGGGATAGGCCCGGCCACTTGCGAGAGACGTGATCGCAGAATCGTCGGTGTTGCGCAGCAACAAGAGGCC
>JAFGIR010000417.1 GCA_016929515.1 Pirellulales bacterium | reverse complement strand
TGCTTGCAACCGGGCGTTATGTTGGGGAAGGATTCGATGACGCACGGTTGGATACCCTGTTTCTGACACTTCCCGTGTCCTGGCGAGGGACCATTGCGCAGTATGTTGGCCGGCTGCATCGACTCAATGATAACAAACGTGAAGTCCGCGTGATCGACTACGCCGATCTAAATGTGCCCATGCTGGCCCGAATGTTCGACCGACGCTGCCGCGGGTATGAAGCGGTAGGATACACCGTGATGCTGCCCGGCAGCGCGGTGCCGGGCTGGCCCGCCGAAGTTCCACTTCCTGTCGATCCGCAGTGGAAAAGCGAGTACGCAGCCAGTGTGCGTCGGCTCGTTCGTGACGGCGTCGACGCTCCTCTTGCAAACTTATTCGTTCATGTGGCGCGCCCAGTGACTGCCGACGTTGAGGGCGTCAATCGGGCGCGAAGCGCAACCGAAGCATTTCTCTATCGGCGGCTTGAAACGCTATCGGAAACCGCTGGGTCATTTCGTCTCAATGCCGAACTGCCGATTCCCTTTGACGGCTGGGGCCAGATGGAAGTCGACCTATTATGTGCCCAGCGACGCCTTGCCATCGAATTGGACGGCGCGCAGCATCTCGCCAGCACGGAGGCATACCGTCGCGACCGACGCAAAGACGCGCTACTGCAAGAGCACGGCTACTTCGTGCTTCGCTTCCTCGCCGAGGACGTGGGCAAGCGTCTGGATACGGTGCTCGATGCAATCCTCCGAACGCTATCACACCGCCGTGGCTAACGGACATCGACGTTGGAGCGTTCCGGACCGATATATTGGGATACTTAGCCAAAGCAGAATAGCAGCATCGGGGAAGTCGTTCGTCGCGAGCATAACGAATGCTATACACCTGTATACCCTTCGACCGGTCCTCTGCATCTCCCATGTGGTTTCTGACCTCCGACCTACTTCGAACCCTTTGGTCAACAGCGCTGAAAAATCGGCGGCCCCAGGCGTGGCGAGTTTCGCCCGAGTCTTTGTGATGCCGTCAGGTATATTGACCGATCGTCAAACGACGTTAAAAATGGGTTTTGTCAGCGGAATGGTGATCGCGTGGATCTTTCGGACCAGTGGCTGACAGGAGGTGGCTATCATGAAGACCAAGGAACGTGCCAAAAAGACCAAGAAGGGCGAGAAGCTTACCCTCAAAGATCGGCTTTCGCGGTTGAGCTACCAGCAGGCTTGCCGGCTACTGGGGCAGGACGGGCCACGGTTGATTCGTCAAGGGGCAGCCTATGACGAATTCGACATCGACCGCGACGTTCTCATCCGAAGAGATCGGTTTCGCATGCGATTCCGAGGGCTAGGCGGCCGCGGAAGGGATCCCGTGGTCACCATCACCTCTACGCCCGAGGCCAAGACACGACTGCATTTGACCTGCTCGTCTTGCCGGACGACGTGCGAGCACATCGGGGCGGCCGTGTCCCTAATCTTGGAGGAGAAGACGGCCCTGGGCCTGGCTGCGTTACCCGACGAAACCCGACCGCTCGAGATGCTCAGCGAGCATGAGTTAATCGAACAGGCGATTGCCGATCGCCAAGAGAGGGCGACTACCGAGGAGTTTCGTCTTTGCTCCACCAATCCAAAAAAGGCCTGGACCGACTACACGATTCGCAGCGCCCTGTCGGGCAAGACCTACCGGGTGGCCCTGCGGGGCCCACAGCGAGGAGATTCTTACTGCTCGTGCCCCGACTTTCGCACGAACACCCTGGGCACGTGCAAACACATCCTCTACGCCCTGGGCCAGGTGAAGAAACGCTTTCCGGCCGCGGTGCGCCGAAAACCATACCGCAACCGTGAACCGTTCGTCCATGTGCTCTACGGCGAGGATCTCACCTTGCATCTCAGGCTTCCCGACCGCCCCGATCCCGAGTTGACCAAGGCGGCCGGCCGCCTGGTCGATGGACCGATCGTCGACGCGCGCCGGTTGGTCAAGTTCATGGCAATACTCGGGCGGCTGGGGCACGACGTCGTCGTGTATCCCGATGCCGAGCAGTTGATCCAACGGCGGCTGTTCCAACAACGCATGGCCGAAAGAATGGCCGAAATCAGGGCCGATGCCGCCAAACATCCCTTGCGAAAAGAGTTACTCAAGGTCGAGTTGTTGGCCTATCAGCTCGAAGGAATCGCCTTTGCCACGGGCGTCGGCCGCGCGATTCTGGCCGACGACATGGGCCTGGGTAAAACCATCCAGGGCGTGGGCGTGGCCGAATTGCTCGCACGCGAGGCCGGTATCAGCCGCGTTCTGGTCGTCTGTCCCGCGTCGGTCAAGTCACAGTGGCGAAGTGAAATCCACCGGTTCACCGATCGCGACGTCCAACTCGTAGTGGGCAGTGCCGCCGAGCGCGCCGAGCAATACGATAGCGATTGCTTTTTCACTATCTGCAATTACGAACAGGTGCTTCGCGATATTTTGCCTATCGAACACAACCGGTGGGATTTGATCATCCTCGACGAAGGACAGCGAATCAAGAACTGGGAATCGAAGACGGCCCGGGTTATCAAAGGACTCCGTTCGCCCTTCGCGCTGGTCTTGAGCGGCACACCTCTGGAAAACCGGCTGGACGAGTTGTACTCGGTGGTTCAGTTCGTCGACGACCGCCGCTTGCCGCCCGCGTTCCGTTTCTTCCATCGCCACCGCGTCGTGGATGAAAAGGGCAAAGTGATAGGCTACAAGAATCTCGACCAGTTGCGTGAAAACCTGCGGCCCATCCTGCTGCGGCGTACCCGTGCATCCGTGCTCAACCAGCTGCCGCCTCGCAGCAGCGAGATCGTTCGCATTCCTCCGACGGACGAACAGAAGGAACTGCACGCAACGCACATGCGTACGATCTCGATGATCACGCGCAAGGCATACCTCTCGGAAATGGACCTGTTGCGGCTTCAAAAAGCCCTGTTGATGTGCCGCATGTCGGCCAACAGCACTTATCTGGTGGAAAAACAAGGGCCGGGCTATTCGAGCAAACTGGAACACCTCGCTGAGTTGATTGACGGACTACTGGCCGAGCCGGATCGAAAGATGCTCCTCTTCTCCGAATGGACAACCATGCTCGACTTGATCGAGCCGATACTCAAACGCCGCAAGCTGGATTATGTCCGGCTCGACGGTTCCGTGCCGCAGAAGAAACGCCAACCATTGGTCGCCCGATTCCAAAATGATTCGAACTGCCGGTTCTTCGTCACCACGAACGCGGGCGCGACGGGCCTGAATCTCCAGGCGGCTAATACGGTCATCAACGTCGATCTGCCATGGAACCCGGCCGTGCTCGAGCAACGCATCGGCCGCGCGCATCGAATGGGCCAACGCCATCCGGTGCATGTGTACGTACTGGTCACCGAAGGGACTATCGAGGACAGCTTGCTGGGAACCCTCTCGGCCAAACACGACTTGGCACTGGCGGCATTGGATGTCGAGTCGGACGTGACCGAAGTTGCCCTTCAGAGTGGGATCGAAGAACTGCGTCGCCGTCTGGAAGTGCTCCTGGGCGCGCAGCCCGAGGCGCCCGTCGACGTTACCAAACAGAAGGAAACCGAGGCTCACACCCGCCAAATCGCCGAACATCGCGACCGCGTGGCCGCCGCAGGCGGCGAAATGCTCGGCGCGGTCTTCAATTTCCTGGGGGAACTAATCTCGCAAGACCAGACGCCACAGCCAGCCGAACCGGTGGTTACCCAGGTTCGTGATCGACTAAAAGAGTGCGTGGAAGAAGATGCCTCGGGCCACCAACGTTTAACCGTAACCCTGCCCAACCGTCAAACATTGGACACCCTCGCCCAGACGCTCGCCCGATTGATGTTCGTCGGCGGCAACGGAAATCACTAAGGCATTATCTTGTTTAACCAGGGCAGAGTATTCACGTCAGCCGGCATATGCGTCGCTGAAACCTCGATCATCAGACCAACGAATGCAAAATCAAGATGTTGCAACTTTCGGCCCCGTGGGCCGAAGCTCTACCACTTAAAACAAGGACTTGCATCAACGACATAAGGTTCTGTATTCGCCGTAAGTCATTATTTGGCAAGGAGAAGTATCCCCGACAGGATTCGAACCTGTAACCTTCGGCTCCGGAGGACCACTTCAAGGGATTTGCCAAGTCGTTGCCAAGAGCAGACTTCCGTCGAAACGTCGTTGTACCCCAACGAGTTAAAGTGGCTGCGGCTTTGCCGAGTTTTGCGGACTTTTGCGAAGCGTGTGGGTTGAAAAAGGGAGATTCTTGTGAATTCACAAGTCAGCGTGCGGCGGCGTCCACTCTGACGTCGACGATTGGGCTTCCTACAAGCAAGCATTTCAAGAGGTCCCTTCGTGGGCAATCTCGTTTCCCAAGTGTCCAATTTCCGTTTATCGGGGGATTTGACAAATCCCACGTGGTGGAGTGCTGGCATTGAGGGGACAAACGCTGTCGCGAGCTTCTCTTTCTCCCTGAACTGTATAGTAATTGTCGCCGAACACTGAACGGCGCACCTCTGCCTCAGGCTGAATATCGGGCGGAACAACAATGAGCAATGTGAACAGTGATCAAGAGTGACCGGAGTCGTTGTGGGATTCGGTGTCGTAATACGCTCCTGCACACCGCGGGATCCGCTGGCGAGTGGTCAGGCTGGTCGTCTGCGCGATTGCTCAAAGTCTCTGGACAACATTGGACAAGACCTGTAGGATCAGGCCTCCGCCCAGTGCAGGACGAGACGAGAATTCCCGATCGCCGATACCACGCCGAACAGTGCAGGCCAGCGCGACCAAGATCATCGAGAATCACAATCAGCACGGCCAACCGTGACGTCATCACGGGCTATTCCTGTTTTCGTTGCGCCGTCCGATCCGTTTCCCTTTCGTTACGCCGCCGGATCCGTTCCCGCCGTTCTTGGGCCTCCTTCTTGATGTTTATGGGCAATCCCGGCATCTCCAGCACGGCCGTAAGGTCCTCGGCCGATTTTTCGTCTTCATGAATCGCTGAATACGCAAGTGCCCGATTGTAGAGCGCCATCGCCTTCACGTCGGTCGGGGTATGGGGCGCCCGAATGGCAGCCGAGTAATCGGCGATAGCACCGTTGTAGTCGTGCTCGTTCGCCTTCGCGATTCCGCTTCGATAGAGCGAGAGCGCCTTTCCGCGATGCGAAAACCAACTCTTCACCCATGTAGTGAAGCTCATATCAGTACCCTGCCATCACGACTCCATCACGACCGATGCGCCGCAGAACATCGGCACCAGCTTCTTCAGATCGGCAGTTGCCTGCTCCATCCCAAGCATCCACATCGCAAAGACCCCAAACACGACAACTCACTTCGTCATTGTCCGGATCATCGTATTGCTCCTCTTAATAGGTTACAACCGTTCCCGCGCTGCCAACACTGGCAATGCATTTCCGTGGGGACAGAAGACGATGTATTCTCGGCAAGAGAATTCCTGTTGTCAACGATACACTTGGCTGGGGCATCCTCGAACAAGTCTTCGGGCAGTGAAAGGAATGGGCCCCAACGCTTCTGAGAGGATGGTGCCTCCGAAAGCGTGCCTTTGCCTACATTTCACCGAGTTCCAAGCCGCCGTGCTTGTCTCGGGAATGCGGAATCTGTCTGGCCTCGGGGCCCGCTCTGGCCCCCAGGGGCATCGGCCTTAGGCAGCATAGTCCAGGTCGCTGAGTACCCAACCGACCATGGTCTGCAGCTACGCCAATGGGCATTCATTTCTCCTCTACGCTGAGCGCTTCGAAGCCGGAGATGACGTCGAACAGTTCCTCGTCGATGCCACTCTGGCGCAAACGATGGAATGTCCCGTTGAGGT
>JAFGIR010000416.1 GCA_016929515.1 Pirellulales bacterium | reverse complement strand
TACGCTTGTTTGTCGGGCAGTGGGTTCTACAATCGGGCCGAAGGATTCCGATACGTCTACGCCCTGGCGAACGCCGGCGGGACCGACTCGGCCACGCTTTACGACTCGGCCGGCAACGATACACTCATGGGCAAACCGGAATACACTTTCATGTACGGCGCTAACTTCCATAATTGCGCCGAAGGATTCCAATTCGTTCGCGCTCACGCGACCGCCGGCGGAACGGATCGGGCTTACCTGAATGACTCGGCCGGCGACGATCGACTCAACGCGGCCGACGATCTGGCCCAACTGATCTACGGCGACGGCAGGTCCGTTTCCGTATACGACTTCACCTGGGTCCAAGCCGTGTCGAGCAGAGGCGGTACCGACACGAAGCAGGTAGAGACCATTGACTTCGTGTTGCAAACCCCAGGCAGTTGGATCGATTGACTGGTTGCTCGCGGCAACGCCCCGGGGATGCTAACGCCCCTTCCTTCAACTCGGCCCACGACAGCCATCGATAGTTGACAGGCGATTCTGGCAAGATAGAATCGTCAGGACGTGACCGTCGAGGCCAGGAAACACGGCGGCAAACGTTGGCTCCATTGCGTTTTGCCGAACACTGCCCCAGACGACGGGCCAACGGACGTCTCAACCAGCGTGGTCTGCTCAACGCATGTGGCGGCTGATTAGAGCGGCTCCAAGGTTGGTGTAGCGGGTGCTACGGGCATCTTGCCCGTGCCAGCACTGGCGAGACGCCCCCCCGACAAAGGCTACACGGAGGAAGGAACGGCTATCGGCCACCGAGAGTGTCGAAACGGCAGTTGCCCCTTTTTCAGCACCAAGGTATAAGAGGGGTAGGCAGTTGAGGTCGATCTGCGTCGACCTGATTGGCCACAGACCCTATTTCTGTTTGTGCCGGCGCATTGCCAGGCAGGCTTCTGGTCCGAGAGAATCCGATGCCGGAACCGTTGGACCCCTATCACAAGTGGTTGGGAATTCCACCCAGCGAACAACCACCCAACGCCTATCGGCTGCTGGGTCTTCGGTTGCTGGAATCTAATCCCGAGGTAATCCAGAACGCGGTCGACCGTCAGACACTCCATTTGCGTACGTATCAGTTGGGTGAGCATTCAGACGCGTCGCAACGCCTGTTGAACGAAGTGGCCGCCGCTCAACTCATATTGCTCGATGCCGACAAGAAGACGCGGTATGACGCGGAACTGCTCGCCAAGTCACGCCCTATCTCGTCGACGTCGTTCGAACCAGCACCGCCGGGCGAGCCGGTCTTGTTGGGCGTGCCTCGGCCCGCGAGCCCAGGCCCGCTGCGGCCGGTGGTCCGGCACCGCCGCAGACGTCTGCCGGGTTGGGTCCTGCCGGCGGCCGTGGTGCTTGTTTTTTTTGGTTCGTTGTTCGGCGTGGTAGGCTACGCGTTGCACTCCTTTTTCTCGAACGGTGAAACCGCTTCGACTTCGGTCACGACGGAGCCAGAGTCGACCCCTTTGACCCCAGAACCCTCGAGACAACCGGCGCCGCATGTTGAGCCGGCCAAACCCTCGATCGTCATCGAGTCACACCGGCCGCATTGATTTCGGCCGATTCACCACCAGATACTTCCTGGCAAGCGATGTTTTCCGACACCGTACTCCACAACCAAGTGTTCAGGATAACGAGTAGTACGGCCGCCGGGCTGCTCGTGCTTATGAGTCTCGTGGGCTGCACCGGGTCGAGTTCGGACGGGGCCAACGAACGCGTTGAGCAATTGACGCAATGGGCAGCCGCGTCTTTCGAGAGGGGACAACTCGACAAGGCGCAGCACACGATCGACGAGGCCTTGGCCGTCGAAGGTGCAACACAGACCGACAAGGCCGCTGCCTTGGCCACGCGGATCAAGGCCGAGCGTCGCCGTGTCGAAGCCGAACAGTTCGACCACAAGGCCGCCGAGTTGCTCAACAAGGCCGTCGCCATGAGCGAAACGGAGAGCCCTGAAGCAATCGTCGTCGACGTGGCGAATTCGATTCCGCAAGCCACGGCCACGCAGCGAGAGTTGGCCCGGGCACTCTTGCAACGTTTGCGGAAAGTGACCGTTGACGACGGTGCCGTCGCCTACTGGAACACGTTCGATCTGGCAGCCCTGACCGATTTTCGCGAGAGGGACCGACTGCCCGAGCAATGGCAATCGGCGGTCGAGGAGGGCACACCCCATGATGACGCGCTGCGGCAACTCTGGCAGGCCACGCTACGGCGGACGTTGCCCGACGCTTTGGCTGCCGCCGAGATTCAGGCCGACGTGGTAGTCGATCCGGACCATTCGCTCCCCGCCCCCACGATCGAAGAGGTGGCCGCGAATCCAGAAGCATGGCTGAACAAAAAAGTGCAGTTTGATCGGGTGTGGATTGACGGCCGCCTGCACACGAGCATGAGGCACGGACGATTGATGACCGTGACCAGCCCCGCCGGCAACGTCCATGGACCTTATATCGAGGACGGCGTTCTCGTTTTTTCCACCTATTCCGACGTTGCCGGGCAGCTTCAGTCGTTGATTTCTCCCGACGGAAAGGCCCAAGGCCGGCTGTTCTGCAAGATCGTTCGCGCCCGACGGTCCGGACCGATCAAGGCAACGTTGTTCTTCCGAGCGATGGTTTACAAGATGGAGTTGTACTCGGAGACGCCGGAGGAAGAGACACGACGTTGACGCGGACGGACGAACCGGCTGCCTCGAAGGGTCAGAGCGCGCGATCACGCCGTGGCAAACTCGCTTCGGCGTTCACAGAGTTGTGATTGGAGCCGCTCGACAAGGCTGCTGTGCATTTGGCTGACCCGACTCTCGCTCAAATCGAGTGTCGCGCCGACCTCCTTCATGGTCAACTCCTCGTAGTAGTAGAGGATGATGATCAGCCGTTCCTTGCGGTTAAGGCCCTTGGTAACCAATCGCATCAGGTCGTTCTTCTGCAGGCGCCGGGTCGGGTCCTCGCTTCTCTGATCGGCGAGGATGTCGATTTCACCGATTTCCTTCGCGCCGTCGGTTTCGGACCATTTCTTATTGAGGCTGATCAAACTGACCGCCTTGGCGTCGAGTACCATCTTTTCGACTTCCGCCACGGTAATACCGAGGTGCTTGGCCAACTCCAACTCGCTGGGCCGGCGTCCCAGTTGATCTTCCAGGACCTTGTTTGCTTCGCTCAGTTTTCGGGCACGCGAGCGGACCAGGCGAGGAACCCAATCCGTGTTGCGCAGCTCGTCGAGCATGGCCCCGCGGATCCGAGGTACGCAATACGTCTCGAACTTGACACCCCGTTCAAGATCAAAGGCGTCAATGGCGTCCATCAGGCCAAATACACCGGCCGACACCAAGTCATCCAACTCAACCCCCTGCGGCAAACGCGACCAAACCCGCTCGCCATGATAGCGAACCAAGGGAAAGTACTGTTCCATGAGTCGATTGCGAAGCGAGCGATCATCCGGATTGGCTCGGTAATCTTTCCAAAGTTGAGCAATCTCCTCAGCCGGCGGGAGCGTGTTAACCATTCGATCCTCCGTGATCCAACCACCGTGAAAATTGGTATGCCTGGGCAAGGTCGGTCCAGGTTCCGCACCTCGCGCATATTCTCTTCACTAAACCATAGATAAGGCAGACAAGATTGACTCAATCGACAGGAAAGGTGGGGGAAGTTGAGTAGATTCGTCCGATTTCGGCGATTTTTACTGACAAAAACTCGTTTCGCCACGATTTTTCGCCACAAACGCATCGAAAAGACTGAAGAAAGAGCACTGCTGATGGCATGATTCGGAACATCTTGTCCGCGGGGAACAGTCGCGGCACCCGTCGTTCAAGCCCTTCCTCAACGGTCACGGTGGTGGCTACGCAGTGGAAACACTGGCTAGAAATCGTCGACCGGCGTAGGGCGGATTTCGGGCTCTTCGGTTTTCTCCGTTGGCTCCTCGTCGTCTTCCTCTTCGGCTCGCTTTTGCCGAAACCGTTCGTCGCAGACCCAGGTCAGACGACCCAACAGACGAAAATAGAGCATCGCCACCGCCACGCCCACCCCGGCCAGCAAGACCTCGCCGGACGTGCCCAGTCTGAGATGTTCGATGCCGACGGCCAGCAACGACAGGCCCACCCCGAGAAGACACGTTTCCAGGAGGAAGACGATCCACGTTCGGCCGCACACCCAAAGGCTCTCGAGTACCATCGGCGAGATGGGCACGAGCGGCGACTGCGTTTCGAGCGTCGAGAGCAGGAAGACGGGAAACAACAGCCAGACAGACACCGGCACAAGCCACGCGTTGGCCACCACGCCACCCAACGGCCACGCCACCGCATACGCTACGGCGAGAGGAAGGAAAACGCTAACGAGAACGTAGAGAACCCCACCGACCCAGTCGAGGAACACGGGGGTAGGCCAGTCGATGATTACCCGGTTTCCAGCCGCCGAGTCTTGGAGAATGGCCAACAGATAGCCCGTGATCGCGATCAACCCAATCACCCCAATCACGACCGCGATCACACCCATGAGAAAACTGGCAACCGGGCCGAACTGTCCCGCGGAGGCGGCACCCTCGGCCATGTTCCGCGCGACAAGCACCACGAAAGCGACTGCCGTGAAGCTCAACCAGCAAATTACCGCGGGCGGATCGAGGAAGAACGTCAGCACGCTGTTGAGCATCGGGTGGGGTGGCAACTTCGGCCGCTCGGTGAGAACCGACCCCCGTTGCTCATCCTCCAGGCCCGCCGCGCCCTCCGAGTCGTCGTCGAATGAGCGTCTGCCACGCCCAGCGGCGGCCGGAATCACCGGTGGCGAATATTCCTCGGGCGGAAGTTCTCGAACGGCGTACGTTGTTTCACTCAGGGCGTACTCGTCGTCCGCCGGCGCTGGCCCGACGACCGTGAGTTCATGGCCACATTTGGGACAAGGTAATCGCTGGCCGATTTTCGAGGCCGGCGCCTTCAAACGCGCGCCACACTCCGGACACGTCGTTCGGACCAAATTCCGACCAGATTCTGCCACGGCATCGCTCTCGAAGAAAACAAGAGATGGCCTTCGCGCCGCACACGACTCAGTACACCCATCCTACCTCTGTCTGACGGGGCCAATCAACCCCCATAACGACCGCCAGAAGGTCAACAAAGGAACACTGTTCAAACGTCGAACCGGCAAAAACGTTATCATCTGTCTCTTCTCTTCGCTTCCCCAAGGCGATTCTCGTCCGAGAACGGATCCCCCGGCCGATTGGAAAGAACGGTGAGTATAATGAAAGCCGTACAGTCCTTCCGTGCGGAGAAGAGCAGCCATGAGTCGGGAATCAATCCGAAGAACGGACCAGAAACCGGAGACTCCCCACCCAACGTCCGCGCGCAATGCCGTGAGCGAACGTAGCCGAGTCGCCGGAGACCGGGCCGCCGAGACCTCCTGTCACGGGGCGGCCGAAGCGACCAGCCGGCCTGCGCAGCCGCCTCGCCGAATCGACGATTTGATCGAGCGAATCCACGAATCGACCGACAAGCTGGCCAGGGACTATCCCACGCGCGGAGACCTGAAGATCCTTGCACGCACGATTCGCGAACTCCGCTACGCCTTCAAGGTCTTCACGCCTTACCGTTCGACTCGAAAAGTGACGATCTTCGGATCGGCGCGAACGCCCCCCACCAACCCGTGCTACGCGCAGGCAGTCGAGTTGGGCCGGCTCATGGCCCAAAACGGTTGGCTCGTGGTTACCGGCGCGGCCAGCGGAATCATGGAAGCAGGCCACCTCGGCGCCGGACGCGAGAAATCGATGGGACTGAACATCATGCTCCCCTTCGAGCAAGAGGCAAACCGTGTCATCGCCGACGATCCTAAACTCGTCCACATGAAGTACTTCTTCACCCGAAAGTTGATGTTCGTCAAGGAATCCCACGCCGTTTGCCTGCTGCCCGGCGGCTTCGGCACGCTCGACGAAGGCATGGAGGTGCTCACGCTGATTCAGACGGGCAAGCGGGACATGATTCCGGTGGTGTTTCTGGACGAGCCGGGCGGCGACTACTGGCGCGACTTCGAGCGGTTTATCCGCGACAAGTTGCTCGGCCGCGGCATGATCAGCCCCCAGGATCTATCCTTGTTCCGTCTGACCGATCGTGTCGAGGAAGCGGTCGACGAGATTCTCGGGTTTTTCCGCGTCTATCACAGCATGCGCTACGTTCACGAGAAACTCGTGATGCGGTTGAACCGGCCGATCGACGACCGGCTGCTCGACTCGATCAACGACCGATTTGCCGACATCGTCGAAAAGGGGACCATTCGCCAGGGCAGCCCCTTGGCGGAAGAAAGGGACGAACCCGAGTTGGCCGAACTGCCACGGCTGATTTTTCATTTCAATCGTTACGACTCGGGCCGGCTTCGCCAATTGATCGACTGTCTGAACGCGGCAGACCTCTCCCGGGAGTAGGAACCCCCCCACCTCGGACGTTGTCTCGTAGCAAGCCTAAGGTTTGCCCGAGTGCGAAATGACCTAGGCTTTTTCATGGTCTTGGCGCACAATGGTGTGGCCATTCGTGTCCCGGCAGCCGATGCCAACCGCAAACGCAATCAACCTGTCTTAACCATTAGACAACCATGGGTATTTACGACCGAGACTACTATCGAACCCAACCGTCGGGCATGAATCTGCCCGGCCCACGGACCATGGTCGGGTGGATCATCCTGATCAACGTCGTGGTGTTCGTCGCCGATGGGCTGTTCACGCCAGGCGACGCAGGCGGCACGACCATCAACGATATACTGGCCTGCAAGCCGTCGACTCTAGTCCATCCCTGGCTCTGGTGGCAGTTTCTCACCTATGGCTTTACCCATGCACCGATGCCGGATTACGAGCATATCTTGTTCAACATGTTGAGCCTTTTCTTCCTGGGCCCTCCCGTTGAACAACGCTACGGCAGCCGGGAATTCGTGCGGTTCTATCTGGCCGCCATTGTTCTTTGCGGCGTGGTGGGCAGCGCCACGGGCATGGCCCAGGGGCAATGGGATTTTCCCCATCTGATCGGCGCCTCGGGCGCGGTCGTGGGCGTGGTTCTGCTTTTCATTGTGAACTATCCTCGCCAGACGTTGCTGCTGTTCTTCGTGATTCCGGTTCCGGCCTGGTTGGTCGGCGTGTTGCTGGTTTTGATAAACCTGTTCGGACAAGCCGGCTATGGAGACCAGAACGTCGCCTACGGCGTCCACTTGGTCGGCATCGCTTTTGCCGGGGCCTACTTTCATTTCGGCTGGAATCTGACCCGGCTCAGCGGCAGCCTGTCGCTTGATTGGCTCAAGCGGCGGCCCCGATTGCGCGTTCACAACCCGGACCGCGACAAGCAACGAGAGGATAAGCTCGGCCAGGAAGTTGATCGGATCTTGGAAAAGATCCATCAACAGGGCGAGGCCAGTCTCACCAGGAAAGAACGACAGACCTTGGAAGCGGCCAGCCGAGAGTATCAGAAAAACCGCCGCGACGATTCCTAGGCGGGTAGTCGCAAAAAAACGGCCCACGCCAGACTGGTTGCCCGGCGTGGGCCGTTCGTCTTCCACAATAGTCGCAGCAGATCAACGCTTCGAGAACTGGGTCGCGCGGCGAGCACCGCGGAGCCCGTATTTCTTCCGCTCGACCTCGCGGCCGTCGCGGGTCAGCAGGCCCGAGTCACGGAGTGTTTCCTCAAGCGCGGGATCCATTTTTTTCAGTGCTCGGGCAATGCCCAGCTTGCAGGCGTCCGACTGGCCGGTTGTCCCACCGCCGTGCACGCGAATGATCACATCGACCGCTTCGGTTTTCTCGGTGTGAACCAGCGGCGCCATGACCGCGTTGCGCTGTTGGGGCAGCGGGAAATACTCATCCAGCGGCCGTTTGTTGATAAGGATCGTTCCCGTGCCGGGACGAACACGTACTCGAGCAACCGACGACTTACGCCGTCCGGTACCCAAAATGTCGCCGGTGCCCGATGCCTGGGTGGTCGCGGTTTCTGCCATGGCGTTTCTGCTTTAAGTCTCGATAGGGATTATTTGACGCCGAGTTCACGTGGCTCGGGATTCTGTGCTTGATGCGGATGGTCGTTGCCGACATAGACTTTCAACTTGGAAAGCATCTTCGTGGCCAACTTGTTCTTGGGCAACATCCGGCGGACGGCTTCGGTGAGGATTTTCTCGGGGTGTTTTTCCATGCGGTCCCGAGCCGATTCGCTCCGCTGACCCGTATAGCCCGTATACCAAGTGTATCGTTTCTTGTCCCATTTATTGCCGGTGAAGACAACCTTCTCGGCGTTGATGACGACGACATAATCGCCCGTGTCGACATGGGGGGTGTACGTCGGTCGGTGCTTGCCCATCAACAGAACGGCAATCTCGCTCGCCAGGCGGCCGACGATTTTGTCGTTGGCATCGACCAACCACCACTTCGCCTCGACCTCGCCCGTTTTGGCCATGTAGGTTTTTGTCATCACCAGGATACTCTTCCACTAGGAAACCGGCTCGCCGGAGGCAAACCACCTCGCCGCGAACGCGTAAGCTCACTTCCCATCAAGTATAGGGAAACACACAATTTAACCCTTTATCGGTCGCTCGGCAAGGGCTCCCCAGCCTCAAGTACAATAAGGTTCTTTGCCAAATTCTGAAAGGAGGCAGCCAAGATTCGCCCCGGAGAGGTAGAGTCCCGCGGGCCCCATGCTCTGGTGCGTCGCCGTGATCTGGCGTAATCCGCTTGAGAAACACGTCAGTCCCGAGAAAACTCGATCCGACATGAGTTCGCTTCGGATTCGGTCTCACAATACCCAACCACTAGGTCCAAGGGGGGGATTGTGTTATGTCATTTCTTTTGCGAGAATTATTCTCCTGTTTTGACGCTCTACTGGTGGGTGCTCTTCGCCGCCAAAGTCTGTTACCAAGGTGCTAAACCACGGTCGGTCCATGATTGTTGCAGTTGGCAAGGAAACATATCCGGGGGAGAGGCGGGTGGCCCTAGTGCCGTCCGGTGTCTCGCCCCTTGTTAAGGTGGGTTTCAAGGTGCTCGTTGAGACCGGGGCGGGCACGGCCGCCGGATTTCCCGATGAGCAATACGTTCAAAAAGGGGCCAAGATCGCGGCCAGCCGAGACGAAATCCTGGCCGCCGATGTCCTCTTGCAGGTCCGCGCCGCCGGCGCCAATGCCAGCCGGGCGGCCGACGATGTCGGACGGTTGCGTTCCGGCGCTCTGGTGATTGCCACCTGCGATCCACTGGGGGAGCCCAAGTCGGCCGAGCCTTATGCCGCGGCGGGAGTCACGCTGCTGGCGCTTGAGTTGTTGCCTCGGATTACTCGAGCCCAAAGCATGGACATTCTCTCCTCGATGGCGACGGTGGCCGGCTATCGGGCCGTCTTGGTGGCAGCCGAAGCGTTGCCAAAGATGTTCCCGATGATGATGACGGCCGCCGGCACGCTCGCTCCGGCTCGCGTGTTCGTGGTCGGCGCTGGCGTTGCCGGGCTTCAGGCCATCGCCACGGCCAAGCGGCTCGGGGCCGTGGTTTCCGCCTACGACGTTCGCGCGGCCGTCAAAGAACAGTGTCAAAGCCTCGGCGCCAAGTTTGTCGAACTCCAACTCGACACGGGCCAGACCGAGGATAAGGGCGGCTATGCTCAGGTGATGGACGAACAATTCTATGAGAAGCAACGCGAGATGATGACCCGAGTCGTCGCCGAAAGCGACGTGGTCATCACGACGGCCGCCGTGCCGGGCAAGAAAGCGCCCATCCTGCTGACCCGGCCGATGGTCGAGGGTATGGCGCCGGGTTCGGTCGTGATGGATCTGGCGGCCGAGCGCGGGGGAAATTGCGAACTGACCCGGCCGGGCGAAACCGTGGTGCATTCGGGGGTCACGATCCTCGGGCCGGCCAATCTGGCTTCGGAAGTTCCCTACCATGCCAGCCAGATGTACAGCAAGAACATCACCACGTTTCTGCTTCATCTGGTCGACAAGAACAAAATCAAGCTCGATCTGGACGATGAAATCGTCCGTGACACTTTGATTACGCACCGGGGCCACGTGGTCAACGAGCGTGTGTGCGAGTTGCTGGGCATTACCCCGCTGGCCGACGTGCCGGAAGAGAAACCCTCCTCCGACGAACCGGCCGAGGCCGACGAGCCGCAAGGCGATATCTACGACATCAAGAAAGACGACTAACCTTCAGGGAGAGTGATACTGATGGGTTCTCTCACCGGATTGAACACTCTGGCGTTGATTGCCGAGGCGTCCGCTCAAGCCGAGTCGCCCCCGTTGGGTCTGATTGCCGGACTGACCGTGTTCGTGCTGGCGATTTTCGTCGGTTTCGAGATTATCACGAAAATTCCGCCCACGCTGCATACGCCGCTCATGTCGGGCTCGAACGCGATCTCGGGCATCACGCTGGTCGGAGCCGTGCTGGCCGCCGGCGCGGACCATGGCCCGTTTGCTTGTTTCCTTGGCATGGTTGCCGTGGCCATGGCCACGATCAACGTGGTGGGGGGATTTCTGGTCACCAATCGCATGCTGGAGATGTTCCGTCGCAAGTAGTCCAATCCTGGGAACGGTTGGCAACGCGGTTCCTTATGGTTGATGAAGTCGTCCTCGACAAAGCTTGTCAGAAAGAAATAGACCGTGGCTACGAGAACAACGATTATCGCTTTGGCGTATCTGATTTCGGCCGTCTTGTTCATTCTCGGAATCAAGGGCCTCACGCATCCGAAAACGGCCGTTCGCGGCAACCTGCTCGGCGCGATGGGCATGCTGGTGGCCGTGGTCGTGACGCTAGTCAGCCAGGAGATCGTCGGCTATTGGATGATCGTCCTCGGGCTGGCGGTCGGCGCGACTGTCGGCGGCGTGTTGGCCGTCAAGATCGAAATGACGGCCATGCCCCAGATGGTCGCACTGCTGAACGGCTTCGGCGGCGGTGCTTCGGTTCTGGTGGCCTGGTCCGAACTGATCGTCAAAGCCAACGCGTACGGCGTTGCCCTGGAGAAGAACTCCGAAGCCCTGCCCGACTACGGTACGCTCGTCGCCGGCTTGCTGGCCGGACTGATCGGCGCGGTCACCTTCTGGGGTAGCCTCGTGGCGTTTGCCAAGTTGCAGGAATTCAAGTCGTTCAAGAAACCGTTCGACTATCCGGCCAAGCAGGCCATCAACGCGGGCTTGGGCGTGGTGGTGATCCTCCTGATGGTCATCGGCATCATGACGCCCGGCTCGGTGGCGCCCTACTTCTTTCTGGTCGTGGTGGCTTCGGTCCTCGGCGTGACGCTGGTCAATCCGATCGGCGGGGCCGACATGCCCGTGGTAATCGCCCTGTTGAACTCCTACTCGGGTCTGGCCGCGACGGCGACCGGTTTTGTGCTGAACAATACGGTGTTGATTATTGCCGGCTCGTTGGTGGGTGCCTCGGGCGTGATTCTCACGCAGATCATGTGCAAGGCCATGAACCGGTCGCTGGTTCACGTCCTGTTCGGCGTCATGGAGGCCAGTGAAGGCTCGGCCACGGCCGACGAAGTCTACGGCGGTCGCGTCAAGTCGACCTCTGCCGAAGAAGCCGCCATGCTCTTCGACAGCGCGAGCCGCGTGGTAATCGTGCCGGGCTACGGCCTGGCGGTTGCCCAAGCCCAACACGCCGTCCGCGATTTGACGAATCTCTTGGAATCGAAGGGGATCGTGGTGGAGTTCGCCATCCATCCAGTGGCCGGACGAATGCCGGGCCACATGAACGTGCTTCTGGCCGAGGCCGAGATTCCGTACGAGCAACTCAAGGAAATGGACGAAATCAACCCGAGCTTCGCGCAAACCGACGTGACGCTGGTGATTGGAGCCAACGACGTAGTCAACCCGGTCGCCCGCACCGACCCGAAGAGTCCGATCGCCGGCATGCCCATTCTCGACGTGGACAAGTCGCGCACGGTCATCGTGATCAAACGGAGTCTCAGCCCGGGATTTGCGGGCATCCCCAACCCGCTGTTCGCGGCCGACAACACGCTGATGTTCTTCGGCGACGGCAAGAAGGCCGTTCTCGATCTGCTCGCGGCGCTGAAGGAATAAGGACCTATCCGAAAACCTCGCGAGCCGCTGATTGTCATCCTGAGCGCAGCGAAGGATCTCGTTCGCACAGAACGATTTGAGATC
>JAFGIR010000415.1 GCA_016929515.1 Pirellulales bacterium | reverse complement strand
CCGGCGTCGCTCTACGACCTGTGCGACCTGGACAAAACCTGCGAGATGTTCAAGGACGATTTCATGTTGCGGATCATGCTGGGGAGGGTCTAAAAGGGTCGGGAGTCTTTATTTTGCTCGACCCTTTTATTTTCTATTCGGATCCGCCGCAGTTGAAATAGGTGTCGATCTGGTGCTCGGCGCCCAACCGCTTGGTGGCGATCGATTCGGCCGTTTGACGCGCCTGGTCGAGGCTGCCGATCTTTGCCCTGAGCTCGATGTTTCGCATGGGGATTGATCGCGAGCTCAACGCAATTGCCCGGCGCCCAAGACGTCGATGTGTTTGGCCATGACGTGGTAGGCTTGTTGCTCGGGTATGTAGGCCCGGGTGCCGCTGACGCCGACGTCGCGCTGTTCGTAATGGCGCAGGCTCATGCCGGGCGACGGGGTGACGTAGCAGGTGATCTTGCCGGTTTCGTCGACCAGTGCATAGCGAGGCGCGCCCGGCTTGGGCGAGCGGACCCGCGTAAGACGACCCCGGCCGTCGAATCGGCCGGAGGATTCGGTTCGCCGCGTCGTATGGTAGCGCGACGCCAACTCGGCAAGCGGCCGGTCGCGGCGTTGGGTGTCGGCCACGACGTGGTTGACCGCGTCGTAGCGTTGCTTGATGTTTTCGAATCGCTCGACTTTTGCCAGGAGCATTCTTGCCCGGCCGCGTTCCAGCGCCGTGTTGGCTTGCGTCACGAGGTGTTCGGCTTCCAAAGCCATCTCGTCGAACTGCCAGACGGTCGGCTCTTCGGTTACCATGACCGAGAGTCCCAAGTCGAGGTCGTCGAGCCTTTTTTGATAGGCCTCGGGCGAAAGGGCTCGCGGGGCCGAATCACGCCGAGTCTCGCGCGGGCGACTGTCGTCCGCGTCGGGGCCCGGTTCGATGGGCCTGGCCGACTCGTGCGGCGGGCGAATGTCCTGGTCGGAGTTTTTGCGAACGCCGTCCACCGGATACTCTGGGTCGAGATACTTGCCGTTGATCCAACGGAACTCGCCCGATGGTGGAGCGATCCTTACCCAGGAATCGTCTCGACGGCCGCTTGGGTCGGGCAGCAGTTCGACCAATTCGTCCTGATGGAGACGAACCTGGATGACGTCGCGGATGGTGCTGAAGCGGCTTCCGACCCGGGCGGCCACGCGGGGAGTAGTCACTTGAGCCAGTCCGTCGCCGAGCGGTTTCAGGTGCCGAGTCGAGACCCAGGTGAAGCTGTCCTTGGGGGGTCGAACCGCGCACCATCCACCCGGATCGTGCCGATAGACCTCGACAACCTGACCGGCTTTGAGTTTGTCGGTCGGATAGTAGGTCTGGCCCGGCCCGCTGCGAACGTAGACATCGTCCGCCGTGACATAGGCTTGGTAAGGAAAAGTCCGATCCCCCCTGGCGAGGGTAGCTGAAAGTGCGAGTACCATCGTCGGGACGCACAGCGATAATTGTCCAAAAAGCTTATGGCGCATGGCGACAAGGCCTCCTTGGCCCGAACGGGCTCACGGGGAGAAGCAGTCGAAAATCGAATGGAGAAAGATAGGGCCGGTCTTTTAGCGAAACGGAGGCAACCGCTCAAGGCCAATTCTGCATTTGCCGAGCCGCAGGGCAGTGGTTAGAATCGAACGTTTCCACGAACACCGGTCCCATGAGGGGGTCTATTGTTTGGTCCCTCTTTCCAAAACGGGGTGTTTCCCCGCGCGAAGTCAGACAAAGAACCAAATCATGCCTCGCTACAACCCGGCCGCGATCGAGCCCAAGTGGCAGAAATACTGGGATGAGAACCGCACGTTTGTCACCCCGCGTTTGCCCCAGGGCAAAAAGATGTACGTGCTCGACATGTTCCCCTACCCAAGCGGCGACGGTCTGCACGTTGGCCACCCCGAAGGCTACACGGCCACCGATATCGTCTGCCGTTACCACCGGATGAAAGGCACTAGCGTGATGCATCCGATGGGCTGGGATGCCTTTGGGTTACCGGCCGAGCAGCACGCGAAGAAGACGGGCACGGCGCCGCGGATCACCACCGAGCAGAACATCGCCAATTTCCGCCGCCAGTTGAAGATGCTTGGGTTCAGCTACGACTGGGACCGCGAGTTGGCCACGACCGACGTGGACTACTTCCGCTGGACGCAGTTCATCTTCCTGGTGCTCTACGACACGTGGTTCGACCCGGAGCAAGGCCGTGGCCGTCCCATCGACGAGTTGCCCCTCCCAAAGCAGATCGAGCTCAAGGAGGACCTGGTTCGCGAGTATCGCGACGACCATCGGCTGGCTTATCAGCTCGAAGCGCCGGTGAACTGGTGTCCCGCGCTGGGCACGGTGCTGGCCAACGAGGAAGTGATCGGCGGCGTGAGCGAACGGGGCGGCCATCCGGTCGTGCGCATTCCACTACGCCAGTGGATGCTGCGAATCACCGCCTATGCCGATCGACTGGAGAAGGATCTTGACCAGCTTGACTGGTCGGAGAGCATCAAGTCGCTTCAACGCAACTGGATCGGCCGTAGCGAGGGCGCCGACGTCGATTTCTTCATCGACGACGAAACGACCGACGACGGACGCCCGTCGCGCGAGCGATTTACCGATTGGACCAGCGACCGCGACGAGGCCGGATTTCCCACGAAACCGGGCCCCGACGTCTTGCGCGTCTACACAACCCGGCCCGATACGCTCTTTGGCGCTACCTACATGGTCATCGCGCCCGAACATCCCTTTGTCCGGCGGCTTACCCAGCCCGATCAGGCCAAAGCGGTCGACACCTACTGCGAGCAGGCAGCGCGAAAGAGCGATTTGGACCGCACCGATCTGGCCAAGAACAAGACGGGCGTCTTCACCGGCTCGTATGCCATCAATCCGGTCAATGGCGAAGCAATCCCGATCTGGGTGGCCGACTATGTGCTCATCAGCTACGGCACGGGGGCCATCATGGCCGTGCCGGCGCACGATACGCGCGATTTTGAATTTGCCCAGACGTTCGATATTCCAATCGTTGCTGTGGTCGACCCGGGCAAAAGCACCGAGGTCGATCGCAACGAAGTCCTTGCGGGGCGCCAATGCTCGGTCGAAGACGGCACGGCGATCAACTCGGGCATCTACGACGGTCTGATCACGGCGGATTTCAAGAAGACGATTACGACGGATCTTCACAAGAGAGGTCTGGGACGCAAAGCAGTTAATTACAAACTCCGTGATTGGCTTTTCAGCCGGCAGCATTTCTGGGGCGAGCCGTTCCCGATCCTTCACGAGTTGGACGCGGCGGGCAAACCGACCGGCCGCTTGCGCACGGTGCCGGCCGACGAGTTGCCGGTCGACCTGCCCAAGGACATGAAGTTCGACGCGGCCCACGACAGTCCCGAGCCGCCGTTGGACAAGGCACCCGAAGACTGGCTCTATGTGACCCTGGACGGAAAACGGTACAAGCGCGAGACGAACAGCATGCCTCAATGGGCTGGCTCATGTTGGTACTATCTGCGGTTTCTCGATCCGAAAAACGATCAGGCCCTGGTCGACCCGGAGATTGAGAAGGCCTGGATGCCGGTCGACCTGTACGTCGGCGGCGCGGAACATGCCGTGTTGCACCTGCTCTATGCCCGATTCTGGCACAAGGTGCTCCACGACCGGGGCTACGTGAGCATGGACGAGCCTTTCCAGAAACTGGTCAACCAGGGCATGATCCTCGGCGAGATGGAATTTACCGGCTATCAGGACGCCGACGGCCGCTGGACGAGCGCGGCCCAAGTCGCCAACGCGGCCGACAACGGCCAGATCGACAAGCGATCGGGCCGGCCGGTCGTGCCGGTTCGGGTCGAGCCCGAGGCGGTCGAAAAACAGGGGGAGTCGTTCGTGCTCGTGGCCGATCCGTCGATCAAGATCGACAGCCGCGCCTACAAGATGTCGAAAAGCCGAGGCAACGTGGTCAACCCGGACGAGGTCGTCTCGGGCTTCGGGGCCGACTCGCTGCGTCTTTACGAGATGTTCATGGGCCCGTTGGAGGCCGTCAAGCCGTGGAGCATGGACGGGGTGAGCGGCGTGCACGGTTTTCTGAATCGCGTCTGGCGGATGATCGTCGACGAACGGGCCGATGAGTTGCAACTGAACGAGGCGATTGAAGATGTCGAGCCCGACGTGGATCAAAACCGGATGCTCCACAAGACAATTCATGCGGTGACCCAAGATCTCGACCAGATGGCTTTCAACACGGCGATTGCCCGGATGATGGAGTTCACCAACTTTTTCCTGAAGCAGGACGCCCGGCCAAAATCGGCGATGGAGAAACTCGTGTTGATGCTCTCGCCCTTCGCGCCCCACATGGCCGAGGAGCTTTGGCAACTGTTGGGACACGACAAGACGCTCGCCTTCGAGCCGTGGCCCGCGCATGACGAAGCGGCCCTGCGCGAGGACGCGATCGAAGTGCCTGTCCAGATCAACGGGCGTCTTCGGGCCAAGATCCAGGTGGCGACCGACGCCGACGCCAAGACGCTTCTGGCCGCGGCGAAGGCAAACGAGCGAATCGCCGAGTTGCTCGAGGGCAAGACGATGGTCAAGGAAATCGTCGTGCCGGGCCGCATGGTCAACTTTGTGGTGAAGTGAGAAGAGTGAAGCGTGAAGGAAGACGGCATGGGAAGCAAAACGCCCGACTTTGACGTGATGGACGACGCGATGGCCACCGTCTTGCGCGAGAAGACCGAGCAAGAGCGGTTGGAGATCGGTTTCGGAATGTGGCATTTCGCACGAACGATGATTCGCGAAGTTGTCAGGGCCGAGCATCCGAACTGGACCGACGAAGCGATCCAGAGGCAAGTCGCGAAGAGGATGTCGCATGGGGCCGTCTGAAATGCTACGGAAACTCACCGAGGTGCTGGAGTCGCTGGAGATTCCGTACCTGATCACCGGTTCGACGGCAACGATTGCCTACGGCGAGCCCCGCTTCACCAACGACGTTGACGTGGTGGCCGCGCTTGCGGAGGCGAAGGTCGACGGCTTTTGTGCGGCGTTTCCCGCTCCTGAATTCTACTGCCATCCCGACGCGGTGCGCCGAGCGGTGACGGATCGGTCGCAATTCAACATCATCCATCCAGCGTCGGGTCTGAAGGTCGACGTGATGATCCCGGCAGAGACGCCGTTCAATCGTTCCCGCCTGAATCGTGGCGTGCGAATCCCCGCAGGGCCGGGGTTCTCCGCCCGGTTTGCCTCGGCCGAGGACGTGATCATTAAAAAGCTCGAATACTATCGGGAAGGGGGCTCCGAGAAACACTTGCGCGACATTGCCGGAGTGCTGAAGGTGCAAGCAAACCGCGTCGATCGAGAGTATATCGCAGATTGGGTAGCCAAGCTGGGGCTGACCAACGAGTGGCAAATGGTGCTCGCCCAGGAAGCCAAGGGCGCGTCTTGAATCGGTTAAGCGGCCGACGTCACGCCAAGAACAGCGAGCCGTAGGTGGCCCAACGGAAAGTCAGAATAGTGCAGGCCAGGCACAGCCACCAGGAAGCGACTTGGGCGCCTCGGTATCGCCGTAGGGCCAGCAGGATCGTGCAACCGACCAACAGCGACGCCACCTTGAAGCCGGCCAGCAGCACGGGGTTGCTGAGCAACTCGCTTCCCAGAGGATTGATTTCAATGAACCCGGTCGAACCTTGGGCCAGCAGCGTGCATCCGAGATCGAAGAACCCCAAGACCACGACAAACGCCACGTTCCGGATGGTCATCGGAATGCTGTCGCCGGAAGAATCGATTTCTCGCCAACGTGCTTGGCTGTCGGGCCGATGGTTCAACAAACTTCCCAAGGCGACGATTCCCAACACAATTCCCATGATCGTGATGCCGTATTTGATGAAATGGGGCAGGCTCGGCGACGCGACCCGCCGAGGGTGTTTGGCTGCTATGACCTGCTGAATCTTGGCAACCCGTTCGGCCAGCTCGGTCGAAGGCTGGAACGTGTGGACAAGTTCGTTCCATCGGGCCGAGTCGATCCACATCGTGCGAAGCTTCATTAACGCTTGCACCTTGTCCTCTTGCGGGAGCTTGCCAAGCAGGATCTCCAAAACGGCCATTTCCTGGCGGCCAGGCACAAACACGGCCATCTCGTCGTCAAACACGATCAGCAAGGCGTTGCTCTGAAGCTGATGTTCCACGTACGCGGTGCTGCTGGAAGACCGCCGGTGGCTGCTTTGCTCCGTGTCAGAACTCAACAGATTGCCTTCTGCTCCCCCTGTCCGAAATCCGCCTTCCCGGCCTGGGTAAGAACCACGGGATCCCCAGCGACGCATGTGGAAACGCTCCGTGTCAACAGACCGACCGTTGATGAATAGTTCTTCTCCACGCCTGCCAACGACATAGGGGCTGGAGAGATACTTACCTTTCAAAATCACGAAACCGCTGTCGATCGGCACACCTTCAACGATCGACTCCACTGGCTTGGGTTCAGTGTCTTCGGGTGTTTCCGTGGTGACCGCAGCCAGGCCCAACGTGGCCGTCAACATCAAGGTCCACAGCGCGACTGAATGAACTGGCATGGGGGGTTCTCTGGTGATTGAATCCTTGTGTCTACCGAGCTGGACATTGACTCCAGTATAAATGCGGACGAATGCCAATAGAACCCCGCCCAGGGACGGTGGTTTCGCCGGTTTCCACTCGCAAAACGCTTTTTGTCCATGGTTCGTCGGGGCCGTGCGGACATCGGTTCGTCGAGAGGTTCATGCCCACGGATTGACGTATCTCCGTCGCAGTGTTAACTTTCGACGCGGGGGCATTGACTGGTGCCAGGATTCCGCGTCGCGTTGCCGAGGTTAACATATTGATGTTCGCACCGGGGCTACTCCGTTTCCGGGCCGGCTCCAGGGAAACAACGATGGCTGAACAGGTACGCCCAATTTTGATCGACGAGCGACTAGAGTCCTACAGGACTTTTTTCGACCATGACTGGGCGAAGCGCATAATGTGTCTCGCAGAGCACACAAGGGTGAACAACGGCGTGTTTAACTTGTGTGTCAACTGGAAGGCTGCAGCTAATACGTGTCTGATGCGAATGGCACTTCCTGAGATCGCAAGTGCAAGGGGGAGAATGATATAGACACAAAGGCCTGCCTTGTCTAGTTTTACTGTTCCAAGT